>CBESOE010000076.1:0-20703 GCA_965531145.1 uncultured bacterium | reverse complement strand
GCCGCCACCCTGCTGATCCTCAACAACCGACAGGGGTGGATCGGCCGGTGGCGCAACGGCCCGGCCGGCAACATCCTGCTTATTCTGGCCCTGTTGCTCTTCGGCGTGCTGCTGCTGCAGGAGTTGCTGCGCTGGCTGGCCGGCTGAACCCGCCGGGGCGTTGCACCGCCAGGGCCACCCCCCCGATCACCAGCGCTGAACCGCAGAGGATTCGCCAGGTCAACGGTTCGTCAAAGGCCAGTGCCCCCACACTGACCGCCACCACCGGGGCGGTGTAGGCGATCAGCGACATCTTTGTCGCATCCACATGGGTCAGCAACCAGAAGTAGAGGCTGAAAGTCACCGCTGACCCGAGCACCGCCAGGTAGAGCAGGGCGCCCACCGACACCGCGTCAAAAACCGGTGGCGTGTCCCCCTCAACGGCAAGGGCCAGCGCCCCCATCAGGCCCGCCGCGATCCCCATGGGTACCGCCGAGATGGAGATGGGGTGAACGTCCTTGCCCCACTTTTTGATCGAGACGCTGGCCACTGCCGACAGCAGCGGCGAGATGAGCAGCACCACCGAGGCGGTGGCCGCCATCGGCCCCACCAGCAGGGTGAAATCCTCGGAGAAGATCAGCGCCACACCGCCGAAACCGACAATCACGCCGGCAAGCGCCCGGGAGGTCAGGCGCTCCCCGGGAAGGACTGCGTGGGCCATCAGGGCGACAAAGAGCGGCATGGTGGCGAAGATCACCGAGGTCAGGCCGGAGGGGAGCCACTGCTCGGCCCAGTAGACGATGCCGTAGGAAGCGCAGAAAGAACAGAGGGCGTTGAGCACCCAGAGCCATCGTTCCCGTGAGGTGCGGCCGAAGCGGACCTTGAACAGCGGTGCCATGGCCAGCAGGATCACCGCGGCGATGGCGAAGCGGAGCGCCACCCCGGTGACCGGGGGGATGCCGGCGAGGCCGATGCGGATGGCGGCCCAGGTGGTGCCCCAGATCAGGGTCAGCAGGACGAAGGTGCCGACAATGATCGCTGGGGATGGCTTACGCATTCCCGAGTGTAGCACGGGGCCGGTTCTGGCGTCTCCCGCCGTATCCTGGCGGCTGTTCCTTGATCTGTGACGGGTCCTTTTCTATACTGCCAGACATTCATCCGGCCGGTGCCGAGAACAGAGACCCGCCCGCCCGTGAACCGGGGGGCCGCCTTGATCCATACAGGGGATGTGCCATGAAAAAATTCAATCCGGAAAAGGCCATGCAGCGAGCCAAGAGAGAGTTCGGCGAGTTTGGCGGTGTCTGCCCGTCGCTGGCCCGCTCATCCACCTTCACCGTACTTGAACCGGGAACCATGCCCGAGATTTTTCACGGGGAGAAGGGCCCGGATGCCGGCGGTTGTTTTCTGTACAGCCGTCATTTCAACCCCACCGTTGACGTGCTGGCCCGCTACCTGGCCGCGATGGAGGGCTCCGGTCACGCCATCTGCACCTCCAGCGGCATGTCGGCCATTGCCTGCACCCTGCTCCAGCTCTGCCATAACGGCGACCACATCGTTTCGTCGGACACCGTTTACGGCGGCTCTCACGCGCTCTTCGAAGATGTGCTGCCCGACATGGGGGTGGAAACAACCTTTGTTGACCCCTCGGACACCGCCGCATTTGCCGCGGCCATCACCCCGAAGACGAAGGTGCTCTACACCGAGACTCTCGGCAACCCCACGCTCAAAGTGGCTGATATCCCGGCGCTGGGCAAACTGGCCGACGAGCACGGCCTGAAACTGGTGGTGGACAACACCTTCACTCCGGCGATGATCTCGCCCCTGGCCCTCGGAGCCCACGTGGTGATCTATTCGATGACCAAATTCATCAACGGGGCCAGCGACATGATCGCCGGTGTCATCTGCGGCACCAAGGACTTTGTCTACGAACTGATGGACCTGCACACCGGCCGGGTTATGCTGCTCGGCCCCACCATGGACCCGCGGGCGGCCTTCGACCTGATCCAGCGGTTGCCCCATCTGCCGATGCGGATGCGCGAGCATTCCCGCCGGGCCATGGCCATTGCCCGCCATGCGGAGAAACTGGGCGCCCCGGTGATTTATCCGGGCCTCGAATCGCATCCACACCACAAGTTGATGGGATCGATGCTCAACGATGATTACGGTTTCGGCGGTATGCTGACCATCGATTGCCGGACCCCGGAACGGGCCGACGAATTGATGGAAGTCCTGCAGAACGATGAAGAATTCGGCCTGATCGCCGTCTCCCTCGGCTACTTCGATACCCTGATGTCCTGTTCGGGGTCGTCAACCTCGTCGGAGATTTCCGCTGACTCCCAGGAACGGATGGGGCTTTCTCCAGGCCTGATCCGCTTCTCCATCGGCTACACCGGGGACCTGGAGGACCGCCAGGCCCAGTTCGAGCGGGGCTTGCGCAAGGTTGGTGTGATCGGGTAACCGGTCCGGGTCATGCTGCGGGTTTTTGTGATAACATAGTGCCAGCCTTGCCCGCAGTCGTTCGCTGGCCGGAGTTTTTCCTCGATGCCGGCGACCAGCCAACCGGAGGTTTCCATGATCAGCATCGCCATCCGTCCCGGACGGGACTGTCCCTGTTCCCGGGCGCTCATTTCATACCTGCTCGTCGCCGGTTGCCTGCTCCTGCTGGCGGCCGCTCCGGTTTCAGCGCAGATCCCTTACGGGACCTCTCCGTCCTGGGTCTCATCGGACACCCAGGTCTCCACCGGTGCGGCACTGGCCGACATCGACCGCGACGGCTGGCCCGACCTGGTGGTGTCCAACGGCAACGACATCCACCGCCAGCGAGTGGCGGTCTACTACAACCAGGGTGACGGCATTTTCCCCGGCAGCCCCGACTGGCAGTCCACCGACATCGATTACCACGGACACCTCTCGGTGGGCGACGTCAACGGTGACGGCTGGCCCGATGTGGCGGTGTCGGTCTATATCGGCGCCGCCGGGTTCAGCCAGGACGGCACGGTCAAGCTCTATCTCAACGACGGGGCGGGCACCCTGGGGGCCACCCCGGCCTGGACGGCCGGCCAGGATGTTTACTCTTTCCGCTGCGCCTTCGGGGACATGGACAACGACGGCGACCTCGACCTGGCGGTGGCCTGCGGCGAGTCGTATTACAGCAACCCGCGTCACAACCGGGTCTTCCGCAACAGCGGAGGAATGCTGGAAGCTACGCCGGCCTGGCTCTCCGACGAACTGGATTCCAGCTACGACGTCTCCTGGGCCGACGTGGACCGGGATGGCGACCTCGACCTCGCCTTCTGCAACTCCGGCGGGCCCAATCGGGTGTATTACAACAATGGCGGGGTGCTGGAAACCAGCGCCGCCTGGAGCTCCAGCGACATCTCGCTGGATGCCAACACCCTGGCCTGGGGCGATGTCACCGGTGACGACTGGCCGGACCTGGCGGTGGCTGACAACAACCAGCTGGGGGGCAGCGGCCGGTTCAAGCTCTATGTGAACAACGGTTCCGGCACCCTCGGCACCACTCCGGCCTGGAGTTCCAACGAGAGCGGCTACGGCTCCTCGGTGGCCTTCAGCGATGCCGACGACGATGGCGACCTCGACCTCTTCTCCGGGCAGTGGTGGGGTCCGATGCGGGTACACCTGAATCAGGGCGGCACCCTCAGTTCGTCGGCGGTCTGGACGTCCTCCACCAACAGCGTGGTGGAGCGGATCTGTTTTGCCGACACCGACCGGGATGACCTGCGGGTTGCCACCGTCCTGTTTGACGAGACTGGCGGGAATACCTTGTACAGCCTGCCCCGGCGGCCCCTGGAATCCATCGGTTCGGTGGAGGTTGGCGGCAGCCCCCTGGGAAGCGGGGATTACTGCTTCAGCCTGGAGAACGGCTGGCTCAGCCTGGCCGCCGACCCGGCCGGCGCCACTGTCGCCGTGCAGTACACCTGGTCCTTCGACCAGGAGGTGGCCGTGAGCAACTGGGACAGCGACGACGGCAACTACCTCTTTGCCAATAGCGGCGTCCCATCACCCTCCACCCTGGAGACCGACCTCAGGGTGAGCCCGGACGCCGGCCAGGTGCCGTTCACCACCAGTTTCAGCATCTCCCTGGCCAACACCTATCCCGGCCAGACCCGTCGCATCGCCGGGCGTATCAACATCGCCCTGGCCGGTGGCGGGTCCGTCGGGTCCTGGCGTGCCGGGTATGCCAACATTGCTCCGGGCAGCCTGTTCACCAGCTCCTGGAACCAGAATATCCCGGCCATCGGCTCACTGATCGGCACCAGCATCTTCACTCTGGCCGCCGAAGACGTGACGCCCGCGCCGTACAACCAGCCGCCCTACCCGGCGGCCGGCGGCACGGCCGTGTCCAGCGCCGTGCTCACCGCCACGGCGCCGTGACCTGAACGGTTGTGTTATATTTTTACAGCCTTGCCTGCATGCCACTGCCCGCCCGGCGGGTCTGTCCGGCCCCGTGCCTGGAGGATGAGATGAACCGAGATCGCCTTGTGTCAGTCCTGCTGCTCTGCTGTTGCCTGGCTTGTACGCCGGCCCTGTTCGCCGGCACCGTGCCCTACGACGGCACCCCGAACTGGGAGTCCGCGGATACCGAGGTCTCCACCGGCGCCATGCTGGCCGACATCGACCGCGACGGCTGGCCCGACCTGGTGGTGTCCAACGGCAATGACATATACCGCCAGCACGTGGCGGTCTACTACAACCGGGGGGACGGTACATTTCCCGACACTCCGCACTGGGAGTCGAGTGACATCGACTACCACGGCCACCTCTCGGTGGGCGATGTCAACGGGGACGGCTGGCCCGACGTGGCGGCCTCGGTCTATATCGGTGCCGCCGGGTTCAGTGAGGACGGCAGGGTCAAGCTCTACCTCAACGACGGGACCGGCATGCTGGGTTCGACACCGGCCTGGACCGCCACTGAGGATGTCTACACCTTCCGCTGCGCCTTTGGCGACCTGGACAATGACGGCGACCTCGACCTGGCGGTGGCCTGCGGTGAGTCCTACAACAATCAGCCGCGTACCAACCGCATCTTTCGCAATGTGGGGGGGATGCTGGAAACCACGCCCGTCTGGGAGTCGGCCGAGCTGGATTCCAGCTACGATGTTTCCTGGGCCGATGTGGACCGGGACGGCGACCTCGACCTGGCCTTCTGCAACTCCGGCGACCCGAACCGGGTTTACTACAACAACAACGGGGTGATGAGCACCAGCGCCGGCTGGAGCTCGGCCGACACGGCCGAGCAGGATGCCAACACCCTGGCCTGGGGCGACGTCACCGGTGACGGCTACCCGGACCTGGCGGTGGCCGACAACAACCAGCTGGGGGGCAGCGGCCGGTTCAAACTGTATGTGAACAACGGCTCCGGCACCCTGGGCACCACCCCGGGCTGGACCTCCAGCGAGGGCGGGTATGGCTCTGCGGTGGCCTTTTCCGACGTGGACAATGACGGTGACCTCGACCTCTTCTCCGGGCAGTGGTGGGGGCCGATACGAGTGCACCTGAACCAGGGCGGAACGCTCGGCTCTTCGGCGGTCTGGGCCTCCTCCACCGGCAGCGTAGTGGAGCGCATCTGCTTTGGCGACACCGACCGTGACCAACTGCAGCTCAATACCTACAACTTCACCTCCACGCCCGGCCGAACCCTTTACTATCTCCCGCACCGTCCCATCGAGCGGATACTGTCCGTCATCGTTGGCGGGGTGAGTGCAGGGTTTGCCACCAGTCTGGAGAACGGCTGGATCAGCCTCCGTTCCGACCCGGGGGGTGATAACGTGTCAATTGAATACGAGTGGTCCCGCGGCCTGGAGGTGGCGGTCTCCAACTGGGACAGCAGCGTGGGCAACTACCTCTTCGTCAACAACGGTACCGGTGACTATGACAACCTGATTCTCGCCGGTCCCGGGCCGGGCCCGGATAACCCGCCCGAAGTGCGCGGGTTCATCCCCGGCAGTGGCATGGTGGTCTCCTTTGTTGCTTACGGAGCGGACCGCTACGGGGTGAACGTTGCCGCCGGCAACATTGATGACGAGCCGGGGGACGAAATCATCACCGGCCCCGGGCCGGGCGCGATCTTTGGCCCGCAGGTGCGTGCCTTCAGCAGTACCGGCACGGCGCTGACCGGAGCGTCCTTCTTCGCGTACGGCACCAACAAATACGGCGTCAACGTGGCCACCGGTGACCTGGACGGTGACGGCCGCCACGAGTTCATCACCGGCGCCGGGCCGGGCGCGGTGTTCGGCCCCCACGTGCGGGCTTTCAGTTACGACCGCGATGCGGTGTACCCGGTGTCCCCGGTCTCCGGGGTGAGCTATTTCGCCTATGGCACGCTGAAATACGGTGTCAATGTCGCCTGCGGCGACCTCGATGGCGACGGGATGGATGAAATCGTCACCGGTGCCGGGCCGGGCGCGGTCTTCGGTCCCCACGTGCGGGGCTGGAACGTTGACGGCGGGACCGCGGGCCCGCTGGGCGGAGTGAGTTACTTCGCCTACAGTACGCTGAAATGGGGCGTCAACGTCGCCTGCGGCGACCTGGACGGTGACGGGATGGACGAGATCATCACCGGCGCCGGGCCGGGTGTGGTGTTCGGCCCCCACGTGCGGGGCTGGAATGTTGACGGCGGAACGGTTACGCCGATCCAGGGTGTCAGTTATTTCGCCTACGACACCACCGAATACGGGGTTGAGGTTGGCGCCGGCGACCTGGATGGTGACGGAATCGACGAGATCATCACCGGCGCCGGTCCGGGTCCGGACTTCACCGCCCGGGTCCGCGGCTGGAATTACGACGGCACGGCACTGACTGCCATGGATGACGTGGACTTCCTTGCCTATCCGGCGGACGATGTGGCGTATGGCGCCAAGGTGGCTTTCCTCGAGGATTGATGGTGATCGGGCCGCGAGCGAACAGAGACAGGGCTGGTGAAGGCTCCACCATCCGCCGGGTAACCCTGGCGGGCATGGCGGTGAATATCCTTCTCGCCGGCCTGAAGTTCGTGCTCGGTGTGGTGGGGCACAGCCAGGCCCTGGTGGCCGATGCCGCGCACAGTCTTTCCGACCTGGGCACCGATCTGGCCCTGCTCCTCGGCGTCAAGTACTGGACCGCTCCGGCCGACGACGACCATGCGTACGGCCACCACCGCATCGAGACCCTGGTCAGCGCGGCCATCGGCCTCTTTCTGGCAGCGGCAGCCGTGGTGATCGGATACCGCGCTCTGACCACCATCCACGACTCGTCAGGGGCCACGCCCGGCTGGTTCGCCTTTGCCGGTGCCGCCATCTCCATCATTGTCAAGGAACTGCTCTACCGCTGGACCCTGGCCGCCGGCCTCCGCACGGGGTCGTCGGCTTTGACGGCCAACGCCTGGCACCACCGCAGCGATGCGCTCAGCTCCATTCCCGTGGCCCTGGCCGTGGTGGTGGCGATCTACTTTCCCGACTGGTCCTTTGTCGATCAGATAGCCGCCCTTCTGGTCACCGTCTTCCTGCTCCACGCTGCCTGGCGAATTCTCTTCACCGCCTTTGGCGAGCTCACCGACCGCGGGGCGCCCTCCGAGGACCGGCGGCAGATCCTTCAGTTGAGCAGGGGCATCGAGGGCGTTTGTGACGTGCACGCCTTGCGCACCCGGCTTTCCGGAGGCGGCACCCAGGTGGATCTGCACGTCCAGGTGGACGCCGACCTCTCGGTGATGGCCGGCCACGAGATCGCCGGAGCGGTGAAACGGCGGCTGATCGAAGACGGTCCGGGGGTGATGGACGTGGTGGTGCACATCGAACCATTCGAGGAGGATTAGGGAAGGGTCATGCTCACTTTTTTCAAACAGAAGATTCTGAATCCCTTGTGGCTCCGGCTCAGCTACCTGAATCCCGGATGCATCGTTTCCCGATTTATCCAGCGGGGAACAGGGTACCAGGTTCATTCCGGGCCGTTCTCGGGAATGAAATACCTCGGCGCCAGCGTGGGCAGCCAGTATTTCCCCAAGATTCTGGGGACCTATGAGAAGGAATTGCACATGGTAATCGAGCAGCTCTGCTCGAAGAAGTTCGACCATGTGGTCAATGTGGGAGCGGGGGAGGGGTATTATGCCGTGGGCCTGGCCCTGCGCATGCCTGAAACGGGCGTGATCGCCTTCGAGTCGGATGCGGCCGGCCAGGAGATCGCGGCCCGAATGGCCCAGATCAATGGTGTGCGGACCCGGGTCATCGTGCATGGCCTATGCGATATTCCGGCATTTACCAGCTGTTTCAGACGCAGCCGCAACTGCCTGGTCTTCATGGATGCCGAGGGCGCCGAAGCGCTGCTACTTGACCCTACCGTGATCCCCGAACTTTCAGAGGTCCACATGCTGGTGGAACTGCATGACTTCATCTTCCCTCAGATCGGCGACCTGATGACCACGCGGTTCAAGGAGAGCCACCGAATCACCGAAATCGTGTCCGAGCCACGGACGCTGGGTGATTTCCCGCTGCCGCTGTCGTCCCTGAAGACCGCGCTGCTGAAAAAGCACCTGCTGCGGGCGATCAGTGAGGACCGGCCGGGCCGGATGCGCTGGTTTTATCTCGAGCCCCGTGCCTGACCGCCACTATTTCTTCCTTTGCCCGGACTGTCCCGCCTGTTAAAATACCCGTCGCCATTATCCGGGATGCCTCAGCAGTACGTGACCGCCATTTGGCGGCGCACCAGGGAGTTGTCACTTGAGCAAGCACCAGAAACTTTTACGTCTGTTTACAGTGTTGGTCTTTGTCCTGTCCACGGCCTCCGTCATCGCGCCGGCGGTCGCCGGCAGCGGTGAGTTGCCCGGGAAGCCCGGTCTTGTCCGCATCCCGTTGGGCAGTCCCGCCGACATTCAGCGGCTGGTGGACATGAATCTCGATATCACAACGGTCCGTCCCGGGCAGTATGCCGAGGCGTATCTTCTGGCCGGGGAACGGCTGGAGGTGATGGCCCGGGGCTTCACGGTCCACCCCATTGTGGATACCAGCCGGGAGTACCTGGAGACCATCGGGCAGCAGGGTTTCATCCCCCAGCCGGGGCGCGAGTGGACCAGTTACCCCACCTTCAGCGAGATGGAAACCTGGCTGCAGGGTATCGAGACTTCCTATCCGGGTCTGTGCGACCTTTTCAGCATCGGCCAGTCCACCAACGGACGAGACCTCTGGGTGATGAAGATCAGCGACAATGCCGGCGCCGAGGAAGCCGAACCGGAGTTCAAGTATATCGGCGCCATGCACGGCAATGAGACTCTCTGCGTGCCGCTTCTGCTCAACCTCATCGAGCATCTGTTGATGAATTACGGGTCTGACCCGGCCATCACCGCCCTGGTGGACAACCGCGAGATCTTCATCATGCCGCTGATGAACCCTGATGGCTATGTCTCCGGCTCTCGCTACAACGCCCAGGGCCGGGACCTGAACCGTGACTTTCCCGATTTTGTCGATGACCCGGTGAACGAGCCGGACGGCCGGGGCACCGAAACCCAACTGGTGATGCTCTGGCAACTGGACCACACCTTCGTGCTCTCGGCCAACTTCCATACCGGGGCGACGGTGGTGAACTATCCATACGACTGCACCTGGGATTACTGCCCTGACGACACCTTCTTCTACAACATGGCCATCGGCTACTCCTCGCGCAATCTGCCGATGTACAACAGCACCTCCTTTACCGACGGCGTGACCCGGGGCGTCGAGTGGTACATGACCCACGGCAATATGCAGGACTGGAACTACTACTGGTATGCCGACTACGACGTGATCATCGAGCTGTCCGACCCCTCGGCGCCGCCGCCCTCCCAAATCGAGGACTACTGGGATGACAACCGGGAGTCGATGCTCTACCACATCGACCTGGCCGGCAAGGGCCTGGTGGGCACGGTGACCGACGCGGTTATCGGCAATCCCGTGGCTGCCGAAGTCACTATTGAAAGTATGGATATGCCCACTGCGGTGCACTGTGACCCGGACCACGGTAACTATGTCCGGCCACTCTACACCGGCGAGTACACCGTGACCTACACTGCCGAAGGCTATACGCCCCAGACACTGGCCACTGTCCCGGTCACCTGGGGGGAGGCCACCGTCCGTGATATTGCCCTGGTACCGGACAATCTCACCCCGGTGGTGACCGGCCCAGGAGCCGGAGCCTCGAACCCGCCGCTGGTCCGGGTGTACAGCCCCCTGGGCGGAACGCCTCTGGCTGAGTGGTCGGCCTATGGCACGCCGGCCTGGGGGGTAAATCTCGCCGCCGGCGACCTGGACGGCAACGGTGCGACTGAAGTGCTCACCGGCGCCGGTCCCGGCGCGGTATTCGGCCCCCACGTCCGTGCTTTTTCCACCACCGGCACACCGGTTTCCGCGGTCAACTTCCTCGCCTACGGCACCAACAAATACGGGGTCAATGTCGCCTGCGGTGATCTGGATGGTGACGGGATGGACGAGATCGTCACCGGCGCCGGTCCCGGTGCGGTGTTCGGCCCCCACGTGCGCGGTTGGAACAGTGACGGCGGGTCCGTGGCCTCGATTCCCGGTGTGAGTTACTTTGCGTACGGCACACTGAAGTATGGCGTCAACGTGACCGCCGGCGACATCGACGGTGACGGGATGGACGAGATCGTCACCGGTGCCGGCCCCGGCGCGGTGTTCGGCCCCCACGTCCGCGGCTGGAATGTGGATGGCGGTCCGGCGTCGTCGATTCCCGGTGTGAGCTATTTTGCTTACGGGACACTCAAATTCGGTGTCAACGTCACCTGTGGCGACATCGACGGTGACGGGATGGATGAGATCATCACCGGCTCCGGTCCCGGGGTGATCTTCGGCGCCCATGTGCGAGGCTGGAATGTGGACGGCGGGGCAGCGGCAGCCATACCCGGGGTGAACTTCTTTGCCTATCCCGGGGCGCTCTACGGTGTCAATGTCGCCTGCAGCGATGTCGACGATGACGGGTACGACGAAATTCTCACCATGCCCGGCCCCGACCCGGACCAGCCGGCCCGGCTTCGGGCCTGGGACGTGGACGGCGGGTCAGCCGTTGCCGGCGCCATCGATTTTGATGCCTTTGAAGATCTCGCACTGGGGTATGGTGGAAACATGGCCGGCGGGAATTTTTAACCCGGCCCGCGTCCACGCTGGAACCCCCGCATGCTGAGCTTGATATTGAATTCTCGATGTGTGACCCTATTCCCGACAACATTGACGGGAAATGTGTGAAATGATGGAGTCTGTGAAGATGAAAAGACGTACCGTTTTAAAATCCCTGGCCGCGGCTCTGGGGGCTGTCCTGTTGTGGCCGGCCCGGATGGCCCGGGCCGGCAAGCTGGCCATCGGCATGGACAAATTGGATAAACTCAAGGACATCGGTTCGTCGATGACCATTAAGCTCAAAGACCGGATGGTACTCTTCATCCGTGACGGTGAGGACTCGGTCATCGGCTTCGACCCCACCTGTACCCACCAGCAGTGCACCGTTGAACACAAGGCGGGCAGTGACAAGATCGAATGCCCTTGCCACGGGTCGATCTATGACCTGGAAGGAAAGGTGCTCAAGGGGCCGGCGGAGGATCCGCTCCAACGTTTTGAAACATCCCTCAAGGATGGACGAGTGGTCATCGACATGGGGGACTGATCATCGGGAGGACCGAACGATGAACGGATCTGGCCTGCCGCATGGCGTGTTCCCTCGCATCCTCACTATCCTCGCCCTGTTCCTCGTCATCGCCATCGTTTCTCCGCTTGCCCCCTCAACGGCTCAGGAGGTGGGGGACGACGGCACGGAAGAGATCGAGGAGCTGGACAGCTTTGATGACTTCGAAATCGTCGAAGCCGATCCCGAACCGGGGGTGAAGGAACTGGCCGGGCGGATGCACCCGGCGCTGGTTCACTTTCCCATCGGCTGGATTACCCTGGTGCTGCTTCTCGACCTGCTGACCTTTGGCCTCGGCCGCCGTGAACTGGAAACCGCCGGGCTCTGGGTGTTGGCCTTCGGCGTTCTCGCCTTCATTCCGGCAGCGGCCTCCGGGCTCCTGCGGGCCGATACCCTGACGGTTTCCGCCGGTATCTACTACCCGGTGGAACTCCACCGCAACCTGGCATTCCTGGTGCTGCTGATCTGTCTCATTGCCCTGGTCACCCGGTTCAAGTCGAGGAAGAATCTCACCGGTGCCGTGCAGTGGGCCTACCTGGCCATGATGGTCGCCGCTGCGGGGTTGATCGGATTTGTCGGGCACCTGGGAGGCAAGATGGTCTACGGTGAGAACTTCCTCCCGTTTTAGCTCCCTAAAACGGTCGATCGGGAGTGTCGTTGTCAAAACCGGCCCGCTGCCACGCTGGTTCCGTGGGTCCAGTTGCCGTCCGAGGTCTCCAGGCCGAACCATTCCTCCACCACCGTGCCGTCATAGCTGAAGGCCTTGACCAGGTTGCCGGCAGCCGGGTCGGGGCCGGCGCCCACCAGGAGTTCCGTCCGCCCATCCCCGTCGAGGTCGCTCCGGGCCCAGGACCTGGCGCCGTAGCGCACTTCGGTGGTGGGCCAGGCAAAGAAGCTCAGGCCGGGCATGGGAGCCACCCCCGAGCCGTCATGGTTCCAGCCGCGAACGTGGGCCCCGAAAACAGCGCTGGGCCCGGGGGTGGTGATGATCTCATCCACCCCGTCACCATCCATGTCCCCGCACGCCACATTGACTCCGAATTTCAGGGTGCCGTAGGCGAAATAGCTCAGGCCCGGAATCGGCGCAACCGCACCGCCATCCAGGTTCCAGCCCCGGACGTGCGGCCCGAACACCGCCCCCGGCCCGGCGCCGGTGACCACCTCGTCGAATCCGTCGCCATCGATGTCCCCCGTAGCCACGTTCACTCCAAACTTGAGCGTTCCGTAGGAGAACCAGCTGGCCCCGGGTACGGTGCTGACCGTGCCGCTGCCATCGTAGTTGAAGGCGCGGACGTGGGGGCCGAAGACGGCCCCCGGCCCGGCGCCGGTGATCAGTTCGTCAAATCCGTCACCGTCGATATCACCGGCGGCCACGTTGACACCCCAGCGCGGTGTGCCGTAGGCGAGAAAATTGAGCCCGGAGAGGGGGGTGCCGCTGCCGTCGAATCCGCGCACGTGCGGACCGTAGATCGATCCTGGCCCGGCGCCGGTGATGATTTCAGACGCCGGGTCGCTGTCCAGTTGCCCCACCGTGATGTTGACCCCGAACTGGTGAGCGCCATAGGCGTTGAATTCACGGTCCCACGTCCCGTGATGGGCCGGCGTGGATAGCCGCACGGTGGGAGGGTTCGTCTCCGCCGGTCCCGGGCCGGTGACGATCCTGAATTCAGAGCTGTTCAGCGGGTAGTGAAACCCCATGTCCACCGGGTGGCGGTCCTGGATCGAGTCGGAGCGGGTGGCGCCGCCGGCCAGATCCGCGCCCCGGTTCCCCGCATCGAGGCAGGGGCTGTCCGCCGGCTGGCCGGCCGAAGCCTGGCTCAGATAGTGGTCGCCAAGCGGACCGGCGGTGAAGAGCGGGTCGGCATCGATATTGCCCTGGCCGCTCCAGCCGCCCTGGATGTCCGAATACCAGATGGCTGGCGCACCGGTGCCGGTGATGTGGATCTCGTTGTCCGAATAGGCCGTATTACCCCAGAGGATGGACCCGGTCACCGATATGGCCGAGCTGGTGCAGGCCAGGCCACCGCCCATGCCGGCATGGCAGCCGGTGATGGTGGCATTGGATATCCTCACCTCCGGGGAGTCGATGACGGCGATCCCGCCACCGGTGCTCGAGGCGCTACAGCCGATGACGATGTTGTTGATCAGTCGGGCCGCTGAACCGTTAATGCAGCCGATGCCGCCCCCGTCATCAGCGGTGGTGTTGATGACGATGTTGTCCATCACCGTGGGGGAGGTGCCGTCGCAGAGGATTCCGCCGCCCGCAGGGTAGTGGGAATTGCGAATGGTGAACCCCCGTACCACGGCACCAGGGCCTTCGCCATTGCGGAAATGGAAGGCGTGGGCCTCGCCCCCGTTGTCGATGATGCAGTTCGCCGGGCCATTGGCCGAACGGATGATCACGTCCCTGCCGTTGGTGCCCAGGTGGCGCCAGCCGGGACCGCCATAGACGCCGTCAGCCACCAGCACCGTGTCTCCGTCCCGGGCCGCTTCGGCGGCATCCTTGATGGTGGCGTAGTCCGCCGGCACGTGCAGGGTGGCGGCATGGGCCGCCCCTGCCACCAGAATGACGAGTGTACTCAGTATGTATCTGACTCTGGTCATTGTTTTTCCCCCTGATCTGGATTGCTGTAACGGGTGTTCGGACGCCCGGTGCCGCCTCGTTTCTTGGTCGCCCGGCGGGCCGGGCCGTTACAAAAAAAGAGCAATGGCAATGGAAACGATGGATAATAGTAAGGTGCAGGCTGGAGTCCGGTTGCCGGGAGGGGAACAACGGTGCCGGCGTTTTCGTTCATATGGTAGGCACCGCTGGTATCCTCCGGGGGTGATTCCAGGAACTGAAGCAGAACGCTCACACGGTCGGACGGTGGGGAGGAGCGATCCTGCATGGTGGGGAGGAGATTCCATGTACAGCGGGTTGAAAAGAGTAGCCTTGATTATCCTTGTCGGCCTCCTGGCCGCCGGACCCGTCCTGGCCCAGACCGGGAAGAGTCCGAGACGTATCGATGGCGCCCAGGCCTGCATGCATGTAAAGGCGGCCTTTGCCCGGGCCGTGGCGGATTGGAAAAGCCGGTCCAGCGACAACTACGATGCTCTCTCCTACACCCTCACCATCGATCTCGATATGGACGACCGGACCCTGGTGGCCCGGTGCGATGTGGGGGTGGAGAGCCGTGAGGCCGGCCTCACCGAACTCACTCTCGACTTCCTCGATCTCACGGTCACCGGGGTGATGGAAAACAGCACCACTGCCGTGAGCTGGGTCCACGAAAACGAGGAGCTTCGAATCACGCCCTCTTCGCCGATGAGCATGGGGGAATCGCGGGTTTTCTCCGTCTCCTACGAGGGGAGGCCACCCCGGGGACTCTTCTTCAGCCAGAGCAACGGCGGCACGGTTTACACTCACAGCCAGCCCGAAGACGCCCGGGCCTGGTTCCCCTGCCGTGACGTTCCCGACGACAAGGCTGACTGGTATCGCGGGCACATCACCGCTCCCTCGGAATTGCTGGTGGCCTCCAACGGCGATCTGCAGGGGATCGTGGACAACGGTGACGGCACCAGCACCACCAGCTACTATCTGGACTATCCGGTCCCCACCTACCTGGTGTCGGTTGCCGTTTCGGACTACCGGACCTTCGAGCAGACCTCGCCCAGCGGGATCCCGCTGAAGTATTTCGTCTATCCGGACCACTATGACGAGGCGGTCTACGACTGGGAGAACGTGCCCGCCATGTTCCAGTTTTACGAGACCGTGTTCGAACCCTATCCCTTCGATTCCTATGGCCACGCAGTGGCGCCCTTTGGCGGGGCCATGGAGAACGAGACCATGACCACCTGGAGCCCGAACCTGGTCTCCGGCGATCGGGCTTACGAGGGCACGGTGGCCCACGAGCTGGCCCACCAGTGGTGGGGCGACCTGGTGACCTGTGGCACCTGGATGGACATCTGGCTCAATGAGGGGGCCGCCACATACTTCGACGCCCTGTTCACCGAACATTTTTACGGGGAGGTGGCCTTCCGCGCCCAGATGATCAACAACCGCTGGGATTACTACCAGTGGGAGGAGGATTACGAGGGCCGCTTCCCGATCTACGACCCGGACTACATGTGGGGAGGGACCGTCTACAAGAAGGGCAGTTGGATCCTGCACATGATCCGCAGCCAGGTGGGGTTCGACACCTTTGTCGACATCTACCAGGAATGGGCCGACCGCTACCGCTATGAATCGGCCACCACCGCCGATTTCCAGCAGGTGATCGAGGATGTCACCGGCGAGGACTGGGACTGGTTCTTCGACCAGTGGGTCTACCTGGCCGGTTACCCCGAGTATCAGGTCAGCTGGAACACCTCGGCGGGCAACCTGTATCTCACCATCGACCAGATCCAGACAGTGGATGAGGTGACCCCGCTCTTCGACATGCCGCTGGACCTGTTGATCAGGACCCCGGCCGGTGATGTGGAAACCACCGTCCGGGTGGATCAGCAGTCGGAAACCTTCATCATCATGATTCCTGCCGATCCCACCCGGGTGATTCTCGATCCCGGGATGAAGGTTCTGTGCAAGGTGCAGAGCGAAAACGGGATGGTGGTGGCCCCGGGCCCGGATGTGGACAACCGGCCGGTGGTGCAGGCCTTCGGTCCTTTCGGTGCCCCCCTGGGACCAGAAATCACCGCCTACGGCGTTCCCAGTTACGGGGCCAACGTGGGTGCGGGGGATCTGGACGGGGACGGCTATGATGAGATCCTCACCGGTGCCGGTCCCGGGCCCGTCTTCGGGCCCCATGTCCGCGGCTTCGAGGTGGACGGCACGCCGCTGCCCGGGGTGAGCTTCTTCGCTTACGGCACTCCCCGTTGGGGGGTCAACGTCTGTGCCGGTGATGTGGATGGCGACGGGTTTGACGAGATCATCACCGGCGCCGGACCCGGTCCGGTGTTCGGGCCCCATGTCCGTGCCTTCGACTATGACGGTGCCGCGCCGGTGGTGCCGGTGCCCGGGGTTTCATATTTCGCATACGGCACGTTGAAGTATGGCGTAAATGTGGCTGCCGGCGACATGGATGGTGACGGCTTCGATGAAATCGTCACCGGTGCCGGACCGGGCGCGGTGTTCGGCCCCCACGTCCGCGGCTGGAACGTGGACGGCGGTCCGGCGTCCGCGATCCCGGCGGTGAGCTTTTTTGCCTATGGCACTCCTCGCTGGGGGGTGAACGTGGCCTGCGGCGACATCGACGCGGATGGCATGGCCGAAATCATCACCGCGCCCGGCCCCAGTCCCACATTCCCCAGCCATATCCGTGCCTTCAACTATGACGGATCCGCCGTGACCCCCGTTGACGAAATCAGTTTCTTCGTTTTTGGCACCGGGTACGGCGCCCGGGTGGGCTCCGCTGACATGGACGGTGACGGCACCGAAGACATCCTCGTCGCTCCGGGCCCCCAGGAGGGTATCGGTGCCTGGGCGGCGATCATCACCCTCGACTCCGAGGGGCGGGGGGTATTGCATTACGCGTTCGAGGCGATTCCCGGGATGGAGCGTGGGGGTAACCTGGCCGGTGGCCGGTTCCCGCTGGACGGGCGCGGCAGGCATGATGTTGCGACGCCCTCGGTGGGCCCGATTGCCCATCCGCGAGTCTCCGCCGGCGATTTCGCGCCGAGGCCTGCAGTCAGGTAGCCGCGGCAACAGTATGGTGGCTCGTCCGTACGCTGACGTTTTTCGCAGATGTCATTGAGCATGGGACGGGCCTGTTCCGGGAGGAGATCCGATGATGCTCAGCATCCGCCAGGCCCGGCGGCTGGCCCTGGCCCGGGCCGGGCTTCTCCCACCCCGGTGGAGTGGACTGCCCCGCCGTGCCGCCGGCCGGGGCAAGCGGGCCCTGGAGGCGGCACACCTGGTGATCGGCCGCTTCGGCTATCTCCAACTGGACACCGTCTCCATTGCCGGGGCCCGCAGCCACGTCATCGTGCTCCTCTCCCGCCTCGAAGGATTCGACCCCTCCCTCGGCGAAGAACTGTTGCGGCCGGGGGCCCCGCTGTTCGAATACTGGGGCCACGAAGCCAGCTGGATTCCTCTCGAGCTGTACCCCGTCTTCGCGTTTCGCCGGCGCGAGTTCCGCACCCACCCCTGGTGGGGTGATCTGCTGGCCCGGCACCCGCAGGTGGCACAGCGGCTCCGCCACCGGATCAGGGCGGAGGGGCCGCTCTTTTCCATCGAGATGGAAGGGCGGGGTAGCCGTGGATGGTGGGATCTCAAGACGGCGAGGCGGGTGGCCGCGGCCCTCTGGTCCAAGGGGGAGCTGGCCATCCGCGAGCGGCGAAATTTTCAGCGGTCCTTCGACCTGGCCGAACGGGTGATCCCCGCCGATCTGCTCCAGCAGACCATGAGCCTGGAGGCCAGTCTTGACCGGTTGCTGCTCCTGGCACTGGAAGGCCACGGGTGGGCCACCACGGGGACCCTGGCCGCCACCTGGCGTCTGACCAACCGCCGTGAACAACTGGCGGCGGCCCTGGGGCGGCTCACCCGCCGGGGAGAGGTTCTTCCCTGCTCTGTGGAGAACCCGGAGGGACGTCCGGTGGCGGGGTGGATCCGGCCCACCGACCTGGATCTGGCCCATGGGCTCGACCGCCTGCGGCCCCGGCGGGACCGGGGAGTGCTCCTTTCTCCCTTCGACCCGCTGCTCTGGGACCGGACCCGGGTGCGGCGGCTGTTCGGTTTTGACCAGGTGCTGGAAATCTTCAAACCGGCAGCCAAACGGCGTTATGGATACTACTGTCTGCCGGTGCTGGCCGGCGAGCGGCTGGTGGCCCGCTACGATCTCAAGGCGGACCGCAAAAATGGTGCACTCCGGGTGCTTTCCTGCCATTTCGAGGGGGCCGACCCCGGTTCTCCGGCCACCGCGGCCGACGGAGAAGCAGCCCGGAACGCCCTCCGGCGCTATGCTTGTGCCCTGGCTCTCGAGCCCTCTTGGTAACCCCCTTTATTCAGTGTAGAATCAGGCCTTCTTCAAGATATTGTTCCATCATTTTCTGTTACGGGAGACAACGAGATGAAAAAGTGGATCTGCACCATTTGCGGTTACGTTCACGAGGGCGATACGCCTCCGGATGCCTGCCCCCAGTGCAACGCGCCGGCTGAGAAATTCGAGGAGCAGGGCGGCGGCGAGGAGATGGCCTGGGCCGATGAGCACCGGATCGGTGTGGCCAAGGACGTGGACCCGGACATTCTCGCAGGCCTGCGGGCCAACTTCACCGGTGAGTGCACCGAGGTGGGCATGTATCTGGCGATGAGCCGCCAGGCCGAGCGGGAGGGCCTTCCCGAAGTGGCCGAGGCCTACAAGCGGATCGCATTCGAGGAAGCGGAACATGCGGCCAAGTTCGCCGAACTGCTCGGGGAAGTGCTGGTGGCCGACACCAGGGAAAACCTCAAGGCCCGGGTTGCCGCCGAGCATGGCGCCTGCAAGGGCAAGAAGGACATCGCCACCAAAGCCAAGGAACTTGGCTACGACGCGATTCACGACACGGTGCACGAGATGTGCAAGGACGAGGCGCGCCACGGCCAGGCCTTCAAGGGCCTTCTGGAGCGCTATTTCTAAAGATACGTCACCGTAAACACCTGGGCCGCCCGTCAACAGGGGAACCTGACCTCCCTGGAGACGGGCGTTCCTGTGTACGGGGTCCGTCTGTTCTCACTCGTCTTCCTGGGGAAGGTAGCCGAGATTCTGCAGTTGTTCGATGCGGGCACTTTCGGCGGGGTCGTGCCGTGAGAGATTCCGACGATTTATCTGGAACTCTTCGGTGGTGTGCGACTTGACCATTCGCGGCTGGCTGTCGATCTGAAATCCCTCGGCAAAGATCTGTTCCAGCACTTGCCCTTCCATGTCGCGGCCCAGGGGCACACGGAGCATGGCCAGGATGGTGGGCGCCAGATCGTAGACGCTGCCCACCGTGGGCAGGTCTTCCGGTTGGAGGGCTGCCGGGGCGACGGCATCCGCTGCCGGCTCGATATACGGTCCCGCCGCGATGAAGATCCCCGGCGGCCCCTCGCGGTGGTGGGCGGAGTTGACGTCCATGGGAAGGTCGTCCGGGTCGAACGGGTTATCCTGGTTCACCGGCACCATACCGTGATCGGAGATGATGATTACGGTGACATCCTCGGGGTAGAGCTCGATCAACCGGCCGATTTCAGCATCGAGCCAGGAATAGTAGTCGGCGATCACATCCCGGAAGTTGGCGATCTGTTCGGCGGTTGGCGGGTGGTCATACAACTCCGGTTTCATATAGCGGAAGAAACGGTGTCCCGCCACGTCCGAACCGCCGAAGTAGACCATGGCCAGGTCGAACGGTTCCTCTTCGGCGATCAGCCGGCGGGTTATCCGGGCATAGGTCTGGTCGGCACGGAAAGACCAGCGGCAGTTGGACCAGAGCCGGTCGCTCAGGCGGGAGAGGGGATGTTCAAATTCACCGAAGATCTCCTCGGTGAGCGTGGGCAGCTCGGTTTCCACTTCTCCCAGAGTGGCCATCACCTGGCTCTCCAGCTCCGCAGGGTAGACCTGCCCGGCCACACCCGGACGGAGCATACCCTTCCAGGTATTCCTGCCCTTCGAGGTGTCGATCTGGTCCATGGTGTTGGTTTGGGCTACCATCACCCCGTTCACCGGTTCGGCGGGCCAGGTCATCCACCAGCCCACCACGCAGACCCGTTTCTCGAAATCGGATAAGATATTCCAGAGGGCGGCGGCTGACCGGTGGCTGTTGTCGTAGAGCCTGGTGTTGTTCCGCTGCCGGGTGTTGGCGAACCCGAGAATGCCGTGGGCCTCTTTCGGCATTCCGGTGGCCACCGTGGTCCAGATCACCGGCGAGTCGGTGGGGACGAGGGTTTCCAGTTTGCCGTAGCGCCCGGCTGCCATCAGTCGTTCGCAGGTGGGCATCCGGCCTTCAGCAATGAGCGGCAGAGCCAGGTCCCAGTCGATGCCGTCCACACCCACAACCAGAATCGGCGAGCTCACCGGCTGGTTGCGCCAGGATTCGCAGCCGGATGAGACAACGAAGAGAAGCAGGATGGTCAGCAGGAGG
>CBESOE010000075.1:0-20809 GCA_965531145.1 uncultured bacterium | reverse complement strand
TCTTCTTGATACTCTTGTAGGGTGGTATATCCTTTGCGCCCGTCCCACTCATTTTCTTCGGTGACGGCGCCGCCACGTCCACGGGCTCAGCGCATCGCCACTGCAGCTTCACCGACAGGCTGGCCGTGTCCTCCTTCGACTTGCAGCTGACCTTGGCCTTGAGCTTTCCTGCCGGGACGGCGCCCGCGTCACCCACGGACAAGGTCCCGTTCTCCAGTTCGTCGGCCAGTTCGCGCAGCATCCGGGCGGCTTCGGCCGGTGACAGGTCTTTGGCTTTTCTCGATTCCACCGGAGCCTCCTCATCACCAGAACAGCAGTTTCACCGCAAAAATGATAACCGCGGCCACCAGGATACGATACACCCAGACCTCCCCCTTTTTCACCTGCCAGCGGACCCCGGCCCAACCGCCGATCATGGTTCCGGCGGCCAGGGTCAGACCGAGCACCCAGTGCACGCTGCCCATGGCGGCAAAGATTCCCAGGGCGATGACCTGGATCATCAGGATGGTCATCACCTTGATCCCGTTGGAGCGGATCAGGCCCAGCCCGCCGAAGCTGCCGAGGGCAGCGATGATCACGAATCCCACACCGGCCTGGATGAAGCCCGAGTGAAAACCGACAAAGAAGAAACTGGCATAGAGGGCCAGGGGGTGCCTCTGCCCCACCGGGGCCTCCGTCCCCTTCCCCGGCCCGGATCCCCGACGGCGAAGGATGATGGAGACCAGCACCAGCAGCATGATTCCGGCCAGGATCCAGCGGAACAGCCGCTCATCGATGTCCACAGCCACCAGGGCGCCCAGTACGGCCCCGGGCGCCGCGGCCAGCATCAGTCGCAGCCCGAGGCCCGCCTCCAGCCGGCCCTGGCTGCGGAAGGTGGAGGTGGCCACCACGTTTTGCAGCAGAATGCCCACCCGGTTGGTGGCGTTGGCCGCGGCGGCGGGGAGACCGAGCCAGAGGAGCACCGGCAGGGTGAGCAGCGACCCACCGCCGGCCACCACGTTGAAAAAACCGGCCACCAGGCCGGAAACAAACACCACCGCGGTGAGCACCATGTCGGAGTTCAGGACGTCCATCCGGTCATGCTAAATCAACCGTCGCTCCGGAGACAAGGGGGCGGCTCCACCCGAATGCCGGGAGGCGCGCCCGGGTGCCGGCAGCGCAACGGAGATGTCACGAAAGATCTGCAGGGTCAGGGGCTCTCGCCGGGTTGCCAGGGCCCGATGGTGTGGGGCAGGCCGCCTATGGCGGC
This sequence comes from uncultured bacterium, assembly GCA_965531145.1. Taxonomy (GTDB): domain Bacteria; phylum Acidobacteriota; class JAQAZP01; order JAQAZP01; family JAQAZP01; genus JAQAZP01. The sequence goes on along the minus strand of CBESOE010000075.1, from coordinate 19,560 downwards.
GGACAGATCGGGCAGGGGGCCAACCTGCCGGTAGTCCGTCCCCTGGGAAGTGCCGGTCTCCCGCAGGCGCAGGAGTAAATCCCCGGCAGATCTGACCTCCCCGGTTCTGGCCACGAACCAGCCCTGGAGCGCACAGACCGCGCCGGCGGTCATGGCTCCGGCGCCGGAGGTGCCGCCGAATGAATCGGTGTAGGTGGCGTCAGGCCCCCCGTTGTACAGCACGCCGTACCCCGCGGTGACGATGCCGCTGCCATGGCCGTGCAGGTCCAGACGGCTGCCGCAGTTGGTCCAGCATTCCGGTTTCCTGCTGCCGGGAAGAGCCGCCCCCACGAGGATCGCCGAGGAATCCCGGAGGTGCCGTTGAAAGGCACCCTGGTAACGCGGGTGATCGAGATTCATCGACCCGTTTCCGGCGATCTCCACGAAGACCACCTGGTTGGCCGTTATGGTGGAAATGGCGTCGAAGTTCGCCTGCCAGTATTCCAGGGGCAGATACTCGAAGGTGGAGCAGGAGCACTGACAGGTTTCCCCAGATTCCGGGCCCCGGGCGTGGTATTCGATGAGCATCACGTCACCGGCGCGGAGCTTCTGTTTCAGCGTGAGGATCGCGTCGGCGATCACCGGGAAGGGCGGCTCGGTATTGAACAGCGAGACGTGCAGCTCGGACTGCGGCGCGATCCCCGCCACCCCGAACCCGTTGTGCCGGCCCAGGATTTCCCCGAGGACGGCCGTACCGTGGTGCAGATCCCGCTCCTTTCCAGCCCAGGTCTGCGGCGTTGGCAGGTCCTCGTGGTCCGGGTTGAGCCCCCGCTCCACCAGCCCTATCCGCACCCCCTCCCCCCGGCCGCCGGGCCACTGCCAGGCACATCCGGCATCCAGTCCCAGGGGCGCCGGCTCCAGGTAACTCTGCAACCCGGAAAAATCGGTGGTGTCGGTGCCCTGTCCCTCCGGGGTGAGGTCACCGGCGGCGTCGGGATGAATCGCGGCCGGCTCGGCCAGCGGTTCGAAGTCGGCCAGTTCCACCACATCGAGGAAATTGAGGTCGTCCACCAGCAGTGAAGGGTCGGCACCGGGCACCGGCGTCAGCAGGAAATAGAGGTTGAGGTCGGCCAGTTCCCTGCCGGAAAGCTGCTCTCCGGAATTCCGTTCCTGCTCCAGCGCCGACTCGGTCTGTGAAAACAGCCGCCGCACCGCGGGATGGCCATGGTTTCCCAACACCTGCTGCAGTCCCTGGACGGGGGTCCCGTTGATGCTCACCAGTTGGCCGCTGCGCAGGCGAACCCCGCTCCCCTCGGCGCATTTGAGCACCACCAGGTCCTTGTGCCATCCCGAACGCCACGGGCTGTGCAGCGGTTTGGGCCGCACCAGGCGGGGTACGAGGATCTCCCCGGTGCCGGCAGCAGCCGGTGGGACGGCCGCGCAGACCAGCGCCAGAGCGATCAGCAGCGACAGCAAATGTCCTTTGCGGCAGGTGCGCATTTCCAACCCCTGGAAGCAGGCCGAAAGAGCGTAGAGCCCCGAAAAGTGGCACTCGAATTGTGTCGGTCGTTGAGAGAATCGATGCCGAAATGCCGCCGGTGGTGCACCGCACCACGCGACAACTGCTTTCTTAAAGAGAAATATAGGTCTTTTGAGGTAATGGCGTCAATTGGAAACTGTGGGTGACACTTCGCCGGCCAGCTGACGGGAGAAGGCCCGGGCTCCGGCCTCGGTGGGGTGGCACCACCAGTCGGCGAACTGTTCGTCCCCTGCGGCCCGCTGCCAGGGGCCCACCCAGCGCAGGCCTGCCCGGTCGGCCAGGGTCTGTTCCCAGAAGACGCGAATCTGTCTGTTGTAGCCCCTCTCCGAATTGTGGTTGAAGAGGCTCAACGGTTGGGGTGTGGCATAAAGGTAGAGCGGAATCCCCCTGGCCGAACAGAGTGCAGCCAGGCGGTCCAGTTGCTCCACCCGCTGGGGCAGGACGGCGAACCTGGCACTCCAGTACGCACTCTCCGTTCTCACTCGCCGGCCCAGGGCGCCCTCCACGAAGGGGGCGTATCCAGACTCCGCCTCCAGGCAGTTCCACAGTTCACCGGGGGACCGGTGGATCAGGCCCGCCTTCTCCCCGGTGGCCGGGTACCTGAAATCACCGGACTGCAACCCGTTTCGCAGGTAGGACAGGCGAGCCCGGGACGGCACGCGGCCCTCGATCCAGTTCAGCCACGGGTCGAGGCCGGTGCCCGGCCCCAGGGCGGCCACATCGGAAAAACGGTAGAGGGAGCGCACTTCGAACCCTCCGGCCAGTGGCTTGCGCGGCCCGAGAAAGAGTGGGACCACCGAGGCCAGGACCATTTGTGGGGGACGGTGGTGCTGCAGATATTCGTCAAGGATGATCACCAGGGTTTCCACCGGGCAACCGTTGATCGCCAGGTTGACACAGCGCAGGCCGCCGCCCCAGACATCCTCCATCTCCCGGGGCGCCAGCCCGTGCACCACCCGGCTGGCCCCCAGCAGCAGCACGTCGGCGTCATCCGCCCAGCCTCCCAACTGCTCCATCTTCCAGCGCAGGATACACTCCTCATAGCCCAGCAACTTTTCGCTGCTCAGCCAGATGGCGGCCTCACCACCCAGCACCAGAGTCAGGGCCAAGGCCAGGGCCATCCAGCGGCGTCGGGCCGGATCAGAACTGGAAATAGATGAACGGTTGGGCATCAGGAGTCCCCAGAATAATGATTGAGAACCAGAACAGGGCGTACAGCCCGCCGCGCACCGCGGCCGGCAGACGGAAGATCACAAACTCGTCGTTGGTGCGGTGCTGCCAGATTTCCAGCGCCGTGGTCAGCGGGAAGAGCAGCAGCAAGACCGTTTTCTGGGTGGCCAGCAATCCCAGGGTGCGCGAAAGGTCAAACCCGAGATCGCCCGCCGATTGAATCGCCCTGACGATAAAAGACACTGTCGGCGCACGGAACAGCACCCAGCTGCCACAGACCAGGACAAACATCAGCAGCACTCCTGACAGCCGTACCGCAGCCGCTGGCAACGGCCCGGCCGCCGCCAGCCGGGCCAGTCCGGCGCTGCGGGCGATCCCGGCCCGCCAGGCGGAACCGGCCAGGCGGTAGGCCACCAGCAGCAGGCCGTGGTACAGGCCCCAGAGGACAAAGAGCCAGGAGGCGCCGTGCCACAGCCCGCCCAGCAGCATGGTGATCATCAGGTTGATCCAGGTACGGGTCGGGCCCCGCCGGTTCCCGCCCAGCGGTATGTAGAGGTAGTCGCGCAGCCAGGTGGAGAGGGAGATATGCCAGCGCTGCCAGAACTCGCTGGGATCGGCGGCCAGATACGGGATATTGAAATTGCGCATCAGCCGAAACCCCAGCAACCGGGCCAACCCGCGGGCGATGTCGGAGTACCCGGAGAAGTCGCAGTAGATCTGGAAGGCAAAGGCCACCACCCCCACCACCAACTCACCACCGGCCGGGGCCTGGTTACCTGAAAAAACCTTGTTGGCCAGCAGCCCCAGGTTGTCGGCGATCACCATTTTCTTGAACAGGCCCCAGAGACAGAGCCAGGCACCGGCCCGCACGTCCCCGGATCCCACCTGCCGCGGCCGCTCGATCTGAGGCAGCAGGCGCCCGGCCCGTTCGATGGGCCCGGCCACCAGCTGGGGAAAGAAGGCGACGTAGAGCGCCAGATCGGCGAGGTTCCGCCGGGCCTTGATCGTCCCGCGGTAGACCTCGATGGTGTAACTCATGGTTTGAAAGGTGTAGAAGGAGATGCCCACCGGCAGGACGATGTTGAGGGTCACGTCGTCCACCCGAAAGCCGGCCACCTGCATCACCTCGGCCAGGGAGGACGCGAAGAAATTGAAATACTTGAACACACCCAGCAGACCGAGGTTGGTGGCCACGCTGGCGATCAGCCAGCCCCGCCGGGCAGCAGCGCCGGAACAGGCCTCGATACGCCAGGCGCTGATGTAATCGACAACGGTGGAGATCAGGATCAGCCCGAGGAACCGCCAGTCCCACCAGCCGTAGAAAACGTAGCTCGCTACCAGCAGCAGCTGGTTCTGCCGGCGGTGCGGCAGAACACGGTACAGCCCGAACACCAGGGCGAAGAAAAGCCAGAAAACGAGAGTGTTGAAAAGCAAGGTGTCTCCCGGATCAGCGGAAGGTCGGATGATCCTTTGACTCGTATTCCCTGGTCAGCCGCACCACCACCTTGCGCAGGGCGACGATGGCGAAGAGGTTGGGCAGGGCCATCAACCCCAGCGCCGCATCACCGAAGGCCCAGACCACCTCCAGGGAAAGAATCGCCCCCACGAAGTGCATCACCACGAAGACGATACGGTAGGGCAGAATGAACCGCCGCCCGAGCAGGTATTCGACGGAGCGGTCTCCGTAGTAGGACCAGGAGATGGCGGTGGAGATGGCAAAGAGGACCACGCCGAAGGTGACGATGAAGTTACCGCCGGGAAAGAGGAAGCCCAGCCCCCGTTCGAATCCCCAGGCGGTGAGCGGCGATGAATTGAGCATCGCTCGACCGCGCAGGCGGACGCTGTCCACCGGGTCCCCCCGGGAATCGAAGAACTGCGGGCGGCCCTCCGGCTCGTCCACCGTGATAGATCCGGTGAACAGTTCGCCGTGCTGGATCAGCACCGCATCCTCCATCAACGAGTGGCTCTTGATCAGTTCCAGCCCCTGGGGGACCCCGTTGATCACCTCGGCGCGGCCGCTCCACAGGCTCTCTGCGGCCAGTTCGCCGGTGACCAGCACATCGCTGCCCTGGTGGACAAAGACGATCTCCTCTTCGGCGGTGAAGCGGAGCGTGACCTCCTTCTTCTCCTTCCAGACGCCGGTGGTGACGATCACCAGGCCGGTGATGGTGCAGATCACCAGTGTGTCGATGAAGGGCTCGATCAGCGCCACGACCCCCTCCCGTACCGGCTCCTTGGTCTTGGCCGCGGCATGGGCGATGGGAGCGCTGCCCTGGCCCGCCTCGTTGGAGAAGAGGCCCCGCTTGACACCCCAGACCAGGGTGAACATGAACACCGAGCCGGCAAAACCGCCCACCTGGGCCGGAGGATTGAAGGCGCCGGAAATGATCTCCCAGAAGGCGGCGGGGATCTGGTCGTAACGGTTGAGCAGGATCAGCAGGCCGCCGGCGGTGTAGACAGCGGCCATGAAGGGGGCCAGCTTCGAAGTGACGGCACCGATCCGGCGGATCCCGCCGAGAATCACCGCCGCCACCAGCACCGAGGAGAAGAGACCGGTGATCCAGGTGGGGATGAGGAAATCGGCCTTCATGGAATCGGCCATGGTGAAGGCCTGGATGGCGTTGCCCGTGCCAAAGGAACAGATCACCGCCAGGATGGCAAAGCTTACCGCCAGCCAGCGCCAGCGGGAGCCCAGCCCCTTCTCGATGTAGTACATCGGGCCTCCCGAGGCGGAGCCATCGGGATTGATGTTGCGGTAGTGGTGGGCCAGGGTGCACTCCACATACTTGAGGGTCATGCCAAAAAAGGCGGTGAGCCACATCCAGAAGAGGGCTCCCGGGCCGCCGTAGTGGATGGCGATGGCCACACCGGCGATATTGCCAATGCCCACCGTGGCTGAGAGCGCCGCGGAGAGGGCCTGAAAATGACTGATGTCCCCCTCGTCATCCGGATCGTCATACACACCGCGGATGACCTTGAAGGCGTGCCGGAACTGCCGCAGCTGGATGAAGGAGAGCCGCAGGGTGTAAAAAATCCCCGTGCCCAGCAGGACCACGACCAGGATCGGCATTGCCGCCGGGAACCCCCAGATGGTGTCGCGGGCAAAAAAGACAGCGGTGCGCAACAGGTCGAGCAGAAAGTGGACGGCCTCCATCTATGAACCTCCGGGTTAGGGATGTGTCAGCCGGGGCAGATCATGGTTGAAATTCTAGCCGGGTGCCGGCAGGGTGTCAACGAAGCGACCGGCAACCGAAGCTCCGGGGACAATTCCAACAATAGCTGTGGAAAACCTTGCGGAAAACCGGGACAAAGACCTTGCAAGTCGAAGCGAGGCAAGGACTTTGCTTGAAATGACCGAAAAGTGAAACAGCCTATTCGGCTGAAAACAAAAGAGTTATGAAATATGTTTTCCCGGTTTGTCCCCGGTGGTCCTGAAGAGCACGTCCATCGACTTTTTCCACACGCCCAAGCACAATAAAAACTGTTATTTAGTCGGAAACGGTTCAAGACTTTCCCCGGAATTGCCGATAAACGGTACGAATATTTTTGCCCGGCCCACGTACCACCCTGACCTCCCGCAACGGGAGGTCAGGCCGGCGGCCGGTGCTCGCAACCAGTGCGGTCCACAGGGGTTCAGGCTTGACTATCCCGTACATTTTCCTACAATTAGCAGTATACGGTTCTGATCTTCTCCCCATCCGGAACTATAACACCGTTATAAATCAGAACTATAAGGGGTATCATAAGGGGTTTCTTCAGGTCGTAAAGGAGGCACAAGATGTCAGGACGTTTCCGAAGTGCGATGGTTACCGGGCTGTTTGCGCTCATCGCCACGGCGGCTTCGGCGGGAATCCCCGCCGACATACCAGGAGTGTACCATGATCGGGATACCCCGGGTGTGGACCGCAGCGTCTGCGTTCTCGAGCGGGTGGACGGCGGGGTAGACCAGCGGACACTGGCCCCCGGTGGACCGGCCATGCCGGGCTCACGGGTGGCTGGAGAGATGTGGCGCGTGGAGGACTGGGACGGTGCCTATGGCGCCATTGCCGAGGACGTGCAGATCTCCGGCAACGGCCAGCGGATTCTCACCGCCTGGAACCTGAACTACGAACGGTTCAGCCTCTTCCCCATCGACAACGACACACCGCTTTGGGAATATGCCCTGGCCGATGATTCAACCCAGGTGGGCGGCTTTGTCCGGGCGGCCATCGCCGATGACGGAATGAGCATGGTGGGCGGCGCCGGCCGGATGGACACCATCCCGGCCACTGCTGAATACTCCAGGGTCTTTCGCTTCAGCACCGGTGCGGTACCTGACTGGACCTTCGACCTGCCAACCGATCCCGAGATCTGGCACCTGCTGGATGTGGCCCTCTCCGCCGATGGCGGCACCGTGGGTGTGCTGGCCATCGACAACAGTGCCACCACCGGCCGGGTCTACGTGCTCGACGGCATGTCGGGCGCGGAACTCCACCAGTGGGACTTCGACTATGCCGTCTCCAGTTCGATCTACAACATCGACTTCAGCGGCGACGCCACACGGCTGGTGGTGGGCTGCCGCAAGCTGATCCACATCTACGACATCCCAGACGGCTTGTACCAGACCATCACCCTGGCCTACGACTGCCAGTGCGCCGCCGAGATCACCCCTGACGCGAACTACATCGCCGTGGGCAACCTCCGCGGCCGGCTCACGGTGTACCAGCACGTGACCGTGGACGGCACCCCGGACCAGTATACCGAGTACTGGACCTACACCATCCCGCCCGACTACTACTACCCCTGGATCCAGACCGTGGACGTGGCCGACGACAGCAGCCGGGTGGCGGTGGGCTCGTACCAGCCCAACGAGACCAGCAGCCACGGCTACCTCTACTTCTTCGATATGGACGGCACCACCCCGGAATGGACCTCCGAGGACTCGGGCGGCCTGGTGGAAGAGGTGGCTTTGAGTGCCAACGGCACCGTGGCCTGCGCCGGTTCCTGGGGTGACCTCGACGGGGCCATGGGCTGGGCCTGCCTGATCGCCAGGGACAATGGGGCCCGCTACACCCTGACCAGCATGGACTACTCCGGATCGCTCTTCAGCGCCGACATCGATGACGCCGGTTATTTCGCCGCCGGCGGGAGCAAGCGGGTTCACGCCTACGAGTTCGGCAGCGGCGGACATACCTTTGCCATGTTCTCCGGGATCAAGGTGGAAACCTTCCTCATCGATATCGAGTTGACGCCGTCCACCGGCACGCTGCCCTTCATCGGCAGCACCACCATCACCCTGACCAACCTGACCAACGGACCCCGCACCACCGCGGGCCACGTGGACGTCATCGTGGCCAGCGGGGCCAGGCTCAACAATGTGCGCGTGGGATACGCCAACGTCATGGCTGGAGAGGTGGTGCGGCTGGTCTACCCGCAAAAGTTCCTGGAACGGCCGTACCTGGTGGGGGACAACACCTTCATCCTCACCGGGGAGGACGTGACCAACGCTCCCTACAACCAGCCGCCCTACTATCCGGCGGGCGACAAGGACATGGACACCAGCGTGGTCACCTGCACCTGGCAGCCATAGTCGGCAGCGGGGAAGGAATCAGGGAGGCCCGGTCCGGCGTTCAGCGCCGTTTCCAGGGCCTCTCCTCGGTACCCTCGCGGAGGTTGGCCAGCCGGGCGAGGGTGAAAAGAGTGTCGGAAAGCCGATTGACATAGGCCAGGGGCAGGGCGCCGGGGACCTGGTGGCCCAGTTCAACCAGATGGGTGAGTTTTCGTTCGGCCCGGCGGCAGACCGTGCGGGCGTGGTGCAGTGCGGCGGCCGACGGTGATCCGCCGGGAAGAATAAAACCGGTGAGCGGCTCCAGTTCCTCGTCGGCGGCGTCGATAACCCGTTCCAGTTCCTGCACCATCTCTGCCGTGATGCGCGGGCGGTCGTCCCCGCCCGCGCCGTCCGGGTTGGCCAGTTCGGCCCCCAGCACCAGCAGGCGCCCCTGAATGGTCTCCAGCAGTCCTGCCAGGTCCCCGTCACGGCAGTGGGCGGCGGCCACCCCCACCACCGTGTTCAGTTCGTCCACGGTGCCATATGCATCGGGGCGCGGGTCGTGTTTCTTCACCCGCCGGCCGTCGAAGAGTGAGGTCTCGCCGGCGTCGCCCGTCCTGGTATAGATTTTCATTCGATCAGGCCACGGTGCGACGCAAGATCACCTTCTGGCGGTGGAGCTGACGCCGCACCTTTTTCAAGGCGTCGCCGTCCTTCTCTTCCAGGGCCTTGGCCCGCTGGGCCTTGAGCTGCTGTATCTGTTTCTTGATCGCGCCCTTGCCCTTCGGTTTTTTCTTGCCTGTCTTCGGTTTTTCCGCTGTCTTTTCGATACCCAGCTTCTCGGACAGTGCGTCCAGCAGCTGGTCCTTCTTCATGCTCGTCACCCCGGTGATCTCAGCATGCTCTCCGGCCATTTCCTTGAGCTCGGCGACTGTTTTCTTCTTCAGTTCAGCAAAATCCATGTTTTTGGCTCCTGCGGCTGCACCCGCGGCCCCGGTGGCCGCCGGCTGGTACTCTGGTAGGGAGAAAAAATAGCAAACGGGAAAGATGCTGTCAATTCCACAGACCGGGCAAAAGACTGGCCGCGGATATTCCGAATAGAAAGGTCAGGAGTTGGCCCGCGGTGTCCGCCGTGTGCTCGGTGAACGGGCCGTGGTCTAGTCGGTAAAGAGATCGAGCAGTTCCCGGGCCGCCGCCGTGGCGGTGGTTTCACCGGCCATCACCGATCGTTCCAGCTGCGGCATCCTCTCCCCCACCTCCCGCCGGCCGAGAAACCGTTCACGGAGCTGCTGGTTGAGCAGGGCGTGCATCCAGTCCCGCTCCTGGTGGCGGCGCCGGCGCTGGAAGAGACCGGTGTGCGAGGTGGCGCGGGTGAAGGACTCCACCGTCTGCCAGAGTTCCGGGACGCCGTCACCGGTGAGGGCCGAGGCGGTGACCGCCCTGGTGGTCCAGCCCTCGGTGGCCGGCCGCAGGTAGTGCAGCGCCTGTTCGTATTCGGCCCGGGTCAATTCAGCCGCCTGGCGGTTGTCCCCGTCGGCCTTGTTCACCAGCACCGCGTCGGCCAGTTCCATCACCCCCCGCTTGATCCCCTGCAGTTCGTCCCCGGCGCCGGCCACCAGCATCAGCAGGAAGAAATCCACCATCGACCGGACGGTGATCTCGGACTGGCCCACCCCGATGGTCTCCACCAGCACCACGTCGTAGCCCGCGGCCTCGAAGAGCAAAATGGTCTCCCGGGTCTTGCGCGAAACCCCGCCCAGGGCGCCGCCGGATGGCGAGGGGCGGATAAAGGCGTGGGGGTTGACGGCCAGCCGGTCCATGCGGGTCTTGTCGCCGAGGATCGACCCGCCGCTGCGGCTGCTGGAGGGGTCCACCGCGGTCACCGCCACCTGGTGCCCCCGGCCGATGAGTTCCTCGCCCAGGGCTTCGATGAGCGTGCTCTTCCCCGCTCCGGGCACGCCGGTGATCCCCACCCGCACCGACCCGCCGGTGTGGGGCAGCAGGCGGTGAAGTATCTGCTGGCTCTGCTCGAAGTGCTCGGGGGCGTTGGACTCCACCAGGGTGATGGCCCGGGCCAGCCGGCCGCGGTCGCCGGAGAGCACCCCCTCGGCCAGGTCGGCCACGCTGACCTCCGGCCTCCGGGCCTCCTCGTGCCCGGATTCCGGGGGGCGATTGCCGGGCAGGCCCTCGTGGCCACCCTGCACCCCCTCCACAACGTTGAGGGCCGACTTCCTTTTTCTCGGCGGTTTTTTACTCATCCACATAGCCCAGGCGGCGGTTCAGCTCCTCCAGCAGCAGGGCCGCCGCATGGTGGATTACCGTGCCCGGCCCGAAGATGGCCGCGGCTCCGGCCCGGCGCAGTTCGTCGTAGTCCTGGGCCGGAATCACCCCGCCCACCACCACCATGATGTCCCCGCGGCCCAGGGCCTCGAGGGACTGGATCAACTTGGGCAGCAGGGTCTTGTGGCCGGCGGCCAGGGAACTGAGCCCCACCAGGTGGACATCGTTCTCCACCGCCTGCCGGGCGGCCTCCTCCGGGGTCTGAAACAGCGGGCCCACGTCCACGTCAAAACCGAGATCGGCCAGGGCGGTGGCCACCACCTTGGCCCCGCGGTCGTGCCCGTCCTGGCCCATTTTGGCCACCAGGATGCGGGGGCGGCGACCCTCGCGCCGTTCGAACGCCTCCACCAATTGTACGATATTCTCGATTTCCTCGCCCCCACCGTATTCTCCGGTGTAGACACCGGAGATGGTCCGGATCTCGGCCTTGTGCCGGCCCCAGACATCTTCCAGGACCTCGGAGATCTCGCCGAGGCTGGCCCGGGCCCGGGCCGCAGCCACTGAAAGCTCCAGCAGGTTGCCCTCGCCGCTACGGGCACAGCGGCCCAAGTCGCCAAGTGCCTCGTCCACCGCCCCATTATCCCTCTCCCGGCGGAGTTTTTCCAGACGCTCCACTTGCTGCCGCCGCACCTCGCTGTTGTCCACCTCGAGGATGTCGATGGGGTCCTCGTGTTCCAACCGGTAGCGGTTGACCCCGACGATGATCTCCTGGCCCGAATCTATCCGCGCCTGGCGGCGTGCCGCCGATTCCTCGATTCGCATCTTGGGCAGGCCGCTCTCCACTGCTTTGACCATGCCGCCCAGCTCCTCCACCTCGCGGATGTGGCCCCAGGCCTTGTGCATCAGCTGGTGGGTCAGCGACTCCAGATACCAGGAACCGCCCCAGGGGTCCACCACCCGGCAGATGCCGGTCTCATCCTGGAGGTAGAGCTGGGTATTGCGGGCGATGCGGGCGGAGAAGTCAGTGGGCAGGGCGATGGCTTCGTCCAGGGCATTGGTGTGCATGGACTGGGTGTGCCCCAGGGCGGCGGCCATCCCCTCGATACAGGTGCGGACCACGTTGTTGAAAGGGTCCTGCTCGGCCAGGCTCCAGCCGGAGGTCTGGGAGTGGGTGCGCAGCGCCAGGGATTTCGCGTTTTTGGGGTTGAACTGCTTGACGATTTTGGCCCAGAGCATGCGGGCCGCACGCATCTTGGCCACCTCCATGAAGTGGTTCATCCCCTGGGCCCAGAAAAATGACAGCCGCGGCGCGAAATGGTCGATGTCCAGCCCGGCGGCGATGCCGCTGCGCAGGTATTCCAGGCCGTCGGCCAGGGTGTAAGCCAGTTCCAGGTCAGCAGTGGCCCCGGCCTCCTGCATGTGGTAGCCGGAAATGGAGATGCTGTTGAACTTCGGCATCTTGTCGGCGGTCCAGGAAAAGATGTCGGCGATGATGCGCATCGACTCCGCCGGGGGATAGATGTAGGTATTGCGCACCATGTATTCCTTGAGGATGTCGTTCTGGATCGTGCCGGCCAACTGGTCCAGCCGTGCCCCCTGCTCCTGGGCGGCGACGATGTAGAAAGCCAGCACCGGCAGCACCGCGCCGTTCATGGTCATGGAGACCGACATGCGGTCAAGCGGGATGCGGTCAAAGAGGATCTTCATGTCGAGAACCGAGTCGATGGCCACGCCGGCCATGCCCACGTCCCCCTCCACCCGGGGATGGTCCGAGTCGTAGCCCCGGTGGGTGGCCAGGTCAAAAGCCACCGAGAGGCCCTTCTGGCCCGCCGCCAGGTTCCGGCGATAAAAGGCATTGGACTCTTCGGCGGTGGAGAAGCCGGCGTACTGCCGCACCGTCCAGGGCCGGGTGACATACATGGTGGCGTATGGCCCGCGAAGAAAGGGCGGCAGACCGGCGAGGTAGTCCAGGTGCTCAAGCCCTTCCATGTCGGAAGCCGTGTACAGGGGCTTGACGGCGATCCGCTCATTGGTCATCCAGCGGTCCGGCCCTGCTGCTGGGGAACTCGTGTCGGGATTGGTGCGATCCAGGGAGATGGTGGAGAAATCGGGTATGCGGCTCATGACGACACCCCCGTCTGTGCGGCCAGTTTGGCAAGGACCTCGAGGATATCCGAGCGGAGGGAAATCCGTTGGGTGACTCCGGCACTGCGATAACGCGGGAAGGCATCAGCCGATCCGCCGGCCAGATGCAGCACCAGGTCCGGATTCGCGGCCAGCAGCCGGGGTGCCAGTTCGGGGACCAGGTCGTCGTACCGGTCATCCCCGGAAACGATGCAGACCGCCGCCGGGCGGCTCCCGGCCACGGCGGCCACCGCGTCGTCCACCGTATCGAAGTACCCCTCCCCCTGGACCTCGAATCCGCCCACCTGGTAGAAACTGCGGGTGAACTCAAGGCGGGCCATGTATGAGGCCGGCGGTCCCATGGCCGCCAGCAGTACCGTGGGCGGCCCGTGACTCACCACCCGGGTGCGCACGTCCTCGAAGGGCGAGCCTCCATGCAGTACGGGAAGCGGAGTCACCCCGGTTTCCGGCCATGAACCTGCGTCGGTTTCCCCTACCCGTCCAACAGGACACCGTGCATCCGGAGGCGTTTCGCCCGGCAGGGGGTAGCGATTGGTGCCCACCAGTATGTCTTTTCTCACCGACAGTCTCTCCCGCCGCCGGGCCGCGGTGGCGGCCGCCATCTGCTGGGGCCGGCCATCGCGCAGGGCCTGTTCCATCCCGCCGCCGGCCTCGATCTCCCGGAACAACTCCCAAGCCCGCCGGGCCAGCTGGTGGGTGAGCGACTCCACATACCACGAGCCGCCGGCCGGGTCGGCCACCCGGTCGAAATGCGATTCGTGGCGGAGGATCAGCTGGGTATTGCGGGCCAGCCGCCGCGACAGCTCACCGGGCGGCCCGCTGCGCTGATCAAAAGGCGCGAGGTGCAGGCTGCTGCAGCCGCCGGCGATGGCGGCAAAGGCCTGGGTGGTGCTGCGGAGGATGTTGGTGTGCGGATCGAAGAGCGTGCTGCTCCACTCCGAGGAGCGGGCGTGGAAAACCAGTTCGGCCGGTCCGCCACCGCAGGCCTCGACGATGCGGGCCCAGAGCAGGCGGGCAGCGCGGAACTTGGCGATCTCGGTGAAGAAGTCGGTGCCCACGGAGAAACAGAACCAGAAACTCCCGGCGGCATTATCCACATCGATCCGACGCTTCTCCAGCTCCCGGAGCGCCTGCACCGCCGATGCCATGGAGAATGCCAGTTCTTCCGCCGCATCGGCCCCGGCATCGTGCCAGGCACTGCCCTGAATCACGGATGTCCTCAACCCGGGGGCCGACGACCCAGCCCAGCGGGTGTTCAACGCCTGGCTGTCCCAGGCCCGTTCCAGACTCACCGGCAGCCCTCCGTCCCGCGCCAGCCGGGTCAGCGGATCGAACCCCAGGGCCCCGGTCAGCCGGCTCACATCCGCACCACGACCGGCACACAGGGCCTGGAGATACTCAAGAACGGCCGTGGCCGCCACACCGGTCTGGAGGTAGAGCGGTGTCCGTTCCAGGTCCACCCCTTCCAGGGCCAGCTCCAGGTCACCGGGGGATTGGACAGTGGTGGTTTCGAGCACCAGGTTCACCGCCGTCTGCCCCCGCTCCAGGTCGTGCCGCAGCAGGCGGTTGAACTCGCCGGGGTCGGCCACCGGCAGTTCCTGGGCCACTTCCCACCGGATGGCCGGACGGTCCGGCGGCTCCAGGCCGGCCGTGTCGGCCCCGGTGTAGATCGGTTTGAGGGTCAGTCCCTCGATTGTCCTGGTGAACATCCGTTTCTCGAAAGACGCCCCCTTGAGCAGGCGGACCACCTCCTCCTGCCACTGGTCCAGCCCCAGTACCGGAAAATCCTCCAGCAACCGGCCGCCGACATCTTCCCCGCTCCCACTGCTCTGCCTCATGTGTACTCCTGTGCAAGGGGCCGTTTTCCGGCGTGGACCCAATGGAGATGAGCGTATTACAAAGCCGTCCTCCCTTCAAGACGGGAAACGACTGTCATTGCGGGACGTTGTGCCTGTGGTATGGTAAGTGAAACCAGATATCCGGGAAATCCAGAGGAGGTGGGATCATGTTCTGCCCCAAGTGCGGCGGCGAATTTGTTGACGGCATCACCAGGTGTGAGGAGTGCGAAGTCGACCTGACCCGCGAGGCTCCGGCCAGGGAGACCATCGACGTTGAGGACGAACTGGTTCCGGTTTTGCGCACCGGGGACCCGCTGGTGGTGGCCCTGGCCAAGTCGCTGCTGGACGGGGCCGGCATCGACTTCTTTGTCAAGGGCGAAGGGATCCAGGACCTCTTTGCCTTTGGCCGAGTGGGCACCGGCTTCAGCCCGATCACCGGGCCGGCCGAATTCCAGGTCCGCCGCTACAAGGAGGCGGAGGCCAGGACAGTGCTGGCCGACGTCTACCTGGACCAGGACGAGAACGAGGAAGAGGGGTCCGCGGAGCCCGGCGCAGACGAGCTGCAGAATTGACAACCCGTTGATTTTCATAGTACATTCGTCCGCACTTTCCCGGATCGGGGCACCCGGCAGAGCCCTGCCAGATACATATCGAAAGGATGTTGGCTGATGAAAGAAACGGTTCTCGACCGCTTCCTGCGCTACGTAAAGATCGATACCCAGTCGGCCGAAGGTGTTGAGGATTTCCCCAGCACCGCCAAACAGTTCGACCTGCTGAAACTGCTCCGCGACGAGTTGGTGGACCTCGGCCTGGAGGGGATCGAGCTGGACAAATACGGTTACGTCACCGCCACCCTGCCGGCACACCTGCCGCCGGACCACCCCGACCCCTCGGCGGTTGCCACCGTGGCCTTCCTGGCCCACGTGGACACCTCACCGGACGTCACGGGCAAGGACGTCAAGCCGCAGATCCACAAGAACTACCAGGGCGGCGATATCCAGCTGCCGGGTGACCCGGAGCAGGTGATCCGCACCGCGGACAACCCGCCGCTGAAGACGGCCGTGGGGTGCGACATCGTCACCTCCGACGGCACCACCCTGCTGGGAGCCGACGACAAGGCGGGCATCGCCGAGATCATGACCGCCATGGACCGCTTCCTTTCCGACAAGACGCTGTACCACGGCCCGATCAAGGTCGGTTTCACCCCCGACGAGGAGGTGGGCCGGGGCGTCGACTTTTTCGATGTGGAGAAGTTCGGTGCCGACATCGCCTACACCCTGGACGGCAGCGTGCTGGGCGAGATCGAGGACGAGACCTTCAACGCCAGCGGTGCGGTGTTCAAGATCCAGGGCATCAACGTCCATCCCGGCTACGCCAAGGGCAAGATGGTCAACGCCCTGCGGGTGGCCGCCGACATCGTTTCCCGGCTGCCCTTTGACATGTCCCCGGAAACCACTGAAAAGCGGGAAGGCTACCTGCACCCCCACGGTATCGAGGGTGGCACCGATCAGGCCATGCTCAAGGTGCTGATCCGCGACTTCGACCTCGAGGGCATGGAGGAAAAGAGCAAACAGCTGGGCGTGATCCGCGACGAAGTGGCCGCGGCCTGGCCCGGGGTAAAGATCGACCTGGAGATCAAGGAATCGTACCGCAACATGCGGCTGAAACTGGACGAGGACCCGCGGGCGGTGGAATACGCCATGGAGGCGATCAGCCGCGCCGGGTTCCAACCGAACAAGGAACTGATCCGCGGTGGCACCGACGGCGCCCGGCTCTGCTACATGGGACTGCTCACCCCCAACGTCTTCGCCGGCGGGGTGAACTTCCACAGCAAGCTGGAGTGGGTGCCGGTGCAGTGGATGGAAGCGGCGGTGGAGACCATCGTCCATATTGCCGGGGTCTGGCTGGAAAAGAGCGCTGACGCATAAACCCGAGGAGGAACCATGGACCACTCCGGAGATCAGAAATTGAGTTTGCCGGAAAATGCCTACCGCAAACTCAATGAGGGTGAGGAATACCTCCCCGTGGTGCCCAACGATAAGCCGCTGCCCGAGGTGACGCCTTACTCGTTGCTCTTCGGGCTGTTCTACGCCGTACTCTTCTCGGCGGCGGCAGCCTACCTCGGGCTGAAGATCGGCCAGGTCTTCGAGGCGGCCATCCCCATCGCCATCCTGGCGGTGGGCATGTCGGTGCTGATCAACAAAAAGCACGGCCTCTCCCAGAACGTGATCATCCAGTCCATCGGCGCCTCCTCCGGAGTGGTGGTGGCCGGTGCGATCTTCACCATCCCCGGCCTTTACATCCTCGGCATCGAGGCCAGCTTCATGCAGGTCTTCCTCGCCTCGCTGCTGGGCGGCTTCCTCGGCATCCTCTTCCTCATCCCCTTCCGCCGCTACTTTGTCAAGGACATGCACGGCGAGTTCCCCTTCCCCGAAGCCACCGCCACCACCGAGGTGCTGGTGGCCGGCGAGGCCGGCGGCGACCAGGCCAAGATTCTGGTCATCGGCGCGGCGGTGGGCGGGCTGTATGACTTCCTGGTTTCCGGCGT
Source organism: uncultured bacterium (assembly GCA_965531145.1). Lineage (GTDB taxonomy): Bacteria > Acidobacteriota > JAQAZP01 > JAQAZP01 > JAQAZP01 > JAQAZP01. The sequence continues at coordinate 2,533 of CBESOE010000075.1, read as the reverse complement.
CGGCGCCTGGCGGGAGGTGGTCTCCACGGCGGTGTTCAAGGGCACGGCCTGGGGCGGGTTCGTCTATGACAAGCTGAAGCTGGAGTTCCGCTTGAACGTCGGTGCGGCAGTGATGGGCCTGGGCTACATCGTCGGCCTGAAATATGCCGCGATCATCGCTGCCGGGTCGTTCCTCGCCTGGTGGGTGCTGATCCCGCTGGTCTACATGATCGGGGCCCAGGTGCCCGAGCCGTTCATGACCCAGACCGGCCTGACCATCGGCCAGATGACCCCCCTCGACATCTTCTACGAGTATGTGCGGCATGTGGGGATCGGCGGTATTGCCGCCGCCGGCATCATCGGGATCATCAAGTCCCGTACGATCATCTTCGGCGCCTTCAAGCTGGCGGCCACCGAAATCTTCGGCACCGGCCGCAGCGGCTCAGCGGATTCCCAGGAGCGGGTGCAGACCGACATCCGGATGAAGTGGGTGGTAACCATGATGGTGGCCACTCTGCTGGGGGTCTTCCTCTTCTTCTATTTCGGTGTGGTTGAACTGAATTTCTGGCACGCCCTGGTCGGGCTGTTGATCGTCACCGTCATCGCCTTCCTCTTCACCACCGTGGCCGCCCGGGCCATCGCCATCGTCGGCACCAACCCGGTCTCCGGCATGACCCTGATGACCCTGATCCTCAGTTCGGTGGTCCTGGTCAAAGTGGGGCTCACCGGCGAGAAGGGTATTCTGGCCGCGCTGCTCATCGGTGGTGTGGTCTGCACCGCCCTTTCCATGGCCGGCGGCTTTATCACCGACCTGAAAATCGGGTACTGGCTGGGGACAACCCCCCGGACCCAGGAGCGCTGGAAGTTCCTCGGCACCATCGTCTCCGCCGCTTCGGTGGGGGTGGTGATTCTGATGCTTCATCAGACCTACGGCTTTGGCCCCGGCGGTCTGGAAGCGCCACAGGCCTCGGCCATGGCCGCCGTGATCGAGCCGCTGATGACCGGCATGCCCGCGCCCTGGCTGGCCTACCTCGCCGGCATCTTCATGGCCATCGTGCTGGAGATGGTCGGCGTGCCGCCACTGGCCTTCGCCCTGGGTATGTACTTGCCGATTCATCTCAACGCGCCGATCCTGGCCGGGGGGTTCATTGCCCACATCGTCGCCACCAGTTCCAAGGACGAGAAGCTGAACCTGGCGCGAAAGGAGAAGGGCACACTGATCGCCTCCGGCTTCATTGCCGGCGGCGCCATCATGGGTGTCATCGCCGCGGCAATCAATTTCTTCGGGATGAAGTTCCTCGGCGAAGGGTGGTCGATGATGAAGATGCTGCACCTCGAGCACTGGGCTGAAGAGTCCATGGGCGGCGAGTTGCTCGGCTTCATCATGTTCCTCTGCCTCTGCGCCTACATGGTCTGGTATTCAAAAAGGGTGAAGCCGGAATAACATTCCGATGAAACCGATCCACCGTCAAACAGCGGCCCTGGCCGCGGCAGCAGCCGCGGTCCTGGGCCTGCTGCTCTGGTTCACCGCCGGCAGCGACCGGATGCCGATCCTTCCCGTGGACGACGCCAGCCCCCTGGAACTTCCTTCGCCGGGGGAGCCGCTGGTCCTCAGCTGGGAACCGGTGGCCGGCGCGGCACGCTATGAAGTGGAGATCATTGAAAGCTCAACCGGCCTGCCCGCACTGAGCGGCCGGACAGATGAAACGCAGTGGTCGCCCGGCGAGGCGTCCGACCTGCTGGACCGTGAGAAGAAATGGCTCTGGAGGGTAACAGTGGAATCTCGGTGATCATCCCCGCGCGGGATGAGGAACAGACCATCGGCCTGGTGGTGCGGGACTGCCTCGCGGTGCTCGGTGGAATGGATCTGGAATACGAGGTCATCGTGGTGGACGACGGCTCCACCGACGGCACGGCGAAGACGGTTGAGGGCCTGGACTGCACCCTGCTGCGCAACGACGGGCCGGGCCACGGCAAGGGGATTGCCCTGAGGAAGGGATTCGCCGCCGCCCGCCACCAGACCTTCCTGATGCTCGACGCCGATTACTCCCACCGCGCCGAGGACATCCCGCTGCTCTGGGAGGAGTTCCGCAAGGGCTACGGCCTGGTGGTGGCCGACCGGCTGATCGGCGGCAGCGACGAGTACACCTTTTCCCGCTGCTACGGCAACCTCTTCCTCACCACCGTCTTCTCCACCCTCTTCGGTGTGCAGCTCAACGACTCGCTCAACGGCTTCAAGATTTTTGATCGCCGGGTCTACGACAGCTTCACTTTCACCGCCGAGGACTTCTCCATCGAGATCGAACTGCTGGCCAACACCAAGCGCCTGGGGCTGAGCATCGGTCAGATCCGCTCCCACGAGCGGGCCCGGCAGGGCGGCACGGCCAAAAGTTTCGCCATCCGCCACGGCTTCTCCTTCCTCTTCCGCATCCTCCACGAGCGCTGGCGAAATCCGGAGCGTCAAGATAAGTAGCGTCACATTACGAGGAGCGGATTCTCTTGTCACTCAGGAAATTGCCACGTCGCCCGCTCTGCGGGCTCCTCGCAATGACAG
>CBESOE010000074.1:0-20855 GCA_965531145.1 uncultured bacterium | reverse complement strand
AGATGCTGTGGTTGCCAGCCGGCCAGGTCCCTGGTCCGCCCGGCACTGATCACCAACAACGGTTTTTGCAGAGAATGGCTCATGCAATAAGTTTAGAACCATGAAGCGGAAATATGCAATTTATCTTTGTGACCGGTGGATGGGGCTTTCCGCCCGAACGACCTGTCGGAGAGGTGCCACCGTTGTGCGAGGAAAATCGAGCGGGAAACCGCGGCCGGCCGCAGGCTGGAACGCGGAGGGATCCCGCCGATTTTCGAGTCTACAACGGTGTGCACTGGTCGACCGGGAGTGAAGACGGATATCCCCATCCACCCGCGGCCTCAGTGAGTAATGCATAAATCAGTCGTTGGTGAAGCCGTCCTTGATCTCCAGGAACTTGTTCAGTCCGAGGAAATCGAGGATCTCATGCGAGGCGGCGAGGCAGGTTTCGGGGGTAAGGCAGTTCTTGTGCTTCTCCATGATCCGCACGCATTCCCGGGCCTCTTTGCGCAGTTTGGGCAGGGCGCCCTTGCGGCAGCGCATGATGGTGGTCTTCTGGGGCGTGTTGGCGAAGTAGTAGAGGTTGGCCGCGCTGAGCTGCAGCCCCTTGTAGATCAGGGTCCGTTTCCCCGGGAGACGCACCCGCTCGGTGTAGGAGGAAAAGAGGTAGTCGAAGAGCGGCTTCTGCAGGATTCGCTGGGAGATTTTCTGCTTGCGCAGCTCCTTGTCCAGCCTCGGGTGCTCCACCAGGCTCTTGATGGCCGTGCGGACCTTTACCCCCACCTCCCGGTCCACTCCGTCACGGATCTGAAAGCGGAACCCCGGAAAGCCGAGCACGATGTTGATGTAGTTGTGCATCAACTCGTGGGCCACGGTGGCCATCTGGAATTTTTCTTTGTTGAACTCGGGGTTGAAGAAGATCAGGACGATCCGGGCGTTGAAATAGGTAAAGGTGTAGCCGAACCCCGGGACAATGCCGTGGTGCCGACGGACAGGGAAATACTCCACCTTCCAGCTCTCATAGCCGGAGATCTGCTCGTGCAGGTCGATCAGTGGCTGTGGGAATTCGTACCCCAGGCGTTCCATCTGCGGACTCCACCCAAGTTGATACTGCGGTTCAGTTTGATGCCGGCCGGCGGCCCGGGCGGGTCGTCGGCCGGACTCAGGGAAATGCGTCCGTCAGGCTTACTGGCCGCCTTGCATGGCCTGCATCGCCTCCATCATGCTGCCTTCCTTCTTGGTGTAGCCTTCGGGGGCGTTGAAGGTGGAGGCGGCAAAGGTCTCATTCTTGATGACCTGGACCACGGTCTCAGTCTCGACTTTCTGGCCCATGATATCCATCGTGGTCTTGGTCATGATGGGATAGCCCTCGAGCTTCTTCATCTCGTCCTGGAATTTTTTGAGCATGCCAGCCTGCCCGATCATCTCGGTCATCTCCAGGTAGGAGTCCATGTCGATGCCGGCATCCTTGGAGACCCACATCTCCTGGGTCATTTTGTCACCGAGGGTCATCACCACTTTCTCGCAGTTCCACTCGCCGATCTTCTTTTTCTCACCGGTGGCCACCACCGAGGGCTCGGCATCGCCCATCATGCTCTCCATCATCGAGATGCCCATCTGCATCATCGCCTGAAATTCTTCCTCCGCCACCACATAGTATTCCTTCTTGGAGTGGGAGATGACGGTCAGCATTTTGGAAGCGCCGTCAAAGATCATCTCACCCTTCTCGCCGGAGATCATCTTCATCTTGGTCGGGGTCATGTAGAGCTTGGTCAATTCTTCGGAGGGCGGCTGGCCCATCATGGCGCCGCTTTTGACCAAAGATTCGACGTAATAGCCTTCGTCACCCGCCTGGAGCGTCGCCGGACAGAGAAGGCCAAAAGTCAGGGCGAGGACCACCAGAAACATACTGGTTTTCGAAGAAAAAAGTTTTCCACTGCGCATACGCCGTATCCTCCACGAGTGTGCTTGCCCATCTCCGCCAGGACGGTATCACCGCTCTATTCGGGGACCAGGCATCTGATGACAATACTGTGGTAAAGCTGACGAATTATACCCCAAACGGATCGATTAACAAACAGGTCCATACGCCCGGCCCCCGGTCAGAGGACCAGCATACAATCTCCATAACTGTAAAATCGATACTGCTCCCGCACGGCTTCGGCATAGGCCGCCAGCACCGCCTCACGGCCCGCCAGGGCACTGACCAGCATGATCAGCGTCGATTCCGGGAGGTGAAAATTGGTCAGCAGTGCGTCGATACAGCCAAACCGGTAGCCGGGGTAGATAAAGATGTCCGCTCCCCCCTCCAGCCGGCTGAACCGGCCCTCCGCCCCGGACCAGGCGTATTCCAGTGCCCTGGTGGTGGTGGTGCCCACCGCCACCAGCCGTTGCCCCTGCCCTTTCCCCCGCTCCACGGCCGCAGCCGTCTCCCGCGGAATGTCATAGAGTTCCACCTCCATCCGGTGCTCAGACACCTTTTCCACCCGCACCGGAATAAAGGTTCCCGGCCCCACGTGGAGGGTCAGCGGCAGACGCTCCACCCCGCGGCGGTCCAGTTCGTCGAGCACCTCCGCACTGAAGTGCAGTCCGGCGGTGGGAGCGGCGATGGAGCCGCGCTGCTCGGCGTAAACCGTCTGGTAGCGTTCCCGATCCTGGGGTGCCTGCCGGTCCTCCTCACCACGGCGGATGTAGGGCGGCAGGGGCATTTTTCCCAGTTGCTCCAGCAGCGGCCCCAGCTCCCCCCGGTGGTCCAGGCGACAGAGCCGGCGCCCCGGTCCCAGACGCTCCACCACCTCGGCGGTCAACCGTCCCGCCCCCTCGCCGAAAACAACCCGGCTGCCCGGTTTGAGCCGGCGGGCGGGACGGCAGATGGCCTCCCAGAGACCGGGTTCCCGCTCACGCACCAGCAGCAGTTCCACCCGGCCGCCGCTGCCCTCACGGCGGCCCAGCAGGCGGGCCGGGAACACCCGGGTGTGGTTCATCACCAGCATGTCTTCCGGGGAGAGGAGCCCGGGCAGATCCCGGAAGCGATGGTGACTGACCCGGCCTGTTGCCCGCTCCAGCAGCATCAGCCGCGAATCGTGCCGCTCGGCCAGGGGGGACTGGGCGATCAGTTCGGGGGGGAGGTGGTAGTGGAAATCTTTCAGCTCGAGGTGGGACATGTCACCAGAGTTGTTCCTGGGCCGAACGGCTGCCGTCCGGCTTGAGGCCGAAGTGGGCGTACCCCAGCCGGGTGACGCAGCGGCCCCGCGGGGTGCGATCGAGAAACCCGATCTGCAGCAGATAGGGCTCGAGAATCTCCTCGATGGCGTCCTTTTCCTCGCCGATGGAAGCGGCCAGGGTGTTCAAGCCCACCGGGCCGCCCTCGAATTTCTCGATGATGGTCAGCAGCAGTTTGCGGTCCACGTCGTCGAGCCCGCGGCCGTCCACGTCAAGGGTTTTCAGCGCCCGGCAGGCCACGTCGTGGCTGATCACCCCGTCGGCCCGCACTTCGGCAAAGTCGCGCACCCGGCGCAGCAGCCGATTGGCCACCCGGGGCGTGCCCCGTGAACGACTGGCGATCTCACCCACCCCTTCAGCCTCCGCGGAAACACCGAGGATGCCGGCGGAGCGGCTGACGATCCGCTTCATCTCCTCGTCGTTGTAATAGCTCAGACGATGGATGATGCCGAAGCGGTCACGGAGCGGTGAAGTGAGCAGGCCGGCCCGGGTGGTGGCGCCCACCAGGGTGTACGGTTTGAGCGCCACCTTGATCGAGCGGGCGCTGGGCCCCTGGCCCACCAGGATGTCGACGTTGAAATCCTCCATGGCCGGGTAGAGGATCTCCTCCACAACCGGGCTCAGCCGGTGGATCTCGTCGATGAAGAGGATCTCGCCCTCCTCGAGATTGGTCAGCATGGCCACCAGGTCCCCCGGCCGCTCGATAACCGGCCCCGAGGTGACCCGGATATTGGTGCCCATTTCCAGGGCCAGGATGTAGGCCAGTGTGGTCTTGCCCAGCCCCGGCTGGCCATAGAGCAGCACGTGATCCAGCGGGGCCCCCCGTTTGCAGGCCGCCTCCACCGAGATGGAGAGGTTTTCCTTGATCTGCTCCTGGCCGATATACTCGCCGAGGCTGCGCGGCCGGAGAGTGAGGTCGAAGCGAGAGTCATCGTCCATGGTGTCACCACCGATGATCCGTTCGCCCATTGTGTCGTCAGCTTCCATTACGTCCGATCTCCGGTGGTCAACGGTTCAGGCGGCCCAGCGCTCCGCGCAGCAGGCCTTCCAGGTTCAGTTGTTCCCGGGCCCGGCGGGTCTGACCGGCGAGCACACGTCGTACGGCTTCCCGTGCCTGGGCCGAACGGTAGCCGAGATTTTCCAAAGCGGAGATCGCATCGGCGGCCAGCTGCCCCGCCTCGTCCAACAGCGGTTCGGCTTCTGTCTCGCCATCGCCCTCGGCCAGTCCCAGGCCGTCCAGCTTGTCACGCAATTCCAGCACCATCCGCTCAGCAGTCTTCTTCCCCACTCCGGGAATGCCCTGGATCGACTTCAGATCACCCTGGCGCACCGCCGAGGCCAGAGCCTCGGGGCTGAGGCCGGAGAGGATGGTCACCGCCAGCCGCGGCCCCACGCCGGAGATGGTGATCAGCCGCTCGAAGAGTTCCTTCTCCAGGCTCGTGCTGAAACCGAAAAGAGCCAGAGTGTCATCGCGCACGTGGGTGTGGATGTACAGCGAGATTTCCGCGCCGGGCTCGCCCACCCGGGCCATGGTCCCCAGCGGCACCGTTGCCAGGTAGCCCACCCCGCCCACATCAACGATCAAGCGGTCGGCTTCCTTCTCCAGCACTGTTCCGGTCAGGCGCGCGATCATTGTCTCTCTCTCACCGTTTCCCGCCCCGCCGCGATCCCGAGCGGCGCCCCCGGGTGGGAACATCGCCGCCGCTGTCCAGCCGAACCAGGGTTGACGAGGTGTTGGCGTGGCAGACGGCCACGGCCAACGCATCGCTGACGTCCAGCGGGGACGGTGCAACCTCCAGACAGAGCAGCATCATCACCATCTGCTGCACCTGGACCTTGTCCGCCCGGCCCACCCCCACCACCGCCTTCTTTACCGAGAGCGGCGGGTATTCACTCACCGGAATGCCCCGGTCGGCGGCGGCGGCCATCACCGCGCCGCGCACGTGGGCCAGTTTGATCGCCGACTTGACGTTGCGGGCAAAGAAAATGTCTTCCAGGGCCACCGCATCCGGCCGGTGCTGGTCGAGGACCTGGCCGAGGCGGCGAAATATCACCAGCAGACGCTGTTCGAATGGGCCTTTTCGCGGCGGGGTCACCGCCTCGGAGTGCACATGGTGCAATGCCGAGCCCTCGGCCCGAATCACCCCGATACCGGTGACCGCGATGCCCGGGTCGACTCCAACGATGAGGGGCATGTGTTGTCCAGGATCGCTTCCCCGGCGGGAGCGTCAGTTCAGCTGGCTCTCATCAATGTCGAAGTTGGCAAAGACATTCTGCACGTCTTCGTGATCCTCGAACAGTTCGAGGATCCTGATCACCTTCATGGCCTTCTTTCCCGACACCTCAACTGTGTTTTGCGGAATCATGGAGAGCAGGGCCTCGACGGTTTGCACGCCCTTCACCTCCAGTGCGGCCTGGACATCGGGAAAGGCTTCGGGGCTGGTGAAGACCTCGAAATTCTCCTCGTCGGCCTGCACGTCGTCGCCGCCGGCTTCGAGCACCAGTTCGATCAGATCATCCTCGGCGATGGCCGTATTGGGGACAAGGAAGTAGCCCTTGCGGTCGAACATCCAGGCCACCGAGTTGACTGCGCCGAGGTTGCCGCCGTGCTTGTCAAAGAGGTGGCGGATTTCCGGGGTGGTGCGGTTCTTGTTGTCGGTGAGCACTTCGATAATGATCGCCACGCCGCCCGGGCCGTAGCCTTCGTAGGTCCCTTCCTCGTAGGTCACGCCGGGAAGTTCGCCGGTGCCCTTCTGGATTGCCCGCTTGATGTTGTCGGCCGGCATGTTGGCCGCCTTGGCCGCCGCTAAAGCACTGCGCAACCGGGGGTTGCCCTCGGGATCCCCCCCGCCGAACCTGGCGGCCACGGTCAATTCCTTGATCACCTTGGTGAAGACCTGGCCCCGCTTGGCATCAGCCTTCCCCTTCTTGTGCTTGATACTGCTCCATTTATTGTGGCCGGACATGGGAGTTCTCCTTCGAAAGCTGGCCGCGGATAACTTATTATAACTCCATATATTACTACAAGTTCATCCCCGGGTGGAAGAGGGTGGGGCCACAGGGCCCTTCTCTTTCTCCCCAGAGAACCAAAGTATATACTACCGGGCATCCGTACCACACATGTGGCGGCCCGGTAAACGGCCACAGGAGACGGAAATGAAGAGAACGCTCCGCATCACCACCATCCTGCTCTGCAACCTGATCCTCCTCGCCCTGCTGGTGGAGGCGGTGGGCCTGGTGGTGTTCTATCGGGCCGAGGGTACGCTTTTCTACACCCGTCCAACCGAAATGGCGCCAGCCGAGATGGAGGATCCTGGAGATCAGGTCTGGTCCGAATATCGATTCCAGCCCTACTGGGGTTTCTCCACAAAACCGAACCGGAAACGGGTCAAGGGAAAATACACCAACAATTACGGATTCAGATTCGAAGTCGACTACCCGTTGGCCCGGCAGGACCACCGGCAGGTGATCATCGGTGTTTTTGGCGGATCGGTGGGTGCCCAGTTCACTGTCTTCGGCGGCGACCGGTTCAAGGAGGTGCTGTCCGCCGACCAGCGCTTTGCCGGCCGGGACCTGGTGCTGCTCAATTTCGCCGGCGGCGGATACAAGCAGCCGCAGCAACTGCAGATCCTGGCCTATTTCCTCTCCCAGGGCCAGCATTTCGACCTGGTTCTGAACATCGACGGTTTCAACGAGGTGGCCCTCTCACCCTTCAACCGCGGGTCGGGTATCGCGCTGGCCATGCCCAGCAGCCTGCACATGCTGCCGCTGATCAACCTGCTGGATCACTCCACCCTGACTACGGAGCGGCTGCTGTCGCTCTACCGGATCCACCGCCTCAAGGACCGGCAGCGTGCTGTCTCCGTCCGGTTGCAGGATACGCACAGCGCAGGTCTGCACCTGGTGCTGAATGTGTGGAATAAAAATCTCCAAGCCAGGTACTCGTGGGAGGTAAACCGGTTCCAAAGCCTGGAAACCGACGGGACGGCGACCTCCCTGATGGGGATCGCCGCCCTTGAGAAGCAGGTGACCGATCCGGACACCATGTTCGAGTGCCTGAGTACCGGCTGGGCCGAATCCTCGCTGCTGATGCACCAGTTGCTCTCGGCCAGGGGAATCCCCTACCTCCACTTCCTGCAGCCTAATCAGTACTTCACCGAACGGGTGTTCACCGTCGATCAGGCAGCGGTGGCGATCAGGAAGGATTCGCCCGTGCGCGGCAACGCCACCCGGGGCTACTCCGACCTGAAGGCCAAGGGTTCCTGGTTGGTTTCGCAGGGCGTGCCGTTCCACGATGCCACCGGCATTTTCGATGACGAACCGGCCGCCGTTTACGAGGACAACTGCTGTCACTACAATCAGCTGGGCAACGAAATGCTGGCCGAGTTCATCGCTCGGCGGGTGCTGGAAAACCTCTGATCACTCAGGGGGCGATGCCCTCCACCGTGCAGGACGCCGTGTCGACATAGCCGGATGCCGGGAAAGGCGGCTGGTTGTATGGCGCCGGGGTCACATCCTCGATGATCAATAAAGCACTGTTCAAACCGGTCATGGTGCCGTTATCGAGGATCAGTTCACTCCAGCCGGCGGCGTAGCTCCCCCCGGCGGGAATGTTGGCGACCCCGGCCTTCCATTGCGCAAAGAACTGACCGTTGGCCAAGGTCACATCGATGCGAGCAGCCACCCGGCGGGTGGCTCCGGTGAACGGGTTGCCCAGCGTCACCGAGATCTGGGTGGCGAAGGGGACGGTCCCCGAATCGGGCAGAAAGCTCAGACCGGCAGTGGCGGTCTGGATCAGGCCGGATTCCAGCCGGGTGATGAAGATGTCCCCTCCGCCGTTGTGCGTCGTGTCGAAGGCGCCGGGGCTGACCGGGAAGTCGGGCGATGCCGTACTACCGGGCAGGTAGAGCCGGCCGGCAGCGTCGAGACAGGGATCGCCCACTCCTTCGGTATCGGAACCGCCGATGAACGTGGCATAGTGCAGCATGGAGAGATCGGCATCCATCCGGACGTAAGTGCCGTCACGGGTGCCGTTCAGGGCCCCGAGGAAGGCGTCCGCGGTGACCGGGAAATCGGCGGATTCGGTGTGGCCGCCGGCATGGACCTGGCCGCTCCCGTCCAGGGTCAGTGATCCCTGGTAGCCGTTGCCGCTGCCGCCGAGGAAGGTGGAGGCCAGCAATGAACTCATGTCAGCGCTCAGACAGGAGATGAAGCCATCGAGACTGCCACCGTTGTAGGTGGTATCGTACGCGCCGACAGTGGTTGGAAACGCCGCGGACTCACTCGACCCGCAGATGTAAATACGACCGTCAGCCGCCACGTCCAGGCCCCAGGTGATATCCTGACTGGTCGACCCGATATAGGTGGATGCCTGGAGGGTGGTGAGATCACTGCTCAGCCTGGAGACAAACCCGTCGTAATAGGGAAACGGATCGCTGTAGTTGGCATGATAGGCACCAGCTGAAACCGGGAAGTTGGATGAGGACGTCCTCCCTCCGATAACGATGTTGCCGGCGGCATCAAGTTCCATGGTATACGGTAGGTCCCAGAGGCCACCGCCGAGAAAGGTCGATGCCAGCAGGGTGGTCAGGTCATTGTCCAGTTTTGAGATCACTACGTCATCCGTATCGTAATCGTTGTAGGTCCGGTCAAAAGCGCCCGGCGTGGTGGGGTAGTTGGCGGAGTTCGAAAAATTGGCCACCACCACGTCGCCATTGCCGTCAACGCAGAGACAGGAGTCCCCCCAGTTCGACCCCTCGTACAAGCTGCCGCCCAGGTAGGTGGAAGCCATCATGGTGGTCAGCCCGGCATCGAACTTGCTGACCACGATGTCCGAGTAACCGTTGGGGGTGGTGTCGTAGGCGCCCACGGTCACCGGAAAATCCGTGGACATGGTCATCCCTGCCACGAAAACGTTTCCCTCGGCATCGAAGTCGATCCATCCGGGTTCATCCCTCGCCGATCCACCGAGATAGGTCGCTCCCATCAGGGTGGTCAGATCCGCATCGAACCGGGCCACGTACAAGTCAGAGTCCCCGCCGTTATACGTCGTGTCAAATGCATCGGGCGGGATGGGCAAATCGGCGGAGCTTGTCACACCGTAAACATACACATCACCCAGGGGACTGATGGCGATCCTGGCGCCCTCGCCGCCGCTTCCCCCGAAAAACGTGGAGGCCTGCAGTGAATCGCGGAGCCCTTCCAGTTTGGCATCAGCTGCGCAAATTGCGCCTGGAACCATGGACGCCGTGGTGAAAATGACCATCAGGGCGATGATGGCTGTCCGATGTTGTCCATCAAAATAAGTCCTGCACATGAGATACCTCCCGTCCTCGTTTGATGTCCCGCAGGATCGCGGATCGCACCGCTTACCCGGGGTGCACTACCGGTCGAATACAGTGTTAACAATAGGCGGAAAAACGATTGGGGGCATCACATGATCATGTGATTCTTCACAATTTTCCGATATTTCCGAGTTTGGAAAAGTGGTTTCAAGGCCTCAGATGAGGTTTTGGAACCACTTTTAAACGAGGCGTTCTTTGACCGCCTTGGCCACGGCGGAGCTGCGGGTGCGCACATGCAACTTGGCGTAGATGTTGCGGATGTGGGTATTGACGGTGTGTTCGCTGCGAAAAAGCTTCCCGGCGATCTGGTTCTGGGTCAGGCCTTCCACCAGCAGGTTGAGGATCTCCACCTCCCGGGTAGTGAGCCCGTATCCGCCCCGTGGTGCGACCAGCTGAGTGAACATCCCCAGCACCTTGCGGGCCACCTGGGCGTTCATCGGCACTCCGCCCTCGGTCAGTTCATGAATCGCCGACACCACGGAAGAAGCCGACGCGGGTTTCACCAGGTAGCCGCTGGCACCGGCGCAGAGCGCTTCAAAGATCTTTTCGCTGTCCTCGTGCACGGTCAGAATGATCACCTGGGTGGCCGGGGACAATTCGTGAATCCGGCCCGCCCCGTCGATGCCGCTCATCCCGGGCAGGCCGATGTCCATCAGCACGATGTCCGGCGCGTCGCCGTTTTCCAGTTCCCTGAGGGCGTCTTCGCAGCAGTCCACCGCCAGGGAGCAGCGCATTCCCTCCGCCCGGTTGATGGCGCTTTCGATCGACTCCCGAAGCAGATCATTGTCCTCCACCACCCAGATATCACTGTCATTCTTACTGCTCATGCAGCGTCCCCCATTACGCCCTCACATCGGACCAGGCTCCATCTGGTAAACATTAGGTGATTGCCTCAAAAAAACCATCACATGATCATGCGATTTTCAACGTCAGCACCACGGTTGTGCCGGCGCCCTGCCGGCTGGTGATCTCCAGGGTACCACCGATGTCCTTCGCCCGCCGGCGGATACTCTTCAACCCGTGCCCCTGACGGACAGATCCCTCGTCAAAACCGATCCCGTTGTCGGTTATCGAGAGTCTCAGGTTCCGGTCGTGCTCACGGAGTTCGATGCGGACGCTGGTTGCCTCGGCATGACGCACGATATTGTGCAGGATCTCCTTGTAGATCAGGAAGACGTTCCGCCGGATTTCCATGCCGAGCGTTCCCGATAGCGCCTGGTGGTCGGCCTCGATATTGCAATCCACATCATTGAGCAATGTCGCGGCCACCGACTGCATCTTCTGCTGCAGGTCGCTCAGCTTGTCGTGTCCCGGATCGACGATCCAGACGATGTCCCGCAGATCCTCCACCGTCTGCCGGGAGGTATCGGCGATCCTTGACAACTGACCCTGAGCCGGTGCATCGAGCGGCACATCCTGCCGGACCATGTCACTGATCATGGCGATGCCGCTGAGGTTGGAGCAGACATCGTCATGGAGGTCGTCGGCGATGCGCAGGCGCATCCGTTCCACCTCCAGCATCCTGGCCAGCCGGTAGCGGTACGCTCCGCATAACGCCCCGCCGATCAGCACCAGAGCCAGCATGCGGAACCACCAGGTCTGCCAGAAGGGCGGGGTGATCACCAGCGGCAGGGAGAGCCCCTCCTCGTTCCAGACACCGTCGTTGTTGGAACCCTTGACCCGGAAGACGTAGTCGCCGGGCGGCACATTGGTGTACCGGGCAAAGCGTCGTGTTCCCGCATCGATCCAGTTGCCGTCGAATCCCTCGAGCATGTAAGAATACCGGTTCTGTTCCGGATTGGTGTAGCTGAGCGCAACGAACTCGAAGGAGAACGTGTAATCCCGGAAGGAGAGAAACAGCTGGTCGAGCCCCAGCGGCTCAACCGTGGCCTCCCCTTCCCGGTTGGAGACCTGAATCCGGGTCAGCACCATTGGCGGGATGTAAGGATTATCCCGAATCTCGTCGGGGAAGAAGGAGGTCAGGCCGTTCATTCCCCCGAAAAATAACTCGCCAGTGCGGCTGCTGAACACCGCGCGCCGGTTGAACTCGGTGCTGCCGATCCCGTCCGCCGCTTCGAAATTGCGGAAGTGCCGACCGGACGGCAGCCCGGGGTCAAAGCAGGACAGCCCCTGGTTCGTCCCCAGCCACAGGCGCTGCCGCTCATCCTCGGTGATGCTGTAAACCACTGAACCGGGAAGACCATCCCGCGGGAAATAATGATCGAAGCGTTCCGTTTCGGGATCGAAGCGGTGGAGCCCGGTGCCGGTGCCCAGCCAGAGCCCGCCCGAGGCATCCCGGTGGAGGTCATAGATCTCCTGGCCCAGCAGACTGGCTCCTTCAGCGGAGGTCAGCTGAAAAGATGCGAAGCGGCCGTTCTCCACCTGCAGGCGATCCAGTGTTCCCAGGCCGAGCCAGACCACGCCGCCGTCACCTTCCACCAGCAGCGTGCTTGGCATGGGGTTGCTGGGCCCCGTTGAATCGCCGGTACAGGGATAGGGATGTGTACGGCCGGTTTCAGGGTCATAGCGCTGCAGTCCGGGCAGGCCGACCACCCAGAGTTGACCCATCGGGCCTTCGGCAATGTCGGTGATCCGGAGCTGGCCCGTGCCGGCTGGATCGGCCAGCAGATGACGGGTGAAACGTCCCGTGACCGGATCGTAGCTGCAGAGCCCGCTCTCGGTCCCGATCCAGAGTATACCCTTCCGGTCGCCGTGCAGGGACCAGATCACGTCATCCATGAGGCTGTTTCGGTCGTGAGGGTCATGACGCAGGCGGGTCACCCTGCGGCTGGCCTTGTCCAGCCGGTTCAGGCCGCCGCCAAAGGTCCCCACCCAGATCGAACCCGACAGGTCTTCGGCAATGGCGGATACCGGGTCAGCGCTCAGGCTGCCGGGATCGTCCGGCTGGTGCGTGAGCCGGGAGAAATGCTTCGCATGGGGGTCCCCCTGATAGAGCCCGGCATGGGTGCCCACCCAGAGGGTCCCGCTACGGTCCTCGTAAATTGCCTGCACGATATGCTGCAGCCACCGCTCGGTGGGTCGGGCCTCGGTCAGGGGCTCGACCCGTCCGGTGGCGGGATCGAAGTGGAACACGCCCCGCTCGGTGCCGATCCAGATCGTTCCGTCCGGGCCCTGATGAATATCAGGGGCATTCACGGCGTCGCCGGGCGGTGGTGGGAAATGACCCGAACGGGGATCGAAACTCACCGGCCCTGTGTCGCTGAGCCAGAATTGGCCTGACCGGTCGATGAGCAGTGTCTCCACCGTATTCCAGCCCGGGGGCAGGGGGAAACGCTGGAACCGGCCCGTGTCCCGGGCCATCAGGTGCAGGCATGTTCCCATGCAGGCCTCCTCGGCGGTGAGAACCCACAGGCGGCCCGCCGGGTCCTCCTGCACACCGAGGACAAGGTCGTGATCAAGACTGTACGGGTCGCCCGGGACATGCTGGAAAGCCTGGACCTGCCCCGTCCTGCCGTCGAACCGCAACAGCCCCCCTGCGGTTCCCAGCCAGAGGAACCCTTCCTGGTCTTCAAAAATCAGGTTGATCAGGTGACATCCCTCGCAGCCCCCTTCCACCCTGGTGAGATACCGCTCGAAGCAGCCGCGATCGGAGTCGAAGCGGTTCAAACCATCGGCCGTCCCCACCCAGAGGGTCCCCGCCCGGTCCTCGTGCAGGGCATAGACGAGGTTGTTGGAGAGCGAGGTCGCGTCCGAGGGATCACTGCGGTGGATAAGAAAATCGTGGCCGTCGAAACGGTTGAGGCCGTCCACCGTGCCGACCCAGAGAAAGCCCTGGCTGTCCTGAAGGATCGAGTAGACCGAGTTGTGCGAGAGCCCACTGCTGCTGTCGATGTGCCGGAAGCGAAGCTCGGATGGCAGGCCGGGCACAATTCCGATGAGTTGGAATGTAATCAGACAGAGCAGTCCGAGCATGGTCGGGAGCGGAGACCATCTCTGATCCGCAGTTGGATGATTCTCCGACTCCGAAGGCGAAATGCGATCTCGAAAGAAGCGAGTCATTACGGCGATACCGTCCACTCCACCTTTACCTGGGTTTCCTTTGAGCGCACCGCTGCCCCCCCCCTGGCTCACGGTTCCGTCGTAAGCTCCGAACTCGATGGTGGTGGTGGCAGGTTCGGCGGGGCTATCTTACCACTGCGAACGCACCGATCGCATCATTCCGGGTCACCCTCACCCAAGCACACCCACCGTTCGATATGGTAATGTCCTAGAGGATTCCAGTGGCAGAACAGGCTGAGGAGAAACCGACGAGCAGAGAACCTGGAGGAGCGTTGAAGAAGAACAAGCGTATATTCACTTCCCTGTTCAACTGGATTCTGGAATGGGTGGAAAAGATCGGCAACGCCCTGCCCCACCCGGCCACCCTCTTTGCCATCTTCGCTGTCACCACCATCCTCCTTTCCGGTGTGGCCACCTATTTCGATTGGCAGGCGGTTCACCCGGGTGACGGATCACTGATCGAGCCGGTGAACCTGATCTCCAAGGATGGTCTGCACCGGATCCTGCTCAACCTGGTTCGCAACTACACCGATTTCGCCCCTCTGGGCATCGTGATGGTGGCCATCCTCGGCATCGGCATCGCCGAAAGCAGCGGCCTGATCAACGCCGGCATTCGCCTGCTGGTGCTTTCCGCGCCCAAGCAACTGCTGACCTTTATCCTCGTTTTTTCCGGTGTGTTGTCCAACATGGCCAGCGACATCGGCTACGTGCTACTGATCCCGCTGGCCGGTATCATTTTCCTGGCCGTGGACCGCCACCCGGTAGCCGGGATGGCGGCGGCCTTTGCCGGGGTGTCGGGCGGTTTCAGCGCCAACCTCTTCATCGGCACCATCGACCCCCTGCTGGCCGGGCTGTCTGAGGAAGCCGCGAGAATCCTCGACCCGGCTTACACGGTGAACCCCACCGCCAACTACTACTTCATGGTGGTATCCACCATCTTCATTTCGCTCACCGGGACATGGGTCACCGAAAAGATCGTCGTGCCGCGCCTGGGGGAATACAAGGGGGACGCCCAGAAAGAGAAAATCGACAATTTGACCAGCAGGGAGAAGAAGGGCCTGGTCTGCTGCCTGATCACCACCGCCGTGATCCTGGTGGTCATCCTCATCGGCATCGTCCCGGAGAACGGGCTTCTACGAGCAGCGGACGGCGGTGTGCTCAACTCGCCGCTGATCAAGGGCGTAGTGGCGCTGCTTTTCATCGTTGCGGGTCTGATGGGCCTGGCCTATGGTTTTGCCGCCGGCACCTTCAAGAGCGACGCCGACGTGGTCAAGGGCATGTCGGCATCGATGCAGACCCTGGGACTCTACCTGGTGCTGGTCTTCTTTGCCGCCCAGTTCGTCGCCTTTTTCAAATGGTCAAACCTGGGGATCATAATGGCGATCAGCGGGGCCGACGTGCTCAAGGCCTCGGGGCTGGGGGTCATCCCGCTAATGATCATGTTCATCATCCTCTCGGCCTCGATCAACATGCTGATGGGCAGCGCCTCGGCCAAGTGGGCACTGATGGCACCGATCTTTATCCCGATGTTCATGCTGCTGGGCTACTCGCCCGAGCTGACCCAGGTGGTCTACCGCATCGGTGACAGCGTTTCCAACCTCATCTCGCCGATGATGAGTTTTTTCGCCCTGATCATCGCCTTCATCCAGAAATATGACAGCAAGGCCGGGATCGGCACCATCATCGCCACCATGCTGCCCTACTCGGTGGCCTTCTTCCTCGTCTGGACCGCCCTGCTGATTGCCTGGATCCTGCTCGGCCTGCCCCTGGGCCCCGGCGCGGGGCTCTATTACACCATGTGAGCAAGTTCACCTGGGCAAGCCGTGAATCGTAAAACACCAGTGATCTATTTAAATATTTTATTTGCAACAAACACACATTAATGATAATATATGATCTGTTATACTCGAACGAAGGCGGATCATGTCATCATTTCAGATACACAATCCGGAGGAGATCGCTCGGCTGCTGGCCGAGCGCATCCGGGCGGAACGGCTGCGCCGGGAGTGGAAACAGGAGACGCTGGCCGAGCGGTCCGGCGTTTCTCTGCCAACGGTCCGCCGCTATGAGCGCACCGGGCGCACGTCCATCGAGAACCTTCTCAAGCTCTGCCATGCTCTGGCCAAGCTCGATGAATTCGCCGAACTGCTAAAACCGCCACCAGCCGCTTCCATCGCTGATCTCGAATCCAGTTCAGCCGCGGCCCTGCCGAAGCGCAAACGGGGCGTGCGATGAGAAAACTCACGGTCAAGCTCCGGCACTCGCCTGATGGCACACAAACCGTCGGCGCCCTGGCCGAGCATAATCGGCGCCTCTATTTCGAATACGATCCTCATTTCCTCGATACCGGTCTGGAACTGTCGCCATTCAAGCTGCCCTCACAACCGGGCCTGATCGAACACAACGATCAGGCCTTCGGTCCGCTGCCGGGTCTGTTCGACGACTCTCTGCCCGATGGCTGGGGTTTGCTGTTGATGGATCGTCACTTCCGTCGCGAAGGCGTCGATCCCGCAACGCTTTCGCCGCTCGACAGACTGGCCTATCTCGGCACGCGGACCATGGGGGCGTTGACCTACCATCCGCCTCATGAGATCGAGGGCAATGATCAACTCATCGATCTTCACGAGCTCGGTCGCAATGCCGAAGATCTGCTCGAAGGACAAGCCGTCGATGTATTACCCCAGCTGATGCGTGCGGGCGGGTCACCGGGCGGCGCAAGGCCAAAGATACTCGTGGGCATCCAGGGTGATCAGTTCATCACGGGAGAGGATGACCTGCCCCAGGAGTTCGAGCATTGGATCGTCAAATTTTCCGCCAGGGCCGATGCCCGGAATGCCGGCCCTGTCGAATACGCCTACAGCCTGATGGCCAGGAATGCCGGCATCGAGATGCCGGCAACCCGCCTGGTGGAAGCCAGGCACGGGCGGAGCATTCGCCGCTGCTTCGGTGTGAAACGTTTCGACCGAGACGAGGGGAACCGGCGCATTCACGTTCAGACCTTCGCCAACCTGATCCACGCCAATTTCCGCATCCCCTCCACCGACTACGCAGACCTGTTCAAAGTCACCAGATCGCTGACCCGCAACCACCGGGATACAATGCGGCTATTTCGCCAGATGGTTTTCAATATCGCGGCACACAACCGCGACGATCACGCGAAGAATTTCGCCTTCATGCTCGACCACAAAACCGGCGACTGGTCACTGACGCCGGCCTATGACCTGACCCACGCGCCGGGCGCTGGCGGGGAGCACAACATGACCGTTCTCGGTGAGGGCCGCCAGCCGGCCCGCAGCCACTGTCTGAAACTGGCCGGGCAATTTGGGATCAAGAACCGCCCGGCGATGGCGATGGTAGACGAAGTCAATAGCGCCATTGATCAATGGCCCAACTTCGCCGATCAGGCGGGCTGCACTAAGAAAATCACAGCGGCTATCGCGAAGGTCATCGGACCGATCTGAGCCGGATCAGCAGGCAAACAAGCGAAAGCCCTCTTCCACCTTGCGATGAAAGAGGGCTTTCAAATTATTATCCCGGCAGTGACCTACTCTCCCACCCAGTTGCCCAGGCAGTACCATCGGCGCTGGAGGGCTTGACGGCCGTGTTCGAAATGGGAACGGGTATGGCCCCTCCGCAATAGCCACCGGGAATACCGATAACTATATCTTGTCAACCGAATATCTTCCTGCTCGACGAGTGCGTCGTGTATATCTCGATGACCAAAAGTGACTTTACAGGGTGTCGCACCCTGGCTCCAGGTAAACCTGAAGCCAGGGGCGAACCCAAAGAATTTTGTGGTCAAGCCTCACGACCGATTAGTACCAGTAAGCTACACGTATTACTACGCTTCCACACCTGGCCTATCAACCTCGTAGTCTACGAGGGGTCTACTGTCTTACCGAAGTAAGAAGGGATATCTAATCTTGGGGCTGGCTTCGCGCTTATATGCTTTCAGCGCTTATCCTTTCCGAACATGGCTACCCAGCGATGCTCCTGGCGGAACAACTGGTGCACTAGAGGTTCGTCCATCCCGGTCCTCTCGTACTAGGGACAGATTCCCGCAAATATCCTGCGCCCACGGCAGATAGGGACCGAACTGTCTCGCGACGTTCTAAACCCAGCTCACGTACCGCTTTAATCGGCGAACAGCCGAACCCTTGGGACCTGCTTCAGCCCCAGGATGCGATGAGCCGACATCGAGGTGCCAAACCGCTTCGTCGATGTGAACTCTTGGAAGCGATAAGCCTGTTATCCCCGGCGTACCTTTTATCCGTTGAGCGACGGCCCTTCCATACGGAACCGCCGGATCACTAAGCCCTGGTTTCCCACCTGCTCGACCTGTATGTCTCGCAGTCAAGCTCCCTTATGCCTTTGCACTCAGCGGCTGATTTCCAAACAGCCTGAGGGAACCTTCGGGCGCCTCCGTTACATTTTGGGAGGCGACCGCCCCAGTCAAACTACCCGCCTAGCAATGTCCCCGGCCCGGTTAACGGACCCAGGTTAGAACCTCAATACAATAAGGGTGGTATCTCACTATTGGCTCCATGCAGGCTGACGCCCACACTTCAAAGCCTCCCACCTATCCTGCACATACTGCACCAAAATTCATTGCTAAGTTATAGTGAAGGTGCACGGGGTCTTTCCGTCTTGCCGCGGGTAACCGGCATCTTCACCGGTACTACAAATTCGCTGAGTCTCTTGCCGAGACAGCGCCCAGATCGTTGCGCCATTCGTGCAGGTCGGAACTTACCCGACAAGGAATTTCGCTACCTTAGGACCGTTATAGTTACGGCCGCCGTTTACCGGGGCTTCAATTCAGAGCTTCGCTTCCGAAGAAGCTAACCCCTCCTTTTAACCTTCCGGCACCGGGCAGGCGTCAGACCCTATACGTCGTTTTCGACTTAGCAGAGTCCTATGTTTTTAGTAAACAGTCGCCTGGGCCATTTCTCTGCAACCTCCTCGAGCTCATCAAGTAAAAGAATCACCCTAACGAGGCACCCCTTCTTCCGAAGTTACGGGGTTAGTT
The DNA here is from genome assembly GCA_965531145.1 of uncultured bacterium. Lineage (GTDB taxonomy): Bacteria > Acidobacteriota > JAQAZP01 > JAQAZP01 > JAQAZP01 > JAQAZP01. The sequence goes on along the minus strand of CBESOE010000074.1, from coordinate 2,264 downwards.
TGCCGAGTTCCTTAGCAAGAGTTCTCTCAAGCGCCTTAGGATTCTCTCCTTGTCTACCTGTGTCGGTTTAGGGTACGGTTACCTGGAATACTCACTAGAGGTTTTTCTTGGCAGTGTGGAATCAACAAGTTGGTTTGCCCGAAGGCGCACTTCCCCACGTTCCTCAGGGTTTAATAGCCAGCCGGATTTACCTAGCCAGCCCCCCTACGATTGCGGCCATGCACTTCCAATCGCATGTATGCCTATCCTACTGCGTCACCCCATCGCTCAAATGCATTCCCGGTAGTGCAGGAATATTAACCTGCTTCCCATCGCCTACGCCTTTCGACCTCGGCTTAGGGACCGACTAACCCTGAGCGGATTAACCTTCCTCAGGAAACCTTAGACTTTCGGCGGGCAGGTTTCTCACCTGCCTTATCGCTACTTATGCCGGCAGAGTCTCTTCCATCCGGTCCAGTGGTCCTCACGGTCCACCTTCGCTCCTGAATGGAATGCTCCCCTACCAATGTCCGAAGACATTCCGCAGCTTCGGTATTAGGCTTGAGCCCCGTTACATTATCGGCACGGAGCCGCTCGACCAGTGAGCTGTTACGCTTTCTTTAAAGGATGGCTGCTTCTAAGCCAACCTCCTGGTTGTATGGGCGTCTCCACATCCTTTCCCACTTAGCCTAAATTTGGGGACCTTAGCTGGCGGTCTGGGCTGTTTCCCTTTCGACCACGAAGTTTATCCCACGTAGTCTGACTCCCTCGTTAGCAGTTAACGGCATTCGAAGTTTGGTTGGATTCAGTAACCTTTTAGGGCCCCTAGTCCATTCAGATCCCTACCACCGTTACTCATCACGAGAGGCTAGCCCTAAAGCTATTTCGGGGAGAACGAGCTATAACTGAGTTTGATTGGCCTTTCACCCCTATCCTCGGCTCATCCAATCGGTTTTCAACCCAAACAGGTTCGGGCCTCCACTTACTGTTACATAAGCTTCACCCTGGCCAAGGATAGATCACTCAGCTTCGCGTCTACTCCATGCAACTGTCGCCCTATTAAGACTCGCTTTCGCTGCGGCTCGCTTATCGCTTAACCTTGCTACATAGAGTAACTAGCCGGCTCATTATGCAAAAGGCACGCGGTCGGGCAACACAAGTTCCGAAGAACAAGTAAACGCCCTCCCACTGCTTGTAAACGTACGGTTTCAGGTACTATTTCACTCCCCTAAAAGGGGTACTTTTCACCTTTCCCTCACGGTACTGGTTCACTATCGGTCGTCGAGTAGTATTTAGCCTTGGAAGATGGTCCTCCCGAATTCAAGCAGGGTTCCACGTGTCCCGCTCTACTTGGGTGTTCAGCAAAGAGACAAATCACTTTCAACTACGGGGCTATCACCCTGTTTCGCCGGCCTTTCCAGACCGTTCGTTTAGCAATCTGCTTTGTAACTCTTTGACCGGTTGAGGACCCGGTCACGCTGAATCCCACGACCCCGATTGTGCAACGCTCCTCAGCTTGACACACAATCGGTTTGGGCTGTTCCCCGTTCGCTCGCCGCTACTCAGGGAATCACTATTGTTTTCTTTTCCTCGAGGTACTGAGATGGTTCACTTCCCTCGGTTCGCTTCACGTCCCCTATTTTATTCAGGGACGGATAACACGGCATTACCCGTGATGGGTTTCCCCATTCGGAAATCTCCGGATCGAAGTCTGTTTGCGACTCACCGAAGCTTTTCGCAGCTTACTACGTCCTTCATCGCCTCTCGACGCCAAGGCATCCACCGTACGCTCTTAGTAGCTTGACCACAAAAAATCAAAATCGATTTCTTAAGGCACTTTCTTTACCGGATATATACAAAGCTACCCGTCATCTATTCATCTTGCAGAAAGATATTCAATTGTCAAAGATCGATTTCAGAATTCTCGTTTGAGAACTCAAACCATGAATCACTGATGATTCATCGTTTCAACTCTCAAGCTACCGGGATCTGGTGGAGGTAAGCGGGTTCGAACCGCTGACCCCCTGCGTGCAAGGCAGGTGCTCTCCCAACTGAGCTATACCCCCACTAACACTCTGCCATTTTATAATCCACCGGCCACCAAAAAACTGGTGGGCCTAGGTAGATTCGAACTACCGACCTCACGCTTATCAGGCGTGCGCTCTAACCAACTGAGCTACAGGCCCGTAATTCAAATCTATACACGCTTGCATAGATTGAACACGGTAATAAAAAAAAAGGAAGGCTATCGAAAAAAAAGCAAGATTTATTTGTTCCATAGAAAG
>CBESOE010000073.1:0-20982 GCA_965531145.1 uncultured bacterium | reverse complement strand
GCCTTGACCCCCGCCACCGCCTTGACCACCGCCACCGCCTTGACCACCGCCACCGCCATGACCGCTGCCACCGCCTCCCAACGCTTCCAGATCATCGGCGTAAGTCACTGCTGCGACTCCGAGAATCAAGATAGCCACGCTCAAAATTAATCCAATATTCCTCATGTCACTATCCCTCTATATTGTTTTCAACCGCTGACCCGATTTTTCACACAATCCATGGCTGATTCTACTAGCCAGTAATATCGAGGGTGCAATTCCTATGCCACGAAAATGGATTGAGGGCCTTAAGTCTTAAATTATTGAAAAACCCAAGCCGTTAAATCAAACGGTGGGGGATTGACAGAAACAGAAACAGGACCAAGCCGTTGTATTAAGAGAATTAACTTCACAACAATGGTAATTATTTACACCAGATGGCACAGGGATCGGGTATTTCCCCCATCGTCCGCTGGTCACAGGAGTTCCAATCACCCGGGAAAACGCTTGCCTGGAGGCGGCCCCGGGGGTGTAGCGAGATGCGGCTTGAGTCAATTTTGCAGCTTGGCACCAGTGCGATAAGATCCAGAATCCGATATCATCGTTTATCTGGTGCTCGCACAGGCGTTGAGGAGTGAAGAATGAGGGGTGCGATCAAACTGGCATCGTTGCTGCGGTCCCAGTGGGGCTCGCCGGAACGGATTCGGCGGCGGCAGAGTTTGATGCTCCGACGGCTCGTGAACCATGCCTGCGCCACCGTGCCCTGGTATCGTGACCTGTTCCGTGAAGCAGGGGTTGACCCGCGGGAGATCCGCGGGATCGACGATCTGGCAAAGATCCCCGTCACCACCAGGCGCGATCTGCAGGAGCAGCCGCCGGAAAGGTTGATCTCCAGCAAGGCCGACCCGAGCCGGCTGATGAGCAGTCGCACCAGCGGAGCCACCGGCGAACCGCTGGAGATCCGCTACGGACCGGCAGACCGCACGGCGATGAACCCCTCCTTTCTGCGGGTGCACCTGGGCCGGTCGCTGAAGCCCCGGCATCGGCTGCTCTACTTCGAGGCCCGGCCCCAGAAAGGCCTGCGACAGTGGTATGAGCGGCTGGGCCTCTTCCGCCGCCGGGTGCTGGCCAGTGGCGATCCCCCCGAGACCTGGATCGAGGAGACCCGCCGCTGGCGTCCGCACCTGCTCCAGGGCTACGCCCTGACCCTCAAGCTCTTTGCCCGGGCTGTCCGGGACAAGGGAATCACCGACCTGCACATCCCGCTGATCGCCAGCACCTCGGGGATGCTCGACACCGCGGGCCGCCAGCTGCTGGCCGACACCTTCCGGGCCGAAGTGGTGGATGTCTACGCCTCGGAGGAGGCCGGGTCGGTGATCGCCTGGGAGTGCCCGTCCTGCCCCGGCTACCACATCAGCTCCGACACGGTGATCCTCGAGGCGCTGGAGGACGGTGCACCACTGCCGGCGGGAACCGCCGGCGAACTGTTCATCACCAACCTGACCAATTTCGCCATGCCCTTTATCCGCTACCAGCAGGGGGACCGGGGCACCCTCTCGGTGGAAGAGCCCCGTTGCGGGCGAAACCTGCCCCTGCTGCGGGACATCAGCGGCCGCTGCGGCGACTACGTGGTGCTGCCCGACGGGCGGGTGCTGACCCCGCACCCCTTCTTCCTGATCCTCGACGACGCGGCGGGCATCGGCGAGTGGAAACTGGTCCAGGACAGCCTGCACCAGATCAGGGTGGACATCCGCGCTGACCAGGGGCCGGAACCACCGGCACTGGAACCGATCACCGAGGCGCTGCAGCGGCTCACCGGCGACCAGGTCAAGGTGGAGGTTTCGCTGGTGGACCGGGTCCGGCGCGACCCGGCCGCCAAACTGCGCTCGGTGGTCTCCCGGCTGGCGCTGCCCGGAGATACACCCGCGGCGGTGAAGAGCGGACTGAACTTCGACGACCTCTACCCGCTGAGCCTGGAGCGGACGCCGCCCGGCGACGACGGGCTGCAGCGCATCCTCGACATGTGTGAAGGGAATGAAGAGCTGGGACTGCGGGAGATCAACCAGCTGATCAACGTCATCTACACCCCCCGCTTCCCCGAGATCAGCCGGCAGGTGCTGGAGATCTCCGCGGCCCGCCGGCAGGAGACCTTCGGCAATGCGGTGATCCCCATGGCCCCGGTGGAAGCCTCCAATGCCTGTGCCTCGGACTGCGGCTTCTGCGGCTGGCGCTCCTCGAACATCGAGATGCGGCGGCAGAAGGTCTCCGAGGAACTGATCATGGAGCAGGTACGCTACCTGGTGGACAAGGGCATCCGCTACATCGAGTTCGTCGGCGGCGACGACTTCCGCTTCGTCCGGAAAGTGCTGCCCTCGCTGGTGCAGAAGACCAGGGCGCTGGCCCGATCCCTGGGGGTGCAGATCAAGATCTGCTTCTGCACCATGGCACTGACCGAGAACCAGTACCGGGAACTGAAGGAGCTGGGCGCCGATGCGATGATCGTCTGGCAGGAGGCCTACGACCCCCACTGCTACAACCGGCAGATCGCCTCCGGCCCCAAGGCCTGGGGCATCGACGAAAACTGGAAGGTGCTCACCGGCGGCGATGGCTACGCCTTCCGCCTGGGAGCCCACCAGCGGGCGCTGCACGCCGGCCTGGAGGTGGCCCTGGGCACCATCCTCGGCCTGAACAGCAACCTCAATTTCGAGATCCTGGCCACGGTGCGCCACGCTCGCCACCTGATGGAGAACCACCCGGTGACCCGGCAGGCGCCGCTGGTGATCGGCATGCCCACCTGGAACGAGATCACCACCCCGGCCACCGACAACCGGCCCACCGGCAGGGAACGGATCAACCCCTACTTCTCCTACATCGCGGCGCTCTACTTTCTCGCCCTGCCGGCCGGCAAGGCCTGGGTCTTCCCCAACTGCCGGGTGGGAATCGATGAACAGGTGGAGGCGGTGAAGGCCGCCGGCGTGTTCACCTCCACCGAAGTCAAGCTGGGCCCGGGGGGCTACCTGCCGGCCCTGCTGTCCAGGAAAAGGGAGAATGGCGAGGACACATCGGAACTGGAACGGCTGATCGAGGCCGAGTTCGGCTGCTCAATGGCCGACCTGCCGGCCTTCGACCGCGACCTCTCGGCCAAGGAGCAGTTCGTCCACCACTACCACTCCCACGACATCTACCGGGAGCGGATGGAGCAGGCCGGCCTGGAGCTGCTGGCGTCGCCCACACTCTGAAGGTTCACGGATGCTGAAGATCCTGATCACCAACTCCTACAGCGCGCGCAACAAGGGCGACGCCGGCATCGTTGCCGGCATGGTGCAGGATTTGCGGTCACGGGAAGCCTTCAAGGATGCGGAGTTCACTATCTCCTCGGCCGCCGGGCCGTCAGAGGCGGACAGCTTCCCCGGCAGGGTGATCGATTCCTTCGTCTCGTTGAAGAAAAAACTGTCGGCCAACCCCACGGTGCAGGGAGTGGGCTTCCTGCTCCTGCTCTACCCCATGACCCTGCTCTGGATCGCCGGCCGGCGGTTCCTCGGCCTCGACCTGCCGGTCTGGTCCCCGCTGCGCCGTCTGCTGCGTGAATACGACACGGCCGACCTGGTGGTGGCCGCCGGCGGCGGCTACCTCTACACCCGTTCGCCGTGGAAGGGCAACATCGTCCTGCTGTCGGTGATCTACGGCTTTCACGGTGCCGCCCTGCTGGGAAAGCCGGTGTATCTCTATTCCCAGTCCGTCGGCCCCTTTGCCGGCCGCTTTCAGGAGTGGCTGGTGAGATGTTCACTGCGCGGAGTGAGGATCGTTTTCTCCCGGGAGGCCGACACCCGGGCTCGGCTGGAGCGCTGGGTGGGTGGATGGAAGATACCCGCCGTTCACAGCGCCGCCGATGCCGCCTTCCTGCTCACCGCTGCGGATCCACCCACGGACCTGCCGCCGTCACCGCCTGGTGGAATCCGGGTGGGACTCACCGTTCGCTCCTGGTTCCGGGACCCGGCCGGGCAGCAGCAGTTTGAACAGACCTGTGGCCGCTTTGCCCGCTGGCTGGTGGAGGAGATGAACGCCGCGGTTTTCTTCATCCCCCAGGTGACCTTCACCGAAGGGGGGGATGACGACCGGGAGGCCGCCCGCCGGGTCAGGGCTATGGCTGGTAACCTGACCCGGATCCACCTCATCGAGGACGAACTTGACCCGGCCGGGATCCGGGGGCTCTGCGGCGAGATGGATGCCTTCGCCGGCACGAGGATGCACTCCAACATCTACGCCCTGTCGATGAAGGTGCCGGCGCTGGCCCTGGGCTACCAGCCGAAAACAGCCGGCATCATGACCCAGCTGGGGCTGGAACGTTTTGTCCTGCCCGTGGAGGATCTCGCTCTGGATGAACTGCAGGACCGGTTCCGGCTCCTGCTGAAGGAAAGATCCCGCATCGTCGCCACCCTGGAGCGGGAGATCCCGAATATGCGCGACAACGCCCGCCGGGCCAGCCGGCTCATCGAAGAAGATTTCATCGAAACGGTCTCTGCGAGCCCCTGAACCATGGCGGCCATGGGAAGCCGGCGAATGGAACAGGAAATTGGGGACGGTTACCTATTAGGTACGTACAATATTGTATTAGTGAAATAGGTAACCGTCCCCAATTTAATGTTCCTTGAGAGAAACCCGCGCAGCGGGTGACGAAGCAATCTCCATCACGTCAGTGCCGCTGCCAAGGGATCGCTTTCCCGGCACTGTCCGGTATTGGGAATCCACTGTTCACCAACGCACACTCGTCTGGCCCATGAACCGGCCACCGCCGGAAACTCCAGTGGACCGCCGCTGCCAAGCACAACTCTAAGCCACTGGCATTACTTGGCTTTCATCCTTCTCCCCTGACAGTCTTCACCACCCAGCCCCCCCTGGCACGCCCCTTGCTCTACATCACACCGGGAATCGAAATCCAAATGGAGGAATCGCATCAAGTGGACAGAAAACGGGAAGGCGTAACGACCAGGCGAAATCGGCAGCGGCTCCTCATCGGACTCGCTGTGGTGGCAGCCGTGGTTCTTGTCAGTTGGGGGCTCTCACTGCTGGGCCCAGCTATGCCGTCGGTGGACCGCGAAACCCTCTGGATCGGCACCGTGGAACGGGGGCCGATGATGCGGGAAATTCGCGGGTACGGGACCCTGGTCCCGGAGGAGATTCGCTGGATCCCGGCCGCCACCAGCGGGAGGGTGGAACGGATCCTGGTGGAGCCCGGTGAACGGGTGGAGCCGGGCCAGACGCTGATCATCCTCAGCAACCCGGAAGTGGCGCAGGCCGCGCTGGACGCGGAGAGCTCGCTAACCCAGGCCGAAGCGGAGCTGGAGAGCCTGGAGGCGCAACTGCTGAGCGAGCAGCTCGACCTGGAGGCACAGGCCGCGGCGGTGGAGTCGGAATACCTCCAGGCACAACTCAAACTGCAGGCCGACCGGGCCCTGGCCGAGGAAGGGCTGATCGCCGCCCTCGACCTGGACATCTCGGAGGCGGTGGCCGCCTCGCTGGCCACCCGCAGGTCAATCGAGGAGAAAAGGCTGGCCGTGACCGCAAGGTCCATCGAGGCCCAGTTGAAGGCCAAGCGGGCCGGGGTGGATCAGCAGCGGGCCATGGCCGGCCTGAGAGCCGAACAGCTCCGTTCGCTGGAGGTGTGCTGTGGTCTGGCCGGCGTGGTCCAGGAGATCCCGGTGGAAGTGGGCCAGCAAATGGCTCCGGGAACCAGCCTGGCGCTGGTGGCCGAGACCAGCCGTCTCAAGGCGGAGCTGCGGATCCCGGCCACCCGGGCCGGAGAGGTGCAGGTGGGGCAAACGGTGGCCGTGGACACCCGCAACGGCGTGGTTCCCGGTACGGTGGCCCGCATCGACCCGGCGGTACGCGAGGCCACGGTACTGGTGGAGGTGGAACTCTTCGGCGAACTGCCCGGGGGGGCCCGGCCGGAAATGAGCGTGGAGGGTGTGGTGGAAATCGCACGGCTGGACGACGTGCTGTTCACCCGCCGCCCGGTGTCCAGCCCTGAAAACGGAAATGTGGGCCTCTTCCGGCTGACCGAGGACGGAAACTCCGCGGTGCGGGTGCCGGTGCGGCTGGGCCTCAGTTCGGTCAAACACGTACAGATACTGGAAGGACTTGCCGAGGGTGACCGGGTGATCGTCTCGGACACCTCGTCGTGGGACAGCCACGACCGGATACGGCTGAAATAAATGAAAGGTGAAATGATGAACCAGATGGAAACGGAACCGCTGATCCGGATGGTGGGACTGAAAAAGGTCTTCCTCACCGACGAGGTGGAAACCCATGCACTCTCCGGGGTGCACCTGGAGATCAAGAAGGGCGAATTCGTGGCCGTGGCCGGCCCCTCGGGGTGCGGCAAATCAACCCTGCTCTCCAACATGGGTCTGCTCGATTCCCCCACCGAGGGTCAGTATCTGCTCGACTCGAAGCCGGTGGAATCGCTGAGCTATGCCGAGCGGGCCAGACTGCGTAACCGGTCCATCGGTTTTATCTTCCAGAGTTTCAACCTCATCGGCGACCTGACGGTTCGCGAAAACGTGGAGTTGCCGCTGGTCTACCGCAAAACAGATACCGCTCAACGCAAGGAGCGGGTGCGCGAGGCGCTGAAACTGGTGGAGATGGAACACCGGCTGAACCACTACCCCTCGCAACTCTCCGGCGGCCAGCAGCAGCGGGTGGCGGTGGCCCGGGCACTGGTGGGCGAACCGCTGATCCTGCTGGCCGACGAGCCCACCGGAAATCTCGACTCGCGCAATGGCGAGGTGGTGATGGATCTGATGAAGAAACTCCACAAGGAGGGGACCACCATCTGCATGGTGACCCATGACCCGCGCTACCTGCAATACGCCCAGCGGACCATCCACCTCTTCGACGGCCGGGTGGTGGACGAGGAGACCAACTGATGTCGGTGCTGCTCAACGACCTGCGCTACGCGGCGAGGATGCTGCTCAACAACCCCGGGTTCACGGTGGCGGTGGTGCTCACCCTGGCCCTGGCCATCGGGGTCAACACCGCGATGTTCAGCCTGGTCAACACCATTGTTTTTGCCCCGCTGCCCGTGGAGGACCCGGACCGTCTGGTCCGTGTCTTCCGCGACCCGCTGGACAGCGACGACATGGAGGTCTTCTCCTACCTCGACTACTGTGACTACCGGGACCGCAGCGACGTGTTCGAGAACCTGGCGGCCTTCTCCTTTCTCCCGGTGGCCGTGGAGACCGCGGAGGGGAGCGAAACCCGCTTCGGCCAGGTGGTCACCGGCAACTATTTCCAGACCCTGGGCGCCCGGGCCCTCGAGGGGCGAATGCTCACCCCCAGCGATGACCTGACTCCCGGAGGTCACCCGGTGGTGGTACTCAGCCACCGCTACTGGCAGGGACAGCTGGCCGGCGCCGCCGATGCGGTGGGACGGACGGTCACGCTCAGTGGTCGTCCCTACACCGTGGTGGGCATCGCCGCGCCCGGGTTCACCGGCGCTTCGCCGGTCCCCTCCCCCGACTTCTGGGTCCCGATTTCGATGATCGGCCAGCTGCGTCCCGAGATGCACGACCAGTTGGAAACCCGGGGTGGCGGCTTCCTGCTCTCCATCGCCCGGCTGAAACCGGGAATCAGCATGAAACAGGCCCGGGCCGGTCTCCAGGTCACCGCCGCCGGCATGGTGGAGGTGGACCCGGAGCGTTACGAAGGCGAAAAAGCGCTGGTGGTGCCGGCCAACGGCCTCATCCCCATGACGCCCGACATGCGCCGGGTGGCAACGATGATATCGGCCCTGGTGATGGCCATGGTGGGGCTGGTGCTGCTGGTGGGCTGCGCCAACGTGGCCAACCTGCTGCTGGCCCGCTCGGTCTCCCGCCGCCGGGAGATCGGCATACGGCTGTCCCTGGGCGCACCCCGCCACCGGATCGTGCGGCAGATGCTCACCGAAAGCGTGTTTCTGTCGTTCCTCGGCGGTGCGGCCGGCCTGGTGCTCTCCGCCTGGACCCTCGACCTGATGGTGGCCGCCCTGCCGGCCATGCCGTTCAACGTCGCCATCGACCTCGACTTTGCCATCGACAAACGGGTGCTGCTGTATACCGCCTCTGTGGCCATGCTCTCCGGCATCCTTTTCGGTCTCTTCCCCGCCCTGGGCGCCACCCGGGTCGACCTGAATTCCACCCTGAAGGATGACCGCGGGGCGGGGCGCTTCGGCTTCCGCCGGTCCAGGCTTCGCAGTGCCCTGGTGGTGGCCCAGGTGGCGTCGTCACTGGTGCTGCTGATCGTGGCCGGTCTCTTCGTACGCAGCCTGCTCCAGGCCCGGGCCATCGACCCCGGGTTCAATCATGAAAACATCCTGGCCGTGGCCTTCGACCTTGGCGCCCGGTCCGGCGAGGAAGCGGATACCACCGCCTTTTGCCGGGAGCTGCTGGAACGGGCCCGGGCCCTGCCCGGAGTGGGGGCTGCCTGCATCGAAGACTGTGTCCCGCTGACCCTCACCATCTCCTCCACCAATTTCTGGATCGAGGGCCAGGAGTATGCCGACCCGGAGGAGGGCGGCACCGGCGCCAGCTACTCTTCGGTGAGCGGCGACAGCTTCCGCACCCTGGGTATCCCCCTGCTCCAGGGGCGGGACTTCAACGACGGTGACAGCGCCGGTTCGCCCGGGGTGGTGATCGTCAACCAGGAGTTCGCCGACCGGTTCTGGCCCGGAGAGACGCCGCTGGGGAAACGGATCAGCAGCACCACTGCGGAGGGGCCGTATCTCGAGGTGGTGGGCGTGGCGAAAACAACCAAGTACTGGCTGATCGGTGAAGAGCCGAGGCCCCACGTCTACCTGCCCATCTCCCAGAATCCCAGGGAGTTCATGGCCACCCTGCTGGTGCGCACCACCGGCGACCCCTTGATCGCCGCCGCGCCGATCCGGGAGATCATCCGCGAGATCGAACCGGAACTGGCGCTGGCCAGCACCGGCCGGCTCACCGAGCTCATCGGCTTTATCCTGCTCCCCGCCCGCTTTGCCGCCGCCGGTTTCGGCCTCTTCGGCCTGCTGGCCCTGGTACTGGCCTCGGTGGGCCTCTACGGTGTGATGTCCTACACCGCCAACCAGCGGATGCATGAGATCGGCATCCGCACCGCGCTGGGCGCACAGCGGGGAGACATCATCAAAATGATGCTCAAGCAGGGGATCAGACTCACCGCCATCGGCCTGGTCATCGGTCTGGTGATCGCCCTGGCCGGCACCCGGCTGCTCTCCAACCTGCTCTACGGCATCGGCGCCACCGACCCGCTGACCTTCATCGTCGTCTCCCTGGTGCTGGCCGGCGTGGCCTTGCTGGCCTCCTGGATCCCGGCGCGGCGGGCCACCATGGTGGATCCGGCGGTGACCCTGCGGTTCGAATAGCCACGGCAGGGAGACCAGTTCTGGACTATACTCGTAAAGGTAACAGGAGCCATTTCGGACGAACCAGCAATGACCAAAACCAGTGAAACATCCACGCCGCGTGTCCTGATCGCCGATGACCAGCCGGACATCCTGGAGGCTCTGCGCCTGCTGCTCAAACCCGAGGGCTACCGGGTGGAGACCGCCGGTTCACCCGCCGAGGTGCTGGCCGCCGTATCAGCCGGCGGGTTCGACGCGGTGCTCATCGACCTCAACTACACCCGCGACACCACCTCGGGCGAGGAAGGCCTGAACCTGCTGGCCGGCCTGCAGGCCCTGGACAGCTCCCTGCCGGTGGTGGTGATGACCGCCTGGAGCAGCGTGGACCTGGCGGTGGAAGCCATGGGGTGCGGAGCCAGGGATTTTGTCCAGAAACCGTGGGACAACCACCGGCTGCTCAACGTGCTCCGGACCCAGATCGAACTGTCCCGGGCCCTGCGACAGGGGCAACGCCTGGAGGCGGAGAACAGCCTGCTGCGCACCGCCGGTCAACAGGAACTGATCGCCGTCTCCCCGGCGATGAAGCCGGTGCTCGACCTGGTGGCCCGGGTGGGTCCGTCACCGGCCAACGTGCTGGTCACCGGCGAACACGGCACCGGCAAGGAGGTGGTGGCCCGCACCCTGCACGCCATCTCCCCGCGGGCCGAATCCCCCCTGGTCACGGTGAACGCCGGCGGTCTCTCCGAAGGTGTCTTTGCCAGTGAGCTCTTCGGCCACGTCCGCGGCGCCTTCACCGATGCCCGGGAGGACCGTATGGGCCGCTTCGAGCTGGCCCACGGCGGCACCCTCTTCCTCGACGAGATCGCCAATGTCCCCGTCTCCCAGCAGGCCAAGCTGCTGCGGGTGCTGGAGACCGGCGAACTGGAGCGGGTGGGCTCCTCGAAAACGTGCCGGGTGGACGTCCGCATCATCTCGGCCACCAATGCCGACCTGGACGAGGCGGTGGCCACGGGGCGTTTCCGCGAGGATCTGCTCTTCCGGCTCAACACGGTGCAGATCCACCTGCCGCCGCTGCGTGAACGGGTGGAGGACATCCCGGTGCTGGCCGCTCACTTTCTCGGCCGCTATGCCGAACGCTATGGCAAGGAGCTGGCCGGCTTCGACCGGGTTGCGGCCGGTGAACTTCAGCGGCACCGCTGGCCGGGCAATGTCCGCGAACTGGCCCACGTGGTGGAGCGGGCCGTCCTGCTGGCCGCCGGCTCCCGGATCAGGGCCGACGAGCTGGGTCTGTCGGCCGCTCCGGGACGCGGCCAGAACCTGGAGGAGCTGAGCCTCGAGGAAGTGGAACAGCTGTTGGTGAAAAAAGCGCTCCAGCGCCACGAGGGAAACGTGAGCCGGGCCGCGGAGACCCTGGGCCTGAGCCGCAGCGCTCTCTACCGGCGTATGGAAAAATTCGGTTTGTAGAAAGAACACGGAATGGCCATACGCGCCGGTCGGCACACCCGCTTTCTGCTGGCAACCCTGGCCGGCGGCCTGCCGGCCACCGTAACGTCGATCGTCCTCCTCCACACGCACCATGTCTCCACCCGGCTCTTCTGGACGGCCAGTATCCTGCTGGTGGCAACCTGGGCCGGCGTGGCCTGGTTCACCTTCCGCCGCCTGGACTACCGCCTGAGAACCCTGGCCAACATCATCTCCGCTCTCCGCGAGGGCGACTTCTCTTTCCGGCTGCGCCGCGGCGGGCGGGAAGACGCCTTTGGCGAACTGACCCTGGAGATCAACGCCCTGGCCGAAGCGCTCCGCGCGCAACGGCTGGTGGACACCGAGTCCACCACCATGCTGCGCACGGTGCTGGGTGAGATCGATGTGGCGGTCTTCTCCTTTGACAGCCACCGCCGGCTGCGGCTGGTGAACCGGGCCGGTGAGCGGCTGATCGGCCGCACCGCGGAACAGATCACCGGCCGCACCGCTGATGAACTGAGCCTTGATTCCTGCCTGGATGGTGAGCCGGCCCGCACCCTGACCCTCGACATTCCGGACGCCGGCGGGCGCTGGGAACTGCGGCGGGGCGTCTTCCGCCACCTTGGTCGCCCGCACCACCTGGTGATCCTTTCCGATGTCAGCCGGGCCCTGCGGGCCGAGGAGGTGGCGGCGTGGAAACGGCTGATCCGAGTGATGGGCCACGAGCTGAACAACTCGCTGGCCCCGATAAAGTCCCTCTCGGTGAGTCTGGAGGAGATCACCGGCCGGGAGCCCCTGGCCGACGACTGGCGGGAGGACCTGCACCGCGGTCTGCGGGTGATCGGCTCCCGGGCCGACTCGCTGAACCGCTTCATGGGCGCATACTCCACCCTGGCCCGGCTGCCCCAGCCCACCCCGGGCCCGGTGGAGGTGGCCGGCCTGGTCCGGCGGGCTGCCGAGATGGAAACCCGCCTCAAGCCGACCATTGCCGGAGGCCCATCTCTCACCATCCGGGCCGACCGGGACCAGCTGGAACAGCTGCTGATCAACCTGGTGCGCAATGCGGCGGACGCCAGCCTGGAGACCGGCGGCACGGTCCGGATCGAGTGGGCGGCCGGAGGTGACCTGCTGGAACTCTCGGTGCTGGACGAGGGCCCCGGACTGCCGGATACCGCCAATCTCTTTGTCCCCTTCTTCACCACCAAGCCCGGAGGATCGGGCGTCGGCCTCTTTCTCTGCCGCCAGATCGCCGAGGCCCATGGCGGCAGCCTGCAACTGTCCAACCGCACCGACGGCCCCGGCTGCACAGCCCTGCTGCGCCTGCCGCTCTGAACCGGGCAGCACGCCTTCGCGCCCGGTATAATCAATCCCAGGATGCGATACTTCGTGATGCTCGTCAGCCTGACGCTCTTCATCGCCCTGCCCGACCGCATCACCTTCAACCCCCACAACGCGGTCCTGGCCCGGGTGCTGGAAGAATAGGCCGGTCGATCCGGTTTCGCACCTCTTCGGTGAACCAGGTGTTACAATTGGATTTGAATCGGGTCCAGCCAGGGCCACCGAGCCCCCACATTCAGATCAGCTAACGTGACCAGTCCGGGAGATACGGAATGACCATCACCAGCGGCCGCGGTTTTATCAGCAATCGCATCCCCATACTCACCGCCCTCTTCCTTTTCCTGGCCATGCTCACGGCGCATCCCTGCACCGCCGGCGAGGGCCCGCCCTGCTGCCCCTGTGCCGGGGCCACCGTGGCCGACCCCCTGGCCGCCGCGGATCAACTGGCGGCCGGCCTGCCCCTGGGGGATGACGGGACGATCTACATCCGCTGGCTGGTGAACCCGTCCTTCAGCGGTGCCGCCGAGGGAGCGACCGCACTGACCGCCGCGGGAGCCCGGCCCTGGATGATGCTGCAGTTCAGCACCCCGGCTCCGGCCTCGGAGAACGGGGCAGCCCTGGCCCTGGAAATCGAGGCCATGGTGGGGATGGTGCGGCAGGCGCCGGCCGACGGGCACTACCAGGTGCTCTGGGAGCCGTCCGCCGGCACGGCCACCACCGAGGAATACGCCTTTCTGCTCAAACAGGTATCGGTGGCCCTCGCCGGGGCCGACCCGGGCGCACGGATCATCACCGCGCCCCAGCCGGCCAGCCCCGAAGCACTGAGTGAGCTCTACAGCTGGGAGATCGTCTCCTATGTCCACGGCCTGGCCCTGGAGCCGTCCACTCCCGAAGCACTGGAGGCCTGCCTGATCCGCATGGTGGACCTCGACCCCGGCCTGCCGTTGGTGGTGGACCAGCTGCCGGCACCGACGCTTCCCGAGCAGATGGTGGCCCGGGCTGCCGAACAGGCGGCCGCCGGTGCGTCACTGACCTTTTTCGACATGTCCGGCATTGCCGATCCCGACCTGCGGCCGCTCACCGTGCTGGCCCGGGAGTTTGGCGGCGAGCTCTCCCACGACCCCTATTCCGAGCCGCGGGGCGGCTTCCGGGCCTGGGCCTTTGTCCGCGCCGAAGACCTGGGCCTCCGGCTGGTGGTGGAAACACCGCCCGGAGAAGGTCCGGCGGTGATCGAGCTGGACCAGGGCGGGCTGTTCATGCCGCAGCTGGTGGACCTGCAGACCGGCGAAGCCGTGGACATCCAGCGCTTCCGCAACATGGGGAACGGCTACCGGCTCACCGTGGAGAACCCCGGGCCGGTACTGCTGATCCGGGTGAGCCGGCTGGGCGCCGCCGACCAGGACGGCGTTGAGGAGGAGATCACCATCACCGGGGAGCGGCAGATGCCGGTGGCCGAGATCCTGCGCCGGCTGCAGGTTTTCGAAGACGGCCAGGCCCGCCGCCTGCACCGCTACACCGCGGTGCAGACCGAGTATCTCCGTTTCACCATCCCCTCGGGAGGCGCCTTCGAGGTGACCCGGGAGGGCGATTTCTTCTACACCGAAGGCGAGGGATTCGACTGGGCCTGGCAGCGGGTTTACCTCGGCGGAGTGAAGTGGCGGGGCAAGATCCCCGAAATCCCCATCATCCAGCCGGACAAGGCGGCGGAGATGCCGCTGGAGATCACGCTGCTCAAGGAATACCGCTACCGCCTGCGGGGCACGGACACCATCGACGGCCGGGACTGCTGGGTGGTGGAGTTCGAGCCCTCCGGCGAAACGGTCAGCGAAACGCTCTGGAAGGGCACGGTCTGGATCGACCGGGAACTCTACACCCGGGTGAGGACCAGGGGAATCCAGGTGGGCCTCGGTGGCGATGTCTTCTCCAACGTGGAGACGATCCACAGCTCGCCGGTGGATGAGAACGGCGAACCGATGGAATGGGGGGCCGCAGGCTCCTTTGTCATGCCGCTGCGCCGGGTGGGCCAGGAACTGCAGAAGTTCGTCAACACCACCGTCCAGGTGGAGAAGGAGACCCTGCTCACCTCGCTGCGCCTCAACGACCCGCAGTTCGAACAGCGGCGGGAACAGGTCATGCAGTCGGATTCAACCGTGGTCCGGGATACCGAACAGGGGATGCGCTACCTGAAGAAGGACGGCTCCGGCGGCCGGCAGGTGCAGGAGGAGTTCGACTACGGACTGCTCTCCCTGGTGGGCGGCATCTTCTACGACGACTCGCTGGACTACCCGGTGCCGCTGGCCGGTATCGACTATTACACCCGCAGCCTCAAGGGCAGCGACATCCAGGCCAACGTCTTTTTCGCCGGCCTGCTGCTCAGCGCTTCCGCCGCCGACCCCCAGCTGGGCAACAGCAAGTGGAACGCCGGAGGCAGCATCAACGGGGTCTTCATCCCCCTGGAAGAAGTGCTCTACCGTGACGGGGAGGAGGTGCCGGAGGAGGCGGTGGACACGCAGCAGGCGGGGCTGTCACTGACCATTGGCCGGCCGCTGGGCAGCTACACCAAGATGGACCTGTCCTATCTCCTGGAGATGGACCGCTACAACGACGCCGATGATACCGATCCGGAATTCGTCATCCCCAACGACACCCTGACCCACGGCGCCCGTCTGGACCTGACCTTCAACCGCTCCGGCTACCAGCTGGGCGGCCGGGGCACGCTGTATCAACGAACCGACTGGGAGGCCTGGGGCCTGCCGGACAACACCGAGTACGACCCGGACCAGGACCAGTTTCTCCGCTGGCGGGTCTCGGCACAGAAATCCTGGCGGCTCAAACGCTTCACCGAACTGGAACTGGAGTTGGAGCACGTGGACGGCCAGAACCTCGACCGCTTCAGCAAGTATGACTTCAGCACCTTCAGCGGCACCAGGGTGGCGGGGTACAAGGGCGGCCTGGTCACCGCGTCCCGGGCCGAACTGGCCCACCTCTACTACGGCCTCTCCCTGGGCGGGGTGATCCGGCTGGGAGGCCGGGTGGATGCCGCCTGGGCCACCGACGAGGATACCGGCCTGGAAAACGAATTCCTTGCCGGTGCCGAGATCAACGGCAACGTGATCGGGCCCTGGCAGTTGGTCATCCGCTTCGCAGTGGGTGTGCCCATTGCCGGACCGGGTGAGGGCGTGGCCGCTTCGGTCTTCTTCCTCAAACTGTTCAAGTAGTGCGCCGCTTGCCCATCCAGGCCATCAGGGTGGGCAGGAAGGTGATGCTCATCACGGCCGTGGCCGAGGCGCCGAGGATCGCCCGGAGGTGGCGGTCAGCGGCTGGTGATCGGCCCCCGGTTCGTTGCTGCGGTGGGTCAGGCCGGCCAATTGAGGCATTTCTTCTCCCGCACAGTTCATCCTGCGGGCGGCTGAAGCAGGTGAATTGTACGTGCAAATCGCCTGGGCAAATCAACCGCACACAGGACGCCTTATCGTACTTTTATTCCGCCCTCATACAGCATTAACAATTCCCGGTCATCATCTGCCCGCACTTAATATGAAAACCGGGCCACCCGGCCGACTTTCAATGGTTGATGTCTTATTTCTGGGTCACATGCAACAGGAGAGAGGAGAGGGAGAAAGTAGATGATCAAAAAAACACTGACGCTGATCACCGTTCTGCTCTTGCTGGCCGCCTGGCTGCCGGCCTATGCCGCGGTAGCCCCCGACACCGGCGAAGAAAAAGAGAAGCCCGGAAAATGGTATGACCGGATCAAGTTCAACGGCGATGTCCGGGCCCGTTACGAGGGTTTCAAGAAGGAAGGTTCCTACGACGACGACCGCCGGGACCGCTTTCGCATGCGCATCCGCGCCGGCCTGACCGCCACCATCACCGATGAACTGCTCATCGGCATTCAGCTGCGGAATGGTAACCCCAACGACCCGGTGTCCAACAACACCAGCTTCGACGGCGGCTTCACGTTCAAGGAGTTCAACCTCGCCCAGGGTTACATCAACTGGGAACCGATCGAGTGGGTCGGCCTGATCGGCGGAAAGTTCGACGCCAAGAAGCGCTGGAAGGTATCCGACATGCAGTGGGACGACGACGTCACCGTGGAAGGCCTGATGGAGAACTTCAAATTCGGCGGCGGCGACGGCGCGTTCAAGGGTATCGACATCGACCTCTATCAGTATCTGCTCGAGGAGAGCGGCAGCGGTTCCGATTCGAACCTCTATGGCGTCCAGACCGGGCTGAACTTCAAGTTCGGTGACAAGAGCACGTTCCTCATCGGCGCCGGTTATGACGGCTGGACGAACCCCCAGGCCATCGCCGACCAGACCATCGACGGTTCCCTCGACGGCAACAACATGACCAACATCGTCGATGAAAACGGGATGCTGGTCAGTGAGTTCGAGATCCTCAACTTCTTTGCCGAGTACAAGTATGCCGCCAGAGAAAAATGGCCCCTGAAAATCACCCTCTTCTACTACAACAACCTCGGCGCCGCCGGCATCGCCAAGGACGAGGACACCGCCTATTTCGGCCGCCTGCAGGTGGGTGACTACAAGAAGAAGTGGCGCTGGGCGTTCCGCTACAGCTACTACTACTCCGAGCCCGACGCGCTGTTCTATGTCTTCACCCAGTCGGATACCTCCCGCGCCTCCGATCTCAAGGCCCACCGTTTCGATGTCCGGCTGGGTTGCGTGGCCAAATCCTACTTCAACGTCACCTACTACAACACCAACACCGCTGACGGTTTGAGCGAAGATCTCCACCGCTGGCAGGTGGACTACATCATCAAGTTCTAGGACCGGCGACCAGGGCCTGTCTTCTCGTACTAAGCGGGAGCGAAAGCTCCCGCTTTCTTGTGTACCATCCCCGGCGGTTTCTATCTAGACAGGAGTGAATTTGCTAAGATTGCCGTCAACCGCACTCCCGCGGACATGAAAGACAACACATGAGCCTGGCCCGACGATACGGTCCCGCCCTGCAGATCACCACGATCTGCTTCCTGCTGCTGTCCGTTGTGGGCTATTCCCGGGAGCATGTCACACCACCCGTTCCCGAGCCGCCCCTCCCTGACCGTCCTCGCATCGGCCTTGCCCTGAGCGGCGGTGGAGCCCGGGGCATGGCCCACGTGGGCGTGCTCAAAGTGCTGGAAGAACACCGTATCCCAGTCGATTACATTGCCGGCACTAGTATGGGCGCCATCGTCGGCGGCCTTTATGCCTCCGGTCTCTCAGCCGACGAGTTGGAGGTCATCTTCACCGACATGGACTGGGACCAGCTCTTCGAGGATGAGACATCCCGCCGCGACCGGGCGTTCCGCCGCAAGGAGGAGGACCAGCGCTACCTGATGGGGTTCGAGGTCGGTTTCAGCCAGGGTAAGCTCGTCCTCCCCCGGGGCGTACGGAGCGGGCGAAAACTGCTCTTCAAATTCCGCGAACTGACCCTGCCCGTGGCGGGCACCGAGGATTTCAGCGATCTGCCCATCCCCTTCACCGCCGTGGCCACTGATATCGAGTCCGGTGAGATGATCCTCCTGGACAATGGTGACCTGCCCCTCTCGATGCTGGCCAGCGCATCGATACCCGGTGTCATCGCACCGGTGAGGCTCAACGACCGCCGGCTGGTGGACGGCGGCCTGGTTCGCAACATTCCCACCGACATCGTTCGCCAGATGGGCGCGGATATTGTGATCACGGTGGATATCGGCAGCCAGCTGCTGTCGCCGGACCAGTTGGAATCCCTTCTGGGCATCACCTCCCAGGCGATGGAAATCATCAGCCTCGAGGGCAACCGGGAGATGAGGGATGCTGCCGACATCCTGCTCACCCCGTCAGTGGCGGCGCTGAGCACCCTCGATTTTTCGGAAATCGAATCGACCATCAGCCTGGGCGAAGAAGGAGCCAGGGAGAAGCTGGCGGTCCTGACCCCACTGTCCCTTTCGGAAGAGGAATATGACCAGTACCGGTCAGAGATGAAGATATCCGACACGGGATCCACCACCATCGTCTTCACCGGGATCGAGGGATTGAAGAGGATCGATCAACGTACCATCTGGAACCGGATGCACCTCGAGCCGGGGGAAGACCTCGATATCGTCCAGTTGGAGAGAGATCTGGACCTGATCTTCGGCCTGGGCGATTTTCAGTTCATCGATTACCGCCTGTTCACCGACCCCGATGGCATCGGGGTGGTGATCAGCGTGCGGGAAAAGCCGTGGGCACCGAACTATATCCACGGCGCGGTGAAGATCACCCTCGACGACGACCAGAATACCTCGTTCGACCTGCTGACCAACCTTACCATCCGGCCGATGAACGCCCTCAACGCCGAATGGAGGACCGACCTGGTGCTGGGCAACCAGCAGTGGCTGGGCACCGAGTTCTACCAACCGCTCGACTTTTCCGGACGGTTTTTTGTCGCCGCCGGGCTGCTGGCCAGCCGGGTGGTGACCGATCTGTTCGTGGAGCAGAAGCACACCGCGGAATTCAAGGCCCGGAGCCTGGTCGGCCAATGTCTCGCCGGCATCACTTTCGGGACCTGGGGCGAATTCCGCCTCGGCCTGTCCCGCGGGCTGATCGACTACTCACTGGAAGAGGGATTCCAGCCCGAGGGCTTCGTTGACCGCAGCGATACCGGCGGGTGGAGCTCATCCCTGGCCATCGATACCCTGGACAGTGTCTACTTTCCCCGGAAGGGAGGACTGTTCGCCGCATCCTTCTATTCTTCCCAGCCGTCACTGGGTGCCGATGAACGATACGACGGTATGGCGTTCAACGGCGTATACGCCAAAAGCTGGGGCCGGCACACAATGCTCACCTGGCTCGAGGGGGGATCGAACAGTGGCGACGAGATTCCCGGATTCGCCTGGTTCGGCCTGGGCGGGCTCTTCTCCATGTCGGCGTACGATCGCGGTGAACTGGTGGGCCAGCACTATGCTGTATTCCGTCCCACCTACTTTTACCGCATAGCCAACCTGCCGTCGGTGCTCGGCAAGGGCGTCTATCTTGGCGGGTGGGTCGAGGCCGGCAATGCGTGGATCGATTCGGAGGACGTCTCCATTGACGACCTGCGCTTTGCCACAACACTGCTCCTCGGCGCGGAAACGATCATGGGCCCCTTCTACTTCGCGTATGGTGTGGCCGAGGAAGGCCGCCAGCGCTGGTATCTCTCCATCGGCTCTTCTTTCGGTGGGAACCGGCCGGGGAGTTGAGGGTGAAGATGGACCGATGCACACATATTTAAGTGCCAAGATTTATTACCATAGCGGCACCGGCAACTCCTATCGGGTGGCCCGGTGGGTGGACGGCGCTGCACAGGCGAAGGATATCAATTCGGCCGTGATCCCCATCGAATCGGCCGAACCGGAGCGTGAACTGGTGGCCTCACGCCACCAACTGGCGGTGCTGGTCTTTCCGACCCACGGCTTCACCGCCCCCTGGAAGATGATCTGCTTCGCCCTGGGCCTGCCGGCCGGCAAAGGCGCCGCTGCGTTCTGCATGGCCACCCGCGGTGCACTGAAGTTCGGGCCGGTCACCATACCGGGGGCGGCGGGCACGGCAGCGCTGCTCATCGGCCTGATTCTGTTGTGCAAGGGGTATCGGCTTCGGGGGATCACCGCCGTCGACATGCCGTCCAACTGGATGTCGCTCTATTCAGGCTTCTCCCGGGAGAATTCCCCGACATACATTTCCCGTAGGAAGGAGCGAGCCGACAGGATTTTCCAGCGTATTCTGGCGGGGGATACCCACTGGCTCTCCTGGTCCAACATCTGGGACCTGCTGATCTGGGGGCTGCCCCTGCTCTGGCTCTCCGCACTCTACCTGCTGGTGGGGCGTTTCTTCCTGGCCAAGATGTTCTTCGCCAACAACCGATGCACCGGCTGCGGCCAGTGCGCGGAAAGCTGCTCGTCGAACGCCATCACCATGGTTGGCAAACGAAAGCCCCGGCCCTACTGGAAATACAACTGTGAGAGCTGTATGCGCTGTATGGGGTATTGCCCCAGCAAGGCGGTTGAGGCCGGGCAGTCCTGGGGAGTGGTCCTCTACCTGGTCACCTCCCTTCCGGCGGGGATCTGGTTCTTCTCCTGGCTCACCCCCCGCTTCCCGGGCACGGCAGGCCTGGAAAGCTGGTTCTCGATCCAGCTGGTGAACCTGCTCTACCTCTACCCGTCCCTCTTCCTCTCCTACTTCATCTTCCACTGGCTGATCCGGATCCGCCAGGTAAACGCCTTGTTCACCTACACCACCCTCACACACATTTATCCCCGCTACCACGAGCCGGAGACCCGGCTCGAGGAACTCTGTGAGCATCACACTGAACGGGATGACAGGGATTGAGATCTGACAGCTTCGGCTGGTGGAGGCGGCGGGAATCGAACCCCGGCTCTATCTAATTGTAATGATTGCACTTGTGACGCAAGTCAGTGTCATTTGCATGCAAAACCCGGTCAAATCAATGCATTAGAAAAACCTGCCTCAACTGGCCCTGAGCAACAGTGCGCACACGCAGAGCACTCCAAAAGCACTCCTGAGCACAAAAAGTATGCAATATGTATGCAACAGCTCCCGCCTGACCTGAGAGCCGTTGTACTGGCATGGGCTGATCTACCGCCTGCCGTCAAGGCAGGGATTCTGGCAATGGTTCGGACTGTGACCAGTAAGTGATACGTCTATGGTTCCCAGGAGGTGGTGGATCGCTTAAGCCATTTCTGGGAGGATGCCCCTTCTTGCATTTCCCCAAGCAGCAATATATAAGTACATGAAGAAAGGGCCGACTCTTCCGGCTCACCTAACTTTGTCCTCAGTTTTAACAGCAATGTAAGTATGATAATGGTCACT
>CBESOE010000072.1:0-21056 GCA_965531145.1 uncultured bacterium | reverse complement strand
CCTATACATTGTTGGTGAAGGTGACGGCCATGATCTGGGAGGGCTGGGCCAGTTTCTCCAGCAGCAGCCGGGCGATGCGGTAGGTGATCACCCGGGTCTTGCCCGAGCCGGCGCCGGCCAGGACGAGAATCGGTCCCTTGCCGTACATCACGGCCTTCTGCTGCGCCGGATTCAAATGTTTGAGGAGGTCGGTATTGCCCATTGTGCTGGTGGTGACTCATGGTTCTGTCGGCCGCAGATCGGCCGGGATATTTCGGATGCACGTGATCGGGCAGTTTACTCAATTGTCGTGTTGAAAGTCGAGTCATGCCCTCGAGCCGCTTCATCCTCGCGCCGGTCGCTGCGCTCCGACGTCGCTCGGGAGGAACAGCTCGAGGGCGAATCAAGACCTTTTACGGAACATCCGGCAACGCGGTCAAGACGCAGATCTGGATTGCCGTGACGACCTATCTGCTGGTCGAAGTCGCTCAGGGATTGGCCGAAAACGAGCCACGGATAGACGGCCTCTGCCTGATTCGTTAAAATGACGACTGGCATCCGCACCCCGATGGAGGTATTGTCCATGGTTTCACCCCGTGCTCGCGCCAGCCATCCCTGCCGAGTCGCGATCCTTCTCCTCGTTCCCCTGGTCCTGGCCGGCGCAGCCTGCGGGGACGGCGGCCGGTCTGCCGATGCCTGGCAGCGCCTCGAGCATGGCGCGGCGACGGGGTACAATCTCGTCCTGGTCACGCTGGACACGGTTCGCCGGGACCGACTCGGTTGTTACGGCTGCGAGACGGCCGAAACCGCAGCGTTCGACTCCCTGACGGAGCACGGCGTGCAGTTCGATGATGCGGTAACCCCGGTACCGCTTACCCTTCCCTCCCACGCCACCATGCTCACCGGCCTGATCCCGCCGCGCCACGGAATCCGGAACAACGGCAGCTACCGCCTGGCCCCGGAATACACCACCCTGGCCGAAACCCTGAGAGAGCAGCAATACGATACGGCGGCGTTCATCGGCGCCTTCGTTCTGGATCAGCGCTTCGGCCTGAACCAGGGTTTCGAACTTTACGATTTCTCCGTCAGCCCGGGTGCCGGCTCGGGGGGCGGGATCGAAGCCCTGGTCCGCTCCGCCGGTGAGGTGACCGGATCGGCGCTCCACTGGCTGCGCCAGCGCCGGAAGGAGTCCCGGGAGTCGCCCTTTTTCGTCTGGATCCATTATTTCGATGCTCACATCCCCTACAGATCGCCGTACCGGAGCCTGCCCCGCTTTGCCGGCCGGCCATACGACGCTGAGATCGCCTACATGGACAGTCAGTTCAAGTTCCTGCTCGCCGAACTGGACCGCCAGGACCTGCGACGAAAAACCCTGATCGTGCTGGTGGCCGACCATGGCGAAAGCCTGGACGAGCACGGGGAAGCGACTCACGGCCTCTTCATTTACGACAGCACCATGCGGGTGCCGTTCATCATTTCTTCCCCCTCTCTCTTTCCCGGGCCTTGCCGCGTCACGGACCGGGTGGTGAGTCTGGCCGATCTCCGGCCCACGGTGGAGGATTTGCTCGGTCTGCCCCTGTCCGAGCCGCGGGATGGAATGAGCCTGCTCGAGAAGCTCGGGGACGCCGCTGGCGGGGCCGCGGAGCGGGCGGTCTACATCGAAAGCCTGTTGCCCTACGAGTCGGCGGGGTGCAGTCCGCTCTACGGCCTGCGCAGCCCGAGGGACAAGCTCATCCTCGGCCCCCGGCCGGAGTTCTACGAACTGGAGAGCGATCCGGGCGAATTGACCAACCGGTACTCGGCGGACAGCCCGCGCGTGGCCGCCCTGGGCGCTGATCTGGATCAGCGGCTGAAACTCGTTCCGGCCTTCGGTGAAGGGCGGAGTGCCCGCCCGGTGAGCGGAGAGGAACTGGCCCGGCTCGAAGCGCTGGGTTACGTGGTGGCGTCTTCCCCCCCGGCCTCCGGCGGACCGCTGCCCGACCCGCGCGACCTGGTCCGGGCCAACGCTCTGATCAAGAGCGCCTTCCAGCTGATGCGGCAAAACAGGTTTTCCGAGGCCCTCGAGACGAACCGGCAGGCCCTGGCGCTCTGCGCGGATTTCGAGGATGCGGCGCTGCAGGCAGCGATGATTTACGAGCGGATGAACCGGCCGGAGGAGGCGGTGGTACTCCTCCGGCAGTTTCTCGAGCGCAAGCCGGTGGCCGAGGTGGGGCTGCGCCTGGCCCAGCTGCTGATGAATCTCAAGCGACTGGACGAGATGGAGGATGCGCTCGCCCTGGCCGAGCGGGAGGAACCCCGGAACGGATTCGTCCACGTTCTCCGGGGGGACCGGGCGATGCTCAGCGGCCGGCCGCAGGAGGCGATCCGGCATTACGAGAGGGCGATCCTGCTCGACGAAATCCGGGTGGGGCACCTGGTCCGCCCGCAGTTGGAAAAGGTCAAAGCGCGACTGCGTGCCGGCGGTGCGGCGACCAGCGGTTGAAACCGTGTTCGCAACGACAGGACGAGATTCCCCGCTCGTACGGTCCGCTGCTGGTCGCCGGTACGGCGGGGATCGCTCACAGCCGAGGAGGGCAGATGATCACCTGGACAACTTCCCGCCTGCTTCCCGTTCTTCTCGTCGTCACGGCGGCCTCCGGTCCCGCTGGCGCTGCGGACCGGATCACCGGCCTGTGGCTCGCCAAAATTCGACCGGATGGGGAAAACCTAGCCCGAGAGTAGATTGCGTCCCTGGTGTCTTTGATCGTCGTGGCCATGGTTGATTCTTAATTGAAGGGGATGCATTGAGAGAGCCGCATGGCATCTTCACCGGTTGATCCGGCTTCGGCTGAATCGGTATACTCCTGCTCCGACATTTGATCCGCCCGCCGGCGGCGGAATGCATAGGCAAACACGAAAGGGCCGCCTGCAGAGACGGGCGGCGGGGGGAGCCGCATGGCCATCTGGGACCACCTGAGAAAGACTGTCAGCAGTACGCTCAGCGAACGTATCGACTCCCTGTTTGGGCAGGCGCCGGAACGGCTGGTGCTGGAGCAGCCACCGAACACCGAAATGGGTGACCTGGCCACGCCGGTCTGCTTCGAACTGGCGAAGAAACTGAAACGGGCACCCCGGCAGATCGCCCAGGAGATCGTCGATTCGTTCGACACGCCTCCACCCGGATGTTCCGCGGTCACCGTGGCCGGCGCCGGCTACGTCAACGTCTTCTTCGACCGCAACAGCTTTGTCGCCGAACTGAACCGGGCCCTGGATAGCGGTATACCAGAGCCGGATGAATCGGCCCCGGCGGCCATCGTCGAGCACACCAACATCAACCCCAACAAGGCGGCGCACATCGGACACCTGCGTAACGCCGTGCTGGGCGACACCCTGATCCGGGCCCTGCGCAGCCTCGGCCGTCCGGTGGAAACGCAGAACTACATCGACAACACGGGGGTACAGGTGGCCGATGTGGTGATCGGCTTTCGCGAACTGGAGGGGGTCAAGACCCTGGAGGATGTGCAGGGGGTGGCCGAACCCTTCGACTTCAGCTGCTGGGATGTCTACTCCCGGGTGATGGACTTCTACGAGTCGAAGGGCGAAGAGGGCAAGAAACTGCGCAGCGAAACGCTGCATGCCATCGAAAAAGGTGAGGGAGAGGTGGCGGCAGTGGCCGCGGCCATCGCCGAGCGCAACGTGCGGCAGCACATCGCCACCATGGAACGCATCGGTGTGGCCTACGACCTGCTGCCCTGGGAAGGGGAGATCATCCGCCTGCAGTTCTGGCAGAAGGCTTTCGATCTGCTCAAGGAACGGGGGGCTGCCGTGCTGGAGAAGGAGGGCAAGAACGCCGGTTGCTGGGTCATGCCGCTGAAGCAGAGCGAGGCCTTTGCCGAGATGGACGATCCGGACAAGGTGCTGGTGCGCTCCGACGGCACGGTGACCTACGTGGGCAAGGATGTGGCCTACCAGCTCTGGAAGTTCGGCCTGCTGGGCGCCGACTTCTCCTATGCTCGGTTTCACCGCTACCCGGATGGCCACCAGCTGTGGGCCACCCAGCCGGACGGGGTGCCCGCCGACCAGGCCCCGTCCTTCGGCAATGCCGGTGTGGTCTACAACGTGATCGACGTTCGCCAGTCCTACCTGCAGCGTGTGGTGGCCGAGGGCCTGCGGGTGCTGGGTTTTCCCGAGCAGTCCGACCGCTCGATCCACTTCTCCTACGAGTTCGTGGCACTCAGTCCGAGCACGGCGAAGGAACTGGGACTGCCGGTGACCGAGGAGGACGCCGGCCGTGCGTTTGTCGAGATGTCGGGCCGCAAGGGGCTGGGGGTCAAGGCCGACGACCTGCTGGATCACCTGGTGGAAAAGGCCGGAAAAGAGGTGGGCCAGCGCAACCCGTCCTTGCCGCCGGAGACGCAGCAGGAAACGGCGCGGGTCATCGCCTGCGGTGCGCTGCGCTTCTTCATGCTCAAGTTCACCCGCAACAAGGTCATCGTCTTCGACCTGGACGAGGCGATGAGCTTCGAGGGCGAGGCCGGGCCCTACGTGCAATACGCCGCGGTGCGGGCCGGGAATATTCTCGGTAAGCTGGGTGGATTCGATGCTGGTCAGTCCGATGAGGCCGCCGGCCGCTACGACATGTCTCTCCTCTCCGAGGCCGAGCAGTCAGATACCTGGGAACTGCTGCACCAGCTCTCCCAGGGGGAGGACATCACCGCCTCGGCGGTGGAGGCCCTGGAACTCTCCCAGGTGGCCCGCCACGCCTTCACCTTGGCCCAACGATTCAACAACTACTACCACAAGTATCACATCATCAACGAGAATGACCTGCGTCTCAAGGAGATGCGGGCGCTGCTGGTCCGTCTCTTCCGCAGCCGGATGGAGCAGACCCTCTCCATTCTCGGTATCGGGATCCCGGAGCGGATGTGATGGACCAGGACCGCGGCAGGCCTGGCACCAGGGGATTCCCCGAGGTGCTGCGGATTCTCGTCCTGGCCCTGCCCCTGGCCCTGATCCTGCTCACCCTGCCCTATGTGGGACGGTTGCGGGCGGCCCTGGGGGACGAGGGTGTCCGTCTTCCACTGTTCATCCTTTTCACCACCGCCGGTCTGGGCTTTCTCGCCATCCACCTGCGTCTCTTCCGCGGCCAGCCCGCTCGCTGGTTCGGCCTGGGCCTCTTTCTGCTGCTCTTCGGCCTGGTTTTTGTCCTGCTCAAAGGTCCCAACCCGGTGGTGGGCCTGGTGGAAAAGGTCCACCTGCTGGAATACAGCGTGCTGGCCGTACTCTTCTGGTGGGCCTTTCACCGTCGGCTGTCCGGGACGCAGATCTACGTCCATGGCCTGCTCTTCACCATGCTGGCCGGGCTGCTGGACGAGTATGTCCAGCACCTGCTGCCCCTGCGGGTGGGGGAGATCCGCGATGTCTGGATCAATCTGGTGGCCGGTGGCCTGGGCCTGCTCTACGTGGCGCTGGTGATCCGGCCGCGGAGCGACAACAATCCGCCGGTGGGGGTGGCCTGGAGAAACATTCTGGTGGGAACGGCCATTTTCCTGCTGGCCCTGGGCGGCTTTATCCACCAGGTCCAGCTGGGCTACCTGATCG
Organism: uncultured bacterium; assembly: GCA_965531145.1. Lineage (GTDB taxonomy): Bacteria > Acidobacteriota > JAQAZP01 > JAQAZP01 > JAQAZP01 > JAQAZP01. The sequence continues at coordinate 15,497 of CBESOE010000072.1, read as the reverse complement.
TCGACCGCAAGGCCGGTGTCAGTTTCAAGAGCCGTTTCGACCGGGATGGCCTGGGGAAGCAGAACCGTATCCACCGACTGCACTGGCGGGAGACCGGGGCCCGTTTCAATCCCGAGGAGACGGTGGCCGGTTACCGGACCTGGGCGGTGGAGGATTTCTTTCTCACCGAGGCCCTCCGGCACATCGGCGCCCGCAATCACCACCTCGACGCCGAGCGCCCGGTGATGGCGGCCATGGAGCAGAAGATATTGCTGCGCCACTACCCGGCGGTGATGAAGGCGCTCCACCCCCGCCTGCCCGATGAGGTCCAGTCCAGGCTGCGGACCCAACCGGGGCTCACTCCTGAAGCCCCCCTTCCGAGCACTGAAATGAACCAGCTCTTCACCTGGATCTCCCTGTCGGGCCTCTGGTCCGTGATCCTCTCCGCTACCCTGCTCTGCCTCACGGGCGCACTGCTGCTGCACAGAAGAAACTGAACCACTGGAGAGTTCGGGATCGGCTACTGCCCCCGGGGGGCGGCCGGTGGGGGAGAGACCGGGCGTTGGGGGCGCGGCTGGCCCCCTTCCGGATCGAGCGGCACGCGCTGCAGCGGCACGGTGCTGACCATGGACTGGGCCACGGTATTGTTGGGGTCGATGCGCAGGGCCTCGTCGATGTGGAACCGCGCCTCCTTGACCTTGCCCTGCTCGAGGTAGGCCATGGCCAGGTTGGTGTGGGCGATGCCGAAGTCCTTGAAGAGGTTGATCGCCGCCTTGTAGTGCCGCTCGGCCTCGTCGTAGCGCTTGAGGCTGAGGTAGCTGTTGGCCAGGTTGTTGTGCACCTCCGGCATCCCCGAGTACATCTCGAGGCAGAAGAGATACTCCTCGATGGCCAGCTGGTACTGTTGCTGCGACTGGTAGACGTTGCCCAGGTTATTGCGTGCCTTGAGGTGCATGGGGTTCAACTCGATGGCGATCTTGTACTGCTCGATGGCCTCCTGCTTCTGGCCCTTGCGGGAGAGTTCCAGGCCCAGGTTGACGTGGGCGTCGGGATACTCCGGATTGATCAAGATGGCCCGGGAAAAGGAATCGATGGCCATGTCGCCCAGCTCCCGGGCCTGGGCTGCTGTTTCGGGGGACGTCGCCGCCAACTGACCCAGGTAGGCGTAGGCGTTGCCCAGGTGCACGTGGGCGTCCAGCAGGGTGGGGTCACGCGTGAGCGCTTTGCGGGCGTTGTCGATCACCTGCTGCATCCGCGCCAGGGCCGCGTCGCCGTCGGTTTCCGCTTCGGCCTCCAGGTAGTGGGTCCGGGCCAGGTTGGAGAAAATCCTCGCCTTGCCGGGGGACTTCTTCGCCGAGTCCTCCAGCAGCGACAGCTCGGTCTGCCAGACCTGGTTCCGCTGAACGGTGAACAGCGAAAAGACGATCACCACCGCCAGAAGAATGATGGTGCCCGGGATCTTGCCTGTGAATCTGTCCAGAATGCCGTTCATGGCAGGCCCTCCTTGGAGGAAGGCACTGTGGACGGCACCGGCGGCTCCGTTAAGGGAGCCAGGGCCTCGTCCGCGGGCACGGTTCTCCTCTGCAGCAGCAAAACGGCCAGAATCACCGCCAGCGACACCGAGGGAAGGTAGAGCCGGTGTTCGAACATCAGCTCCAGCGGCACAAACGACGACTCGATGGCGAGCTGGATGAAGAACCAGAAGATGAAGAAGGAGATTAGCGGTCGCCGGCGGGCCAGGTAGAACCCCAGGGCCACCAGGGCCAGCAGGAACAGCAGGCTGAGCAGCGTGGTGAACGGGCTGAACAGGCTTCGGGAGATCGGCACCTCGTGCTCGAGGTTCAGCCGGCCCGGCAGGGGCAGGACCAGCAAGGTGATGTAACGGACCAGCACCCGGAACTCGGTCAATACACGTTCCCACATGGTGAAGCCGCGCAAGTGGTAGATGGTGTCCATCCGCTCGAAAAGCCAGACCCCGAACCGCTTGTAATCGGCGTAGAGGATCAGGGCCGGGGCGATGATGATAATTGATGACGCTACGACCAGCCCGGTGAGGTAGTAAGGTCTGCCCCGGAGACGGCTGAAATCGAACTCGAGGAAGAAAAACAGCTCATAGAGCAGGATGATCACCGGCAGGATGGCGGCCGTCTCCTTGCTGCCCAGGGCCAGCAGAACGGCCAGCAGCAGTCCGGCCCACTGCAGGGTGCGCCGGCCGCTGCCGGGATCTGACGTCCTGATCACGGCAAAGAGGTAGAGCGCGGCAAAGCTGAACAGCCCGGAGAGCACGTTGGCCCGCTGGACGATGTAGGTCACCGCCTGGGTCTGGATCGGGTGGGTGAACCAGACCAGGGTGGCCAGCAGGGCCACCAGCCCGGCGCGGTCGTCGAAGCGGCCGGCAAAACGGGACATCAGCAGGGTGCGGCGGAGAAAGAGAAAGAGCAGCCAGCCGGCGAGGATGTGACAGATGATGCTGGTGATGTGAAAGCTGCGCACATTGAACTGCCCGGCGCGGAAGTTGAGCGCGAAAAGCAGCGAGGCCACCGGCCGGTTGCCGCCCACCGAGGCGGTAACGGCCCGCCAGAGCGACGCGGCGTCGAGACTGGTCATGTGGATCGACGCGTTTTCCACCAGGTTGGGGTAGTCGTCGAGGTGAAACTCGGAATCGATGGTGTTGCCGTAGAGCACGAAGCCCAGCACGGCCAGCAGGGCCAGCACCCCGAGAGAGAGGAGCAGGCCCCGGCCGGACGGGGCCGCGGTCTCTCCGGTGTTCGTCTGAATGGGTTCGCTGTTCATGTGGCCTGGGGTATCTCCAGAAGGCGGCGATAGAGCCGGCATACTGCCCGGACAAGGGTGAAAATATAGCAGACTCCGGCGGGGACTGGCAACAGCACCCCTGTCATCGCGAGGAGCCCCTGGCTCCGAAGCGATCTCGTGATCGCACCACAAACGAAAAGGAGATTGCCGCGTCGCCCGCTCTGCGGGCTCCTCGCAATGACAGATTGAAGTGACTATAATTCTCCTTCATTCATCTACGCGGCCCGGCCGCGAAAGACAACCAAGGAGACCGGAGTCTTGAGCAGATCGAAAGTGGCCGTTCTGAAAACCAGCCCCGAAGGGGTGATCGCCGATTACGGCAGGGCGATGCGCCTGGCCGACTACCAGTCATACCTCCCGCCGGAGAACGAAACGGGGCTGAAGATCAACATCTCCTGGCACGTCTACTTCCCGGCCTGCTCCACCACCCCCTACCAGTTGGACGGGGTGATCAACACCATGCTCGAGGACGGCTACGACCCGCGGCTGATCCACGGCTGCCACAACAGCACGGTGGTGGTGAACTCCAAGGTGGGCGAGGTGAACAACCACCAGAAACAGGTGGTGGTGGATAAATACGGCCTGAACAACATCCACCTGGAGGAGGAGGAGTGGGTCGACTTCACACCCAAGGGTGAGTTGCTGGTGCTCAACGACGTCTACCCCGAGGGGTTCCAGATCCCCAAACGGTTCATCGGCGAAAACATCATCCACCTGCCCACTATGAAGACCCACGTCTTCACCGAAATGACCGGGGCGATGAAGAACGCCTTCGGCGGCCTGCTGAACCAGAGGCGACACTGGACGCACAGTGTGATCCACGAGACACTCGTTGACCTGCTGATGATCCAGAAGGAGATCCACCCCGGGCTGTTCGCGGTGATGGACGGCACGGTGGCCGGTGACGGCCCGGGGCCGCGCTGCATGGTGCCCCACGAAACCGACTATGTGCTGGCCAGCAGTGACATGGTGGCCATCGACGCGGTGTCCGCACACATGATGGGCATCGACCCCATGTCCCTCGATTTCATCCGCATCGCCCACGAGCGGGGGCTGGGCTGCGGGCGCTTCGAGGAGATCGAGATCGTGGGGGACGATGTGGAAAAGGTCAGCTTCGGCTTCCGTTCCAAGAAGAATACCCTGGCCAGCCGCGGACAGAAGATGATCTACCACGGGGCGCTGAAGCCGCTGGAGCACCTGTTGCTGCGGACCTGGCTGGTGCCCTGGTCCTACGTGGCCTCACGGTTTTACCACGATGTCCTCTGGTACCCCCTGGTGGGCAAGTCCCGGGTGCGACAGGTGCTCAACGGCAAGTGGGGGCAGTTGTTCAACTCCTACGCCACTCAGCAGCGGGTGGACAGTTCCGGTTCAGTCTGACAGGGGCAGGGTGAAGATCACTGAAGTGCCGAGGCCCTTTTCGCTGGCCAGCGCGATCCGACCGCCGTGGGCCTCCACCAACTCCTTGACGATGTAGAGGCCGAGGCCGGTCCCGCCCATCTTCTTGCCTTCCGCCGCCTGCTGGTTGTCGGCCTGGCTGTAGCGGGAAAACAGCTTTTCCGCCTCGGCCTGTTCAATGCCGGTTCCGGTGTCGGTGACCGTGATCCTGATCTCCGGGGTGCTGCCCCCGGAATGTTCGGCGAACACGCAGACCATACCCTTCCGGGGGGTGAACTTTATCGCGTTGGAGAGCAGGTTGATCAGCACCTGGGTCAGCTTGTCCTCGTCCCCCATCACGGCGGGCAGCTGGGGTTCGATCACCGACTCCAGCAGGATGCCTTCCCGCTGGGCGATGTTGTCCATCGAGCTCACCGCCCGGCGGACCACCGGGCCGATCCTGATCCGGTCGCTGTCGATGGTGAACTTGCCCGACTCGATTTTGGCGATATCCAGCAGCTCGTCGATCAGACCGCTCATCCGCAACGATTCCTTCACCCCGTTGGCCAGCATGTCGCGGTAGGATTCCTTCAGCCCCTTGTCCCATGAAGCCACCACCAGCTCCATGACGCCCATGATCGCGGTGAGCGGACCGCGCAGATCGTGGACGATCATCGATGTGAAGTCGGCCTTCTGCTGTTCGATCTGTTTCTCACGGGTGATGTCGATCAGTACGGTGGTCAACAGCGGTGTCTCGACCCGGCTTTCTCCGCCGGGCAGTGCGAAGATGTCGGCCCGGAAGATCTTGCCGCTCAGTTCCACCTCCACCGTGGGCCGCTTGCCATCCCCCGAATGTGACAGGGCGGTGAGCAGTTCGGCGAACCGGGCCGGGTCGTTGGGGAAGAGAATCTGGGCCAGGTTGGCGCCGGACAGCAGTTCGTCCTGGTGGGGGATACACCGGTTGAAAGACTCGTTGGCATCCCTGATGGTGCCCTCCTGGTCGAAGACCACCATGGGGTAGCTCACCGGCCAGATCGGCGAAACGGATACTGTGCCCTTTTCACCCACTCCGCGCCCTCCCGTCCTCCAGCAGCACGATGCCCTTGCGCAGCAGGTTCTCCAGTAGCAGGCAGGTGCTGAAGCGGCTCATTCCACTGACAAAAAACAGGGTGCCCAGGTCGGTGCGTCCGTCCATCTGCGACAGGACGAATCCCTCGGTGGGGTTGAGGTTGAAGCGGGTGATCTCGTCTGACAACTGCGGGTGCAGGCGAGGCAGCACATCGCTGGGATCGTCAAAGCGGGTAAAGAAGTTCCTGACGATCAGACACTGGGCCAGCTTGAGTTGGCCGGTGCTCTCCAGGCTGTCCGGTTGCTGCTCGCCTTCCCGGTGCAGGTGCTCCAGCGTCTCCTGGGGCGAACCGTTGCGGAATGGGGCGAACACGTCATCCTTCTCCTCTTCGCCCGCCGGCATGTCAGGTTCTTCATCCGCTTCCGGTTCCTCCTCGATAACCTTCAGGGTGGAGGATTCAAGGGTGGCGTCGATGGTGCTGAGCAATTCCTCGAGGTCGAATGGCTTGGAGAAGACGGCCACGGCACCGAGTGTTTTCAGGCGGTCCTTGAACTCCATGGCGCTGCCGCTGATGACGATGATCGGGATATTGCGGATCTGGGGAACGCTGTTGATCAGTTCGGTGACCCGGCGGCCGGAGATGGTGGGCATGTCCAGGTCCATCAGCAACAGGTCCGGTGATTCCTCCATGATACGCAGCATGGCCTTGATCCCGTCCCCGGCCTCCACCACCTGGTAGCCCCATTCAGAAAGCATGGTGTAGAGGTATTCACGGAAATTATCGTCATCATCGACGATGAGGATTTTTTTATCCAGCTTCCAGTTGAAGGCCATGCGCGACTCCGCTACTCATGTGGAAATATGGGGGACGCGACGGTGGCGGACCACCGGCCCATAGTCTGGACGGTGTTGCGGCCGCCGAAATCGGTTCCCCCGTTGCTTCATATTTATTTGTCGGCAACCGGCGCCGTCGGTTTAACCTTTTTCTGCGGTATCGGAGGGGTTCCATGTCTGGTAGAATCAATACAACCGTTGATCGACCGTAACGACAGTTGAGGAACTGTTCCCTTCCACTGGGAGCCGAGAGATGAGCGACATTCCCACCGTGGCCGTTCTGTTTGGCGGCCCGTCCACCGAGCATGAAGTTTCCCTGGTTTCGGCCCGCGGCGTGCTGGACCAGATCGATCGCCAACGCTACCAGGTGCTGGAGGTGGGCATCACGCCGACCGGCCGGTGGTTCTGCGGCCCGGGGACCCTTGAGATGCTCTCCCGGGGCGATAGGGAAGCCCCCGGGGTGCGCGGCTGCTCACTGTCCGCCGATCCGGCCGCCGGCGGACTGCTGGCGGGATCCGGCTCCGGGGGGAGTCCGGTGCGGGTTGGGGTGGACTTTGTCCTGCCGATGATCCACGGCTCTCCGGGAGAGGACGGAACGCTGCAGGGGCTGCTGGAGATGGCCGGAATCCCCTATGCCGGTCCGCCGGTGGACGCCTCGGCGCTCTGTTTCGACAAGGACCGGACCAAGGTGGTGCTGGCCTCACGCGGGCTGCCGGTGGTGCAGTGGCATGCGCTGGAGGAGCACCAGTGGACGGCCGACCCCGCTGGAACCGGGGCATCGATACTCCGGGCCTTTGGCGTACCCCTTTTCGTGAAGCCCGCCCGCTGCGGGTCCAGCGTGGGCATCAGCAGGGTGGACCGGGAGGAGGAGCTGGCCGCCGCGGTGGACGAAGCCTTTCGCTACGACGACAAACTGCTGGTGGAGGAGGCGGTGGCCGGCCGGGAGATCGAGTGCGCCGTGCTGGGGAACCGGCAGCCCCGTGTCTCGCTACCCGGGGAGGTGATTCCCGGTGGACGGTTCTACGACTACCAGGCCAAATATCTCGACAAATCCTCGGAAACCGTGGTGCCCGCCGTCATCCCGGAGCAAGCGGCGGACGAGGTCCGCCGGCTGTCCGGCGAGGCCTTCCGGGCGCTTGGACTGCGCGGGATGGCCCGGGTGGACTTCTTTTACGTGGAGGAGTCCGGTGAACTGCTGCTCAACGAGGTGAACACCATACCGGGATTCACTCCGATCAGCATGTACCCCATGCTCTGGGAAGCCAGCGGGCTGAGTTTCACCGAGCTGATCGATGAACTGATCCGTCTGGGCTTTGAGCAGCACCGTCGAATGGCGGGCAAGGTCCGTTCGCTGGGATTGGACCAGCGGCAGGCCGGAATGGTGGGACGGGCCGGCAAGGGGCCGGCCGGTTGAACAAGGGGCGACAGGTCACGTATACAGCGAGTATGGGAAAACGATCAAAGGGGGGACGGGATCATGAGCAAAAAACGGGTCTACCTGGGCACGGGTCCCAAGTTGGGTCGCCAGGAAGTTGAAACACTGGTTCGCTATCTCGAGGATGCCGAGACGGAGCTGTTCGTGCCCAAGAGGGACGTGGACGGCTGGGGAAAGCTCGGTGGGGAGCACTCGGCGGAAAAGATGCTGCACCGGCTTGAAGGTCTGAAATCGGCGGAATACTACATCGGTGAGTTCTCCTATCCCTCGCGCCAGGCCTTTTTCGAAGCCGGGTATGCTTATGCCCTGGGCAAGCCGATCATCGCCATCCACAAGACCATGACGACCCTCTCGGAGGAGATGGAATCGCTCTGCGCACTGGTCATCAAATACGAAGATCCACAGGACTTGCAGGACAAGATGCGGATCGGGTCGAATTTCGGTTTCTTCGACAAGTAGTCCCTTATTTTCGGCAGAATTGTACATCACCGGCCGGAAGTGGCAAAAAATTACCACTACTGGCGTGTGTGTGTAAAAAATTACCATCCGCTGGCGCTATTTATCTGCCCACACGACCCCCAATACCTGCCAAAACTGCTGGTTCTCCTTTATCCTCCAAAGACTATCGACTATTTAAACCTTAGTAAATAAACACTATATACTGTTCATTGATCCATCTCCGACTGAACGTACCAGGTATGGCACGGATGTTGAACTCTACCTCTGGTCAGCAGCGATCAAAAGGCATGAGGAGATGGCAATGAGCATGGCAGACAGAGAAAACGGATACGGCACGATGAACCGGCCCCGGGCCCTGCTCACGGCTCTCCTCGTGATTATCATTTCCACGACGTTCGGTTTTTCCCCGTGCATGGCCAACGACGTCTCCACGGAAGACCAGCCCTCCCAGCGGCTGGTCTTCCGCGGCAGCCCCCAGGGCATCGAGCTCACTTCGGTGGAGCTGGTGCCCTCCCGCCGGGGGCCTGCTGCAGCAGCGGACAGCGGTTCGCTGGAAATCACCGTGATCGACAAGGCCAGCGGCCGTGCTCTTCTGCGCCGGCCCCTTGCCGACCCCTTTCTCGTTCATGCCGACACGGTGGTTGAGGGATCCCTGGCCGGCGGCCCCGCCCGACTGGAAGGCGACCAGCATTTTTCGGTGGTCATTCCGGCGGTGGGGCCCGGCCAACGGATCGAAATCTCCCGGGCGGGCCACCAGAGCCGTCTGCTGACCGTCATCGACGGCCGGGAGATCGAACTCCGCCAGAGTCAGACCCGGGACTCGCACGATGCCACTGCCGGTGGCCCGGCGGAAACGGTCTACTTCACCGGTGACCCGGCCAACCGTCTCGACATCCTGGTGCTGGGCGACGGGTACACCGATTCGGAGATGGGACTGTTCGCCGATCACGTGGACAACCTGGTGAACGGTCTGCTGGGCAGCGAGCCGTTCAACCGCTTCGCGTCCTTTGTCAACATTCACAAGCTCGAGGTGCCCTCCAGCCAGTCGGGAACCGACCAGCCGGACCAGGTGCCCCCGGTATACGTGGACACGGCTTTCAATTCCTCTTTCAACTATGCCGGCGTTCCTCAACTGCTCTACGCCCAGACCTCCCTCGTGCTGGAGGCTGCGGCTGCCGTTCCCGAATACGACACCATCATCCTGGTGGTCAACACTTCCCGTTACGGCGGGGGAGCGGGCGCCTATGCGGTGTGTGCCGGCGGTTCGGCCAGCGCCGTGCAGCTGATGCTGCACGAGTTCGGCCACAGCTTCGGCGGCCTCACCGACGAATACCAGAGCCCCTACGACACCTACACCGGACCCGAGCCCTCCGCTCCCAACTGCACCTCCATGGGCTGGTTCGACATGGCCGCCCAGCAGCTCAAGTGGCACCACTGGCTGGGCATCGAGGGTGTGGGGATCAACGAAGGGTGCGAATATTATGCCCACGGCAAGTTCCGTCCGGCCCACAACTGCCTGATGCGGTCGCTGGACAGCGGGTTCGACCCGGTGTGCCGCGAAATCATGGCCCTGGGGATCTTTGACTACGCCGGGCCGGTGGATTCCCGGGAACCTTTGGAACAGCTGGTGACCCTGGATACCGACACGCAGTCCTTCCTGGTGCTGACAGCTGCTGACGGCGTGGATGTGCAGTGGTATCTGGACGGAACCCCGCTGGCCGGAAGCCACGGCACCCAGTACCTGCTCCAGACCGACACCGTCACCCCGGGGGAGCACCTCCTGGAAGCGGTGGTGACCATCCACGACTCCTGGTTGCTGGCCGATCCGGACGGACGGCTCACCGAGCGGGTGAGCTGGACGGTGGTCCGGGAGAGCGCTCTCCAGTCCTTCCAGGTGACTCTGCTGGTTCAGGAGGAAGTGAGCACCGGCGAGCAGCTCTGGACCCAGCTGGCCATTGCCAACGTTTCGGGTGCCCGCCAGTCGTTCCAGGCCAGCCTCGATCTGATCCGCTGCGACGGTAGCCGGGTCAACGGCTTCCGCCGTGGTTCGGGCAGCATCCAGCCGGGCGACGAACGGCGGATAAACCTGCCGATCCGGATTCCGGCCCAGATGCCCGAGCAGTTGCTGGAGTGTCCCATGGGTCTGGAACTGATGGTGGTTGACGGCACCGCCAGCGGTGACGTCTACAGCGCCGCGGGCAGTTTCACCATTCTCGCCGACTGAACTCTCACCGCCGTTTCAGCCGGTTGTCCACCGGCTCCTCTTTCTCAGCTTTCCCGGCCAGCACGTTGATGCTGAAGGGCACCTCGATCCGGGGCTGGGCCGGGTTGTCGGTCAGCAGCACCACCCGGCCCTTGTGGATGCCCGCCGGTTCGGAGCCGTCCCAGCGGAAAAGAATATCGGTGCCGGTTCCCTCGTCCAGCGGGCTGATCTCCCACCGGAGGGGAAACCCCTGGTATTCCACCCCGGTGACGGTGAAGGGCAGGTCGCCGTGGGCGCGCACTTCCAGCAGCTGTTCCGCCAGTTGGGGTTCGCCGGCGGTCACCGAGCCGAAGTAGATCCACTGGGGCGAAAAGTGGATCCGGCCCATCACCCGGGCCAGGGCCTTGATCTCCAGTTCCTTCTGCTCCGTACCGTCGAGGTAAATGGTGATCCGGCCGCTGTGGTAGCCCACCCCGGCATCGGGCCGCAGACCGATCTCCAGCCGGATGGCGGAACTGCTGTCCGTCCGGGCAAAGATCTCCTGCTCCTCCTCCGTGGGTTCGTCCGGGGGGGACCAGGGGCCCCAGTCCACGGTGAAGAGTTCACTGTTCGACTGGATTGTCACCACCTTGGCCGCGGCGTCCTTGCGGAGAAACAGGCCCAGCAGCTTGCTGCCCCCGTCGCCGTGGTAGGCGCGGAAATCCGCCCGGTCGTCAGGTCTGATCTCCACCGGGGAATATATGGTGGCCTTCATGGTCAGGACCACCCGTTTCGACGCGGGGTCGTTGGTGGTGATGGTCACTGTTTTCGAAATCGGTTTGTTGAACTTGCGTGTGTTCAGGGTGACGGAAATTTTCCCCTCCTGACCAGGAGGAGTGACCCGGTTGTAGTCACCGGTCACCGTGCATCCTCACCCGGCCTTGGTGCTCAGGATCACCAGGTCGGAACCGCCGGTATTGCGGAAGGTGAACTGGTGGGTGATCATGGCTCCCCGCTCCACCTGCCCGGCATTGTGGGTCACCGATGAAAACACCATGCGTGGTGCCGCGGCCTCCTCCTCCCCCTCAGCCAGGACGGTGGCCGGCAGCCAGGCCATGCTGATCAGCAGGGCCAGCAGGCCGGTCAGTGACATTTTGAATATCCGCTGCGTATTGAGAACTGGTTCCATTGCTGGTCTGTTCCTCCGTATGTTGCGGACCCGGCACCGCCGGGTTCCCGGGTCGATGGTCATCATGGTACCGGTTTCCGGTTGACAGGGCAACTTCCGGGAAGCCGGCCGGGGCTCAAAAGAGAAGTAAAGTGGCAAAAAATTACCCAGTTCCGTCCCTGGCCGGGTGGATTTCCCACTGTGGCCTTGGGGATCACGGGTGGCCTGTAAATTGCATCAAACAGATAAGTGCCGGCCTCCGATGCGGTACGTGATCATTGACTTTCGGAGGAGCCGGATCATGGAGCTTTACCGATGAAAAGAACCCACAAACTGATTCTCGTCCTGCTGATCATCTATTTCACCCTCGCCCACGTGACCTACAGGCTGGAGATCTCATCGCTGATGAATCGTTCGGCCCAGATGGAAGCCATGCTTTTCCAGCAGCAGGAACAGATCCTGGCCAACCAGGAGAAATCCATGGCTCCCGGAAACAAGCAGAGCGTCCAGCCCTGGCATCCGGATACGGATGAGATCCCCGACTTAGTGTAACTCCCCGTTTTTATCCGGCAACCGCCCGGTGCCCCAGGGCACCGGTGCGAGTCTTCTTGCCTCGTTTACGCCCGCCAATTAGAATCCGTCTGTATGTATTCATAGTGAAGATCTGATTCTGATCTCCCCGGGGGAAACTGATGGGAACCGCTCTGCGGCCCGACATCCTGCTGGTGGTGCTCGACGCCGCCCGTGCCGACCGTCTCGGTTGCTACGGCCGAGGTGCCGCGGTCACCCCGGTGCTGGACCGCCTGGCCGGCCAGGGGCTGCGCTTCGACCAGGCCATCGCCACTTCCTGCTGGACCCTGGAAAGTGTGGCCTCGCTGTTCACCGGGCTCTACCCGGCGGATCACGGGGCCCACTTCGGGTCGATGCGCCTCTCCGGCGATGTGGACACACTGCCGGCCTGGCTGCAGCGTGTGGGGTACCGCACCATCGGCGTTTCGGCGAACAGCGCCTTTGTGGGCCGGCACACCGGGCTGAACCGGGGATTCCACCGTCTGGAGGAGGTGGCGCCGGAGATCATCCCGGCCGGGGATCAGACCGGCGGCGCGGCCGGTGTTTTGCCCTTGAAGGATTCGGCGGGACGGGTGGTGGCTGCTGCCGAGCAACTGTTGCGCCGGGCTATCGGTGCCCCGGAGCCGTTCTTCCTCTACCTCCATTTTGTCGATACGCACCTGCCATATTATCCGCCGGAACGATTCGCCCGGCCATTTCTTGACGGCATCGGTGCGGGAGCCGGCGAACTGCGGAAGCTGAGCCAGGACGCCGCGGCCCTCTTCGGTGGCCGCCTGAAGGTGGACCGACGCGGCTTCGACATCCTCGGTGCGCTGTATGACGGCGCCCTCTCCTGGATGGATGCGGCGCTGGGCCGGGTGCTGGAGCTCATTGCCGGATCCGGGCGGCTGCACGGGCTGCTCTCCGTGGTGACAGCCGACCACGGGGAGCATCTGGGGGAACAGGGGATGATGGACCACGCCTTCTCGCTCTCCGATACCCTGGTGCGGGTGCCTCTGCTGGTGGGTTGGCCGGGTGTGATCGAGAGCGGCACGGTGGTGGCGGACCAGGTGCAGCCGCTGGACCTCTTTCCCTCGCTGGTGGCCGGCCTGGAAGGCCCGGGGCAGGCCGATAGCCGCTTCCCGGATCGCCGCGGATTGCTGCCGGGGGACCAGGCTCCTCCCGGGCGGCCCTGGGCGCTGGCCCAGTATACCGAGCCGGTGAACGCAGCGCTCCGGCGGCGGTTTCCCGGAGAGGCCATTCCGGGCCAGTCCCTGGCCATGGTTCGCGGGGGGGGCTGGAAACTGGTGCTTGGCGGAGACGGGAGCACCCTGCTGCACAGTCTTGATGAAGACCCGGAGGAGGTCTGCGATGTCAGCCGGGACCACCCGCAGCGCCTGGAGGAACTGCGGCGGCAACTGCCGCAGCGGATGGTCCCCCGGCCGGCCGGGGGAGGAACGGCGGGACCGGGAACCGCAGACCCCGAACTGGAGGCGCGGCTGGCCAGCCTGGGCTATCTGTAGACCCGGGGAACAGTTTGGCCGTTTGTCTCGTATCAGATACTGGCACGGCGGTGAACGTGAACGCTGCCGATTCCGAGGAGAAAATATAATGCTTGATCCGGAAACCAAACCCTGGAGGAAGGCGCTGGGTCTTCTGGGGACACTGTGCGCGCTCTTTGTGCTGCTGCCGGCGGTTCAGCCGGTCTCGGCCGCACCGCACTACCTCGCGCGTCTTGACGGATCGGAGCGTGGCGAAGTGACCGCCGGTGCATTCCGGCTGGACAGCTCCCGGGACGTGCGGCTGCAGGTGGCGGGCGCCTGGCTCAGTGACCACCCGCTCACCGACTGCTGGCTGCTGGATGCGGCCACCAGGGAGACCGTCTGGGCGCTGAGCAAGGAGCAGTGCGTCCAGAGTTGCACATACGGGTTCGACTGCGACACCACCCTGACCCTCGAATCCGGTGGTTACGAGGTCTATTTCTCCACGGTGAAGGCCGGCCCGTCCATCTCCCTGCGCGGGATGGACTCCGAGGCCCTCTCCGGATTGCTCAAGGGGCTGTTTGGCGACAATGTGATGCTGGAGGGGCGGGATTTCGAGCGCCAGTCCAGGCAGGCCCAGTGGGGCGTAAGGGTTACCACTCCCGATGGCGGGGGGCCCGATGTGGCTCCGGCTCGTCTGGCCGCCGAGGAACGGCCGGGTGGGGATACGCTGGTGAGCATCAGGCGTACGGGCGGCAAGGCGTTCTCCACCAGGGCTTTCCACCTTTACGAACCCGCCGAAGTTGAGATTTATGCTCTGGGTGAAGGCAACCGGGGCAAGATGTTCGACTACGGCTGGCTGGTGCGCAGTTCAGACCGCTCCCGCCCCTGGACCATGACGTTCGAGGGGACCACGCATGCCGGCGGGGCCGGCAAAAATCGCTTGTCCAGGGAGCAGATTACTCTGGCGGCCGGGCGTTACGAAGTCTGGTATGTGACCGACGATTCCCACCACTGGGGCGGCTGGAACCAGCCGCCGCCCCGTGACCCTGATTTCTGGGGGATCACTGTCCGGCTGCTGTCCGCTGATACCGGCGGAGACCTGGCCTCGCACCGCGGTGACCTTCCTGCCTTTCCCGCTGAACGGGTGATTGCCTCCATTCGCTGCCCGCGTGACAACACGGTCAGCACGCGGATGGTCCGGCTCAGACAGGGCGGCCCGGTGTTGTTCTACGGGATCGGCGAAGTGGACGACGACTGGCTCGTCGACTGGGGCTGGGTCAAGGATTGCCGCAGCGGCGACGTGGTCTGGGCCATGGATGCGAGCCAGTCCGCCTGGGCCGGCGGTGCCGGCAAGAACGTGATGTGCGAGGCGGTGGCGGAACTGGCCCCGGGTGAATACGCGGTCACCTATGTCACCGACGACAGCCACTCCGGCGGGGGCGGCTGGAATGCCACACCACCCTGGGACGCCGACTGCGCGGGCCTCACCCTGTACTGGGCCGGGGACGAGGCCGACCCCGGCAGCTATGTCGCCTACACTCCGGAGCGTTCTCCGAATCTGCTGGGGATGATCGCCGCGGCGGGGAACCACGCCGACCAAGCGGCCTCCTTCGAGCTGAGCCGTCCGGCCACCGTCCGGGTGGTCTGCCAGGGTGAAGGATCCCAGTCCGAGATGCATGACTACGGCTGGATCGAAAAGGCGGACAGCGGCGAACGGGTCTGGACCATGAACTTCGACATCTCCCGCCACGCCGGGGGAGGGAAGAAGAACCGGGAATGGCGCGGCGAAGTGACCCTGCCTGCCGGTGCCTATCGTCTGCGCTATGTGTCCGACGACTCCCATTCCTTCAACGACTGGAATGCCGAGCCACCACGCCACCGCGGGGCCGACTGGGGCATTTCCGTCTACCGCACCAGGTGAACAGGGCATAGTGACGGTTTTCCGAAGCGAAAACCTGTGCTAAACTGATTGTGAAAAAAGGAACAATCGGACGGCCCCCAGATGGCGGACGGCCCCCAGATGGCGAAGATCCTTCGAAAAACCGACACCATTTCCGATCACACGGTGAACCGTCTCTCCCTCTACCATCGCTGTTTCACCCGCCTCCGTGAGGAGGGGGTCAAAACGGTCTCCTCCCACCGGCTGGCTG
>CBESOE010000071.1:0-21180 GCA_965531145.1 uncultured bacterium | reverse complement strand
CCACCCGAGGACGCGGTGGTGCCGGGCTGGATCGTCCAGCCGCCGGCAACATTCGGTGCGGAGTCGCCGCTGGGGCTTATCGCCCTCTGGCCCGAACCCTGGCCGGTGGGGCCGCGGCGGCCGGTGCCGCCGTATATCGCCGGGTACTACGTCTTCCGCCAGCTGGAATCGGATGAAGGGACGCCAACGCTGCCCAGCCACGGCCAGCCGCTGATCGAGCGGTTCTTTTCCAACAAGCTCTTCACCTTCGGTGAAACCTACCGATTCACCGTGCGTACGGTGATGGTCACCGAGGACGGCCGGGTGGAGAGCGAGAGCAGCCCGCCGGTCACCGTGACGACGGTGGATGTCTACCCGCCGATCATACCGGTGAATTTCACCTACGTGGCCGGCGCCGGCGAGGTGACCCTGATCTGGACGCCCAACGGCGAGCCGGACCTGCGGGGCTACAATGTCTACCGCCAGCGGGGCACCGGCGAAAGGGTGCAGGGCGAACCGGTCCTGCTCAACGACGAACCGCTGGACGAACCGCGATTCAAGGATGCGACGGTGCTTCCCGGAACCTGGTATACCTACCGGGTGGATGCGATGGACAGCATGGAACCAGCCAACCGGAGCGAGCTGAGCGAGCCGCTCCAGGTGATGGCCAGATAGGACGCCATGGAGAGCGACACCGCCGGTAACGGGATGGAGAGCCGCCTGTCCTTTGTCAAGATGTCGGGTGGCGGCAATGATTTCATCATCATCGACGACCGGGATCACCAGTGGGCGGGACGGGAGTCCTGGCTCGCCCGGGCCCTCTGCCCCCGCGGCACCGCGGTGGGCGCCGACGGCCTGATCCTCGTTCGCCGCTCCGAGACCGCCGATGCGCGCATGGCCTACGTCAACTCCGGCGGAGACACCGCCGCCCTCTGCGGCAACGGCGGCCGCTGCCTGGCCGGCTACCTGCACCGCAAGGGACTGGCCGGTTCCAAGCCCACCATCGAAACCGCCGAGGGGCGAATCCTCCTGGCCGAGGTGAAGGGGTCCCAGGTCAATCTGGAGATGGCCCCGATCAACTGGCCCCCCCGCAGTGTGGAGGCGGAAACCGCTGCCGTTGACGGCAGCCGGCGGGTCTTCCCCGGCGAGCTGCTCACCGTGGGCGTCCCGCACTTCGTGCACCACCTGCCGGCGGACCAGCTCCCGCCCATGGAGGTCAACCGCTGGGGCGCCGCCATTCGCGGGCTGGGTGTTTTCGGCCCCGGCGGAACCAATGTCAACTTCTACTCGGTGGTGGACGAAGGGACCTGCACCCTGGCGGTGCGGACCTACGAACGGGGAGTGGAAGCCGAGACCCTGGCCTGCGGCACCGGCTGCACGGCCACCGCCCTGGTGGCCGCCGAGCGGTTCGGCTACGCCTCACCGGTACGCTGCCTGACCCGCGGCGGCTCCCTGCTCACCGTCTGTTTCGGCCAGGCCGACGGCGACTCCGGTGACGGCGCCACGGCCCGCTGGGGCCGGGTGATGCTGGAGGGCGAAGCCCGCTGGATCTTCGATGGGCTGGCCGACCTGCAGAGCTTCTGAGCCATTCCCCACCGGCAACGGCGGCCCGGTCCTATTTCATGCGACACAATAAATAAAAGGGACGCCCCGGAGGGCGTCCCTTTTCCGTCACGATCCGGCAACAACTTCCGGCGGACCTGGATTACCGCCCGCCCATCCCGCCGGCACCAGGCTGGCTCGAGCCGGTGGGCAGGGAGAGGCTGAACTTGATGTCCGTTTCCAGCTTCTCATCGCCGGCGTCGAGGGCCTTGAGCACCTCTTTGATCTTGACGATCTTTTTCTTCTTGTTTTTCACCGGCTCGTACCCGGTGTGGCCCGGCTCGATGTAGAAGTAGCGAACCTCGGTGGGCAGTGAATCCCAGTCAGCGTCGATCCCGGGGCACTCTTCCCCGTGGGCCAGCAGGCGCAGCACCGGCTTCTTCTCCCCGGGCACCTCGGCCACCACGGCGAGAAACTTGATCGTTGCCGGGCTGAGCCCGTGGCTTGTCATATCGTTGACGCCCTTTTCCAGCCCCATCAGCACCTCCACCCCCTGGTGGTTGGTGTTCACGGTGAGCTCCACCGGAATGCAGCGCACACCCTCCCCGGCCGCGGCGGGCACGGCGGAAAGCAGCAGGAAGATGGCCAGGGCCACGAAAAGATGTTTCATCGGTCTCCTCCTTCTACGGAACAGTGTTCAAAAAAACCGTCAGCCCCTCGACGGGGCCGGCAAGTGAATCCCTCGGCAGTCTGATTCATTTAAAGTGCAGCGATGATACCGATCTACCGAATCATACAACAAATAACTACGAACCGGGCCCGTCCAGGGTTTCATGGATAACACCGGGGTCCACTTCCACCGCCTGCAGGTGGTTCCCCAGCACCCAGGGGATGGTGAAAAGCAGGCCGCAGAGGGCCAGGACGAGGATGGGCCGGGCCGTGACCCTGCGGCGGGCCACCAGCACCAGGGCGGCAAAGGTCCAGCCCAGACCGGCGGCGGCGAAGAGGTCCCAGTCCTTGTACGCCCCGAGATCGGGGTTCCAGCAGAGGGCGAAGCACTGCAGCGAGATGGCAGCAGTGAGGGCAAAAGCCGCCAGGTTGCCCGGGATCCGGCTCCCCTCGCCCTTCCCCCGGCAGAGCATGACCAGGAGCAGCGCCAGGATCGCGGGAAGAGCCGCCAGCCAGAGCTGGTTCAGGGCTTCGAAGAGGTGGGCCGGGGTGAGGAACCCATACTGGAAGTGCTCATAGGTGTCGGGGTCGAGGAGGAAGACAAACTTCATCGCCGCCAGGTGGGTCTCACCGAACCGCTCGGCACCGAACCCGGCCAGGCGGCAGAGCCCGAAGGCGGCCGCCAGGGGCAGGGCGGCGCCGGCCACCAGGGCGGTGAGGCCGCCGTCGCTCCGTTTCCCCCCCGGATCCTTGCGGCCGCGCCCGGCCCACCAGAGACAGAGCAGCGTGGGATAGAGCCAGCCGGCCAGCAGGTGGAAGGAGACCGCAACGGAAAGCACCGCCGCCGGTGCGAAAAGCCCCCGGTGGGGCTCTCCCAGGTAGCGCACCCCGATGTAGAAATAGAGCAGCATCAGCAGCGCCACCACGGTGTAGTTCTCCACGTGGCCGAAGAGCAGCTGGACGTAGCCGCCGCTGAGCGCCAGCGCCAGCAGGGCCAGCCGCAGCAGGGCCGTGCCGGCCAGCCGGCGAACCAGCAGCAGCAGCACGATGACAAAACACCCGCCGGCCAGAGCACTGATCAGGGCAAACGCGGTTTCCGCGGCGCCGGGAAAGCCGGCGGCGACGAACAGTTTGTAGACCGCGGAGTGCAGCAGCAGCTCCAGGGCCTCGTCAAAGGTGACGTGCCAGCCTTCGTGGTGGACATACCAGGTCACCGCCTTGATCAGGTGCTCGCTGTCCCCCAGGGCCAGGTTGCGGTCGCGCAGCAGCCAGAAGACGCCAGCCGACAGCAGACCGGTGCCGGCCCAGGCCGGGCCCGGATAGCGGCGGAAGAACCCCTCGGCCCACCCGGCCGCCGGCTGGAGATAGCCGGCCAGCCGCTCCCCCACCCGGGGCAGCGCCGCGGCCACCAGGGCCAGCGCCAGCAGGATGCGGAGCCAGAGGGGCACCAGGGCCGCATGGCCCAGGCCCCAGAAACGCCCGCCCTGGTCGGCCAGGACAAAAACAGCGGCGCAACAGATCGCCGCCGCCAGGGGGAACCAGCGTTCCACCCGGCCGCTGTGGGAGTGATTCATGATCAAACCGTGTTGCCGGCCGCGGCCGGGCCGCGGGTCAGACACCGTGACAGTAAAGGTAGATCCAGTTTACCAGAAGGATCAGTGGCAGGCCCAGCCTGAGGCTCCAGCGGGCGGCCCGGCTCTCCAGACGGACCCGGGGCCGGGGCAGCCGGAAGGCCGCCAGGATCAGGGCGTAGATCACGTAGAGCACGGTGAGGATGCAGAGCACCGCCCCCAGGGGATTGAGGCTGAACGCCTCGGCGAACTGGCCGTGGACCACGTGGCGGAAAGCGCGGGTCATCCCGCAGGTCAGGCAGGGGATGCCGGTGAAGGAGTGGAAGGGGCACTTGTACCAGTTGGTGAGCACCGGCGGCACCAGCCGCGCCACCGCCAGGACCACCAGCCCCATCATGCCCCAGATCAACTCGTGATCCACCCCCGGTTCCCCGGAGCCGGGCCGCCAGACGTAAAAATGCATGCTCGATGCTGCTCCCGGGTTATCGATTTCCGGCCAGCCCGGCCAGCATGCCGGCGCCGAGACCGAAGAAGAGGAACAGGATGCCGCAGGCACAGCAGAACAGCAGCGGCAGCAGCACCGCCAGCAGAGCCCGTCCGGTTGTGGTCTCGTGCATCTCCCGGGCGCCGAACACCTCGGCCACGATGGCCCAGACCCCGCCGATCAGGCCGCCGCAGAAGGGAAACAGCTGGAACAGGGCGGTGGCCCCGGTGGCATAGCAGACCACCCGGTAGGTGGCCTCGAACCCGTTCTTCGCCCCGCCGGTGATCATCAGGCAGACGTGCAGGATCCCCGAGGAAATGAAGGTGCCGAGGAGCACCAGCACCGGGGAGAAGATCGCCATGGTGAGCAGGATCCCGGTGGAGAGGAACCACCCCTCGGCCGCTGCGCTGTCCGAGAGGAACCCCATGCTCTGCATCATCAGGTTCCAGAACAGGCCGCCCAGGACCCCGATGGTGCCCAGCAGCACGGCGAAGATCATCGGCGACGCGAGGTCACCCGACGTCTTCATCCGCCGGAAGGTGGCGGTGGGCTCGATAAGAACCGCGCGGATCATCTCGAAAATCGCCGGGAAGTCGAGCCAGGAGGACCGGCACTCCCAGGCGGTTTCCCCGCGGGCGGTCTCTTCCCGGTGGACCGTGTCTGTCTCACCCCCGCCAAAGCCGGGGATCTTGCCGCAGAAGGAGCACTGGCCGTGTCCGTCCATGGCGTTGTATTCGTTTCCGCACTGTTCACATCTCAATTTTCTGCCCTCCGCTGACGTGGCTTTCGCTATGACGTTCTATTTTACATAATTACGCTCACAGGGAAACGTGTATTCTTATCGGACTTATGAAACCCGGAACTCCACTAAAACGTAAATATAAGGACTTCCCCGTCAATCCGGGGAAAATCCATGGAGAGGATTCAAAAAATGACGATCACCATCCGGGACCTGACCAAGACATACAAGGGCGGCGTGACCGCGCTCAGCGGGGTTAACGTGGAGATCCCCGCCGGCATGTTCGGCCTGCTCGGCCCCAACGGGGCCGGCAAAAGCACCATGATAAAAATCCTGGCCACCCTGCTGGAGCCCTCCTCCGGCGAGGTGATCATCGACGGCCTCGACGTGTCGAAGGACCGGCGAAAGATCCGCTCGCGGCTGGGCTACCTGCCCCAGGAATTCGGGGTCTACCCCAAGATGAAGGCCCGCGAGTTCCTCGACTTCACCGCCCGCCTGGGCGGCATCCCCAAGGGCGACCGGGAGAAGCGGGTGGACGAGCTGCTGGAGAAAGTGGGGCTGGCCGATGCGGCCCGGCGCAAGGTCAAGGCCCTCTCCGGCGGCATGCTGCGGCGGCTGGGCATCGCCCAGGCGCTGATCAGCGATCCGAAACTGCTGATCGTCGATGAGCCCACCGTGGGCCTGGATCCCGAAGAGCGGATCCGTTTCCGCGGTCTGCTGCAGGACATCGGCAAGGACATCGTGATCATCCTCTCCACCCACATCGTCGGCGACATCTCCAGCACCTGTGAGAACCTGGTGATCCTGGACAAGGGCAAGGTGCGCTACCGCGGCTCACCATCGGAACTGACGGCCAAAGCCGAGGGCAAGGCCTGGGAAACGGTGGCCGAGGAAAAGGACCTGCCGGCGATCAAGGAGCGCTTCAGCGTGATCAGCACCGCCCCACGGGGCGACCGGCTGCACCTGCGGCTGGTGGGCGAGGGATCGGCCAACGGCCTGGAACTGAAACCGGTGACCCCGAACCTGGAGGATGCCTACATCAATTTCATGGGCGGCCTGGAGGAGGAAGACAATGTTTGACCTCGCCGGAATCATGGGCCTGGCCAAGTACGAAGGCCGGCTCCTCCGCCGCACCTGGAAGTTCTGGATCCTGGTCTGCCTCGGGCTGATCTTCCTGGTGGCGGTGAATATCTACTACAGCGTCATCCACAACTTCTTCTCCGGCTACTCGGGCACCATCGGCCTGCTCTCCGCCGGACTGGTGCTGGAGATCGTCTACTCGCAGTTCATCACCCTCTTTGCCGTATTGCTGATCTGGTTCTGCTACGACTTCATGAGCAAGGACCGCAAGTGCCGGGTTGACGGGGTGCTGCACTCACGACCGCTGAGCACCTTCGGGCTGGTCTGGGGCAAGTTTCTCGGAGCGCTGATCCCCACCTTTGTCACCGCCCTGATCCTCACCGCGGTCTCAGTGTGCCTGCGCTTCATCCCGATCTTCCAGCTGCCCTTCCGGCTGGCCCCGTACCTGATGCACCTCTTTGTCACCATCCTCCCCGGGCTGGCCTTTGTGGTGGCCCTGGTCTTCTTCCTCACCGTGCTGACCAAGAGCCGGGTGGCGGCCATCATCATCGCCCACGCCTACGTGATCATCGACCTGGTCCTGGTCATCGGCCTCGGCTGGTGGGTCAAGGTCCAGTATGTGCCGCTGGTGGACTTCAGCGGCTACGCCCTGACCACCTTTCATTCCGACCTGATCGGCTTCACCGGCTTCGGCCTGCTGCTGCTCCAGCGGGTCTACGTCATCGCGTTGACCATGCTGCTGCTGGCCCTCACCGCGATGATGTACCCGCGGCTCAAACAGGCCGGCCGGGTCTCGCACCCGGTGCTGGGCACCGTCGTCGTTTCCGCCCTGCTGGCCCTCTGCTATATCGGCGGGGGCCTCTGGGCCGGGCACGACGACAACGCCATCCGCGAGGCGGCCCGCGCCGAACAGACGGCGCTGCTGGAAAGCCCGCTGACCAAGGTGACCCACTACGACATCGATGTCGACCTGACCGGCGGCAGCCGGCTGGAGGCCACCGCCCGGATGACGGTGCGCAACGAGGGCGCCGAGACCCAGGACCGGCTGGTCTTCGTGCTGAACAGCGGCCTGGAGGTGGAATCGGTCACCGGCGCCGGCGGCGGCGCCCTGGAGTATGAACGGGGGGAGACCACTCTCTCCGTGACCATCCCGGCCCTGGAGCCGGGCAACGAGACCGAGGTGGCCGTGGCCTACGGCGGCGGCCTGGATCTGGAGATGCTCTTCCTCAACAGCACCGCCGAAATCAACGAGCTGGAAGGGCAGGACCGCAACAACGTGGCCATCCTCGGCTACCTCCCGTCCTATATCGGCTCCCGCTACTCGGTGCTGCTGCCCCAGGCGAGGTGGTACCCGTCACCCAACGTGGACTACGGCTACACCTACCCGGCCAAGCGCCCGGAAAACTTCGCCACCGCCGACCTGCGGATCACCGTGGCCGAGGGCCAGAAAGCCGTGACCCAGGGATCAATGACCGGCAGTGAACATTCGGGAGGAGCAACGGTCTTCACCTACCGTTCCGACGTGCCGGTCCCCGGCCTCTCGGTGAACAGCGGTGAATACCAGGTGATCAAGGGCGAAGTTGGCCCGATCAAGCTGGCCTTCTACTTCAGTGAACGCCATGCGGGCAACATCGAATTCTTCAACGATGCCCGGGACGAGATTCACACCGAGCTGGAGAAGCGGCTGGCCGACATCGAGGAGCGCACCGGCCTCGGTTTCCCCTACCCCACGCTGAGCCTGGTGGAGGTGCCCGGCGCCCTGCGGGCCTACTCCGAAGGCTGGAACAGCCCCAACCCGCTGATCCAGCCCGGCGTGGTAATGCTCAAGGAGGCGGGCTTCTTCTCCGCCAACTTCGAGCGGACCTTTGACAGCCGGATGGAGCGGGCGGAGGAGAACGAGGAGGAGGCCGACCCCGGCCGGATCAAGGTCGAGATGCTCGAACTGTTCTTCGACATGGACGTGGTCAGCGGCAGTCTGCTGCAGAACGCCATGCCCAACTTCTGGGGCTTCCGCCTCGATCCCAGCGGGCCGCTCTACCCGGTGGCCGGCTACTGCCTCGACAACTACCTCAAGGAAACGGTCACCGGAACGCGTCCCTTCGCCTCGGTCTACATGATGACCAACTTCCAGCAGGTGCTGCAGCAGGGGATCCAGGCCCGCTTCACCGGCAACTCCAGCTGGCAGGAAGCCTTTTACGACGCCACGGTGAACATCGACCGGGTCTACACGTCGATCAAGGCCACCCCGCTCTCCGAACTGAAACCGGAGGACGACCCCGAGCTGTTCTACAACGTGATGGGGCACAAGGGCCGCGGATTCGTGGTCACCCTGCGCGAGGTGCTGGGCGAGGAGGCCTTCCGCACGCTGATCAACGGCCTGGTGGAGCGCCACCAGTACGGCCAGTACACCATGGAGGACCTGCGGTCGCTGGCCAACGAGGTCTCCGGCCAGGACGTGGACTGGCTCTTCCAGCAGTGGACCCACAGCACCGACCTGCCGGGCTACCGGATCAAGGAATGCGAGGCCTACCGCCTCGTCTCGGACGGCGAGGCGCCCCTCTACCAGATACGGGTGGAACTGGCCAACGAGGAGGACGCCACCGGTTTCGCCATCCTCACCATCGAGACCCGCGGGGACGAGGTGGAACGGCGGGTGCGCCTCGACGGCCTGCAGACCGTGGAGGTGGCCCTGGTGGTGCCCGACGAGCCGGAACGGCTGGTGGTGGACCCGATCCTGGCCCGCAACAAGAAACCGCTGACCAGGGACTTCAAGCTGCCGGAGGAACCGGTGGACGCCGCGCCCTTCGAGCGGGTGGCGGTGCTGGAGACCGGGGAGTCCGAGGGGGCGTTCACCGTGATCGTCGACGATCTGGACGAGGGCTTCAGTTTCGAGGGCGAGGCCAAGGGCTCGATGCTGCGCTGGCGCTCATCCAAAGATGACGAGGAGGACGGCGAATCGGGGCCGGAGGAATACCTCCGGGGCATCCCCGACCAGTGGGTCAACTGGACCAACAGCGAGGCCTACGGGCTCTACAACCACACGATGAAGATGAAGGGCGGCAGCGAGGAGGGGATCTACCCGGCCCGCTGGGCCGCCCAACTGCCCCGCCGGGGCCGCTACGAGGTCTTTGTCTACATCGGGGTGGAGGGACAGAACCTCCGTGCCCGCTCCGATGACCGGAAACTGGGCAGCAACTACAACTACACCATCCACCACGAGGACGGCCCGGAAACGGTGACCTTCGATGCCACCGGCGCCGAGAAGGGCTGGAACAGCCTCGGCACGTTCTATTTCTCACCGGACAACGAGGCGCTGGTCCTGCTGAGCGACCAGGCCGACGGAGCGGTGATCGCCGACGCGGTGAAATTCACCTTCGCGGAAAAGGAAGGAGCAACCGAATGACCACCAGACGTTCAGGCGTCCCGATCGCCGCGGCGCTCTGTCTCGCCGCCCTCCTCCTCAGTGCCGCCGGCTGCAGCGAACCGGAATCCAGGGCCGGCCTGGAGGTGAAGATCCCGGTGCGGGTGGAGGAAGCCGGGCGGGACAGCATCGAGGAGCACCTCTCCACCACCGGCACGGTGCGGGCAATCCAGGAGGTCAAGCTGGACGCACCGATGACCGGGTATCTGAACCTCGGCCGGCTGGGCGGCAACGGACGGCGGCTGATCGAGGGCGACCCGGTGCGCGAAGGGCAGGTCATAGCCCTGCTGGACAACGAAGAGACGAGGGTGAACAAGAAGAGCGGCATCGACGCCCGCCGCGCCGAACTGCAGAAGGCCGAGAGCGACTTCCAGCGCTACCAGCGGCTCTTCGAAGAAGGCTTTGTCTCCGAACAGGAGATGAAGAACTACGAAAGCGGCCTGGCCACCGCCCGTTTCAACTACGAGAACACCCTGATCGTGGAGGAGCAGACCCGGATCGTTGCCCCGATCAGCGGCCGGCTGACCTGGCTGACCCGCGAAGTGGACGGGGCCAAGGTAACCGCCGGGGAGGAGCTGGCAGAAGTGATGGACTACTCCCGGGTGCTGGCCGACCTGGAACTGCCCGGCGGCGACATCGCCCGGGTCAAGGAGGGGATGGCGGTGCGGATCACCAACTACGCCTACCCCGACCAGGTCTTCGAGGGCACGGTGCGCTACATCAGCTCCACCATCCAGGCCCAGTCGCGGACCTTCCGGGTGGAGGTGCTGCTGCAGAACCGCGAAGGGCTGGTGCGGCCGGGGATGTTCGTCAAGGCCGACATCGTCACCCGCTCCCGGGAGGACGCGCTGGTGCTGCCGCGGCACGCGGTGGTGGTACGCAACAACCGGCCGTCGGTCTTCGTGGTTTCGCGGCAGAAGGCCGAGATGCGTGAAGTGGTCACCGGCCTCGAAGATGAGGACCGGGTGGAGATCCTCTCCGGTATCGAAGCCGGTGAACGGGTGGTGATCCAGGGTTACGAAACCCTGAAGGACAAAACACCGGTGAAGGTCAGTTCCTGATGAAAGCCATATCCAGCCTGGCGGTCCGTTACCCGGTCA
This sequence comes from uncultured bacterium, assembly GCA_965531145.1. Classification (GTDB taxonomy): domain Bacteria; phylum Acidobacteriota; class JAQAZP01; order JAQAZP01; family JAQAZP01; genus JAQAZP01. The sequence goes on along the minus strand of CBESOE010000071.1, from coordinate 10,595 downwards.
CCGTGGTGATGATCTTCACCGGGGTGATTCTCCTCGGCTACATCTCGCTGGACAAACTGGGCATCGAACTGCTGCCCGACATCTCCAGCCCCAAGGTGGTGGTGGTGCTGGAGTCGGGCAACCGGCCGCCGCGGGAGATGGAGGACGTCTTCGGCGAACGCCTGGAATCCCAGCTGAGCACCATCAGCGGCGTCTCCCGGGTCTCCTCGGTCTCCCGGGTGGGCAGCATCATGGTCACGGTGGAGTTCTACTGGGACAACGACATGGACTTCGCCCTGCTGGAAGTGCAGAAGAACATCGGCTACCTCCAGGCGGACCGCGAGGTGGACAGCCTGAGCATCCGCCGCTTCGACCCCCAGGCCGCGCCGGTGCTGCGGGTGGGGATGTTCCCCGCCGGTGAAGAGGCCGGTGGCGGGGGCCAGGGCGCCGACCTGGACGAGCTGCGCCGACTGGCTGAAGACTACGTGCGCCCGGCCCTGGAGCGGCTGCGCGGCGTGGCCGCGGTGCGCATCTCCGGCGGCCGCGAGCGGGAAGTGATCGTGGAGACCGACGAGTTCCTGCTGGATGCCTTCGGCATCACCGTGGACGACGTGGCCGCCCGGGTGAGCGAGGCCAACGTGGACACCTCCGGCGGCACGCTGGAGGAGGACGGCAAGATCTACGTGATCAAGGGGGTGGGCCGCTTCACCGACCTGGACCAGTTGCGGATGCTCACCGTGGCCTACCTCGACCGCAGCAAGGCCCCCTCGGACCTCGTCTCCGGCGACACCGCATTCGACCCGCTGAAGGTGCCGGTGCCCCTCTCCCGGGTGGCCCGGGTCTACTACGGGGACAAGGAGGTGCGCAACCTGGTGCGGATCAACGGCATCGAGGGGGTGGGCCTCTCGGTGCACAAGGAGGGGAGCAGCAATACGGTGAAGGTGAGCGACGACGTGCGCGGCACCCTCGACCAGCTGAGCCGCTCCCTGCCCGGTGTCAGTTTCGAGGTGGTCCGCGACCAGGCCCGCTTCATCACCGGCTCGATCCGCGAGGTGGAGGAGCAGGCGCTGATCGGCGCGCTGCTGGCCATCTTCATCCTCTATCTCTTCCTGCGCAGCTTCGGCGCCACCCTGGTCATCGCCCTGGCCATCCCGCTCTCCATCATCGCCACCTTCGTGCTGATGTATTTCGCCGGGCTGAGCCTCAACATCATGACCCTCGGCGGGCTGGCCCTGGGGGTGGGCCTGCTGGTGGACAACGCCATCGTGGTGATCGAGAACATCTTCCGCCACCTGCAGGCGGGCAAGGGCAAGATCGAGGCGGCCATCGACGGCGCGGCGGAAGTGGGCGGGGCGATCTTTGCCTCCACCCTGACCACCTGCGTGGTCTTCCTGCCGGTGGTCTTCATCGGCGACATCACCGGCGAGCTGCTCAAGGAGCAGGCCTTCACGGTGAGCATCTCCCTGCTCTGCTCCCTGGTGGTGGCCATGGTGCTGATCCCCATGCTCGCCTCGCGGATGCTGAAACAGAAACGCGTCGACGCGGTGGAAACAACGGCCGAACACGTGGTGCGCAGCAAGAGCTACTACGGCCTTCTGGACTGGGCTCTGAGCCACAAGCTGGTGGTGGTTGTGATCACCCTGATCCTCGGCCTCTTCGCCGCCGAGGCCTTCCGGCGCAGCGGCACCGAATTCCTGCCCCGGGCCGACCAGGGCGAGTTCGGCATCCGGATGGTGCTCCCCGAAGGGACGCCGGTGGAGCGCACTGCCGCGGTCTCGGGCTTTGTGGAGGACCTGCTGCTGGAAAACTTCGGCGAGGAGATCACCGCGGTGTACAGCGACATCGGCAAGCGGCGGCTGGAGGACGAGCTGCTCACCGAGGAGGTGTGGGACGAGAACACCGCGCTGGTGCTGGTTTCGCTGAAGCCGTTCGCCGAACGGGACCTGCACACCTCGGACATTATCAACTCCATCGACCCGGTGCTCCGGGACGTTCCCGGCCTGGAGGCCACCTACAACCTCGGCGAGACCGCCCTGCAGCAGACCATCGGTTCCGGTGACGCGCCGGTGAGCATCGAGGTGCGCGGCCCGGACGTGGACCGGCTGCGGGAGATCAGCGACGGGGTGGCGGCCCAGCTGGCGGAGATGAACGCCGCCGGCCGCGGGATCTACAACGTGCGCACCAGCTTCCAGGGCGGCCGCGAGGAGCTGGCGATCCACATCGACCGGCTCACCGCCGCCAGCCTGGGCCTCGATGTGACCACCATCACCCGGCTGGTCAAGCGCAAGCTCTACGGCGAGGAGATCTCCATCTTCCGCGCCGAGGACGAAGACCGGGACATCGCCATCCGCCACCCGATGATGAACCTCGACCAGCTGCTCAACCTGGAAATCGAAAACCCCACCGGCACCCGGATCCTGCTCAAGGACATCGCCCGGGTGGAGAGCGAGACCGGCCCGCGGGAGATCCTGCGCCGCGGCCAGTCGCGGGTGGCCCTGGTGCAGGCAGACCTGGCCGAAGGGGTGACGCTCAGCGAGGTAAGCGGCGATATCGGCTCGCGCCTCGACGGGATGAACGTGCCCCGGGGCTACCGCTTCCTGGTGGGCGGCGAGGAGCAGCGGCGCCAGGAGTCCTTCGACAAGCTGCGCTTCGCCATGCTGCTGGCCCTCTTCCTGGTCTACATGGTGATGGCCTCGCAGTTCGAGTCGCTGGTCCACCCCTTCACCATCATGCTCACCATCCCCATGGCCGGGGTGGGCGTGGCGGCCTTCTTCTTTATCGCCGGGCTGCCGCTGTCGGTGATGGCCTTCATCGGCATCATCATCCTCGCCGGCATCGCGGTGAACGATGGGATCATCCTGGTGGACTTCGTCAACATCCTCCGCCGCCGCGGCATGAAACGCCGCGAGGCGCTGCTGGCCGCGGGCCAGGCCCGGCTGCGGCCGATCTTGATGACCAGTTCCACCACCATCCTCGCCCTGCTGCCCCTCTCCCTGGGGTTCGGCGAGGGGGCCGAACTGCGGGCGCCGCTGGCCTACGCCATCATCGGCGGGCTGATCACCTCCACCATCCTGACCCTGTTGGTGCTGCCGGTGGCCTATGACCTGATCGATCGCCTGCGGCCCTCCGGGAGGGGGAAGGACGCGTGAACCTCCCCACCTTCGCCATCAAGCGCCCGGTGACCACGGTGATGTTCTTCATCGCCCTGGGGGTGCTGGGCGCCATCAGCTACACCACCCTGCCGGTGCAGCTGATCCCCAACTACATCTACCCCAAGATGTTCGTGGTGGCCGGTTACCCCGGCGCCTCGCCGGAGAAGGTGGAGGAGGATCTGATCGAGCGGCTGGAGGCGGAGATCGCCACCCTCGAGGACATCGAGGAGATCGAAGCCCAATCGAACCAGAACTACGGGATGATTACCGTCTCCTACAAACTGGGCACCGATCTCAACTACGCCTACCTCAAGCTGGAGCAGAAGGCCAACGGCCTGATCGGCATACTGCCCGAAACGGCGACGCTGAGCGTCGAGCGCTTCGACACTTCGGCCTTCTCCAACTTTGTCATGCAGCTCAACGTGGCCGGGCCGGGGGGGCTGCCCTACGTCCGCCGGCTGGCCGAGGAGAAAATCCGGCCGCGGCTGGAATCGGTGAACGGGGTGGTCAGCGTCCAGGTCTTTGGCGGGCAGCAGCTGGCGGTGCAGGTGACCCTCGACGAGAACCGGCTGCGGGCCTACGGCCTCTCCCCCACCATGGTGCTGGCGACGCTCAATGGCTTTCACCAGCGCCGGGAGTTCGTCGGCGAGGTGGAGGTGGATGGCCGCCGGCAGTTCGCCATGGTGGAGGGCCGCTTCACCACGCTGCAGGAGATCCGTGACCTGCCGCTGAACAGCGGCACCGGCCTGGTCTTTCTCCGCGACGTGGCCCGGGTGGAGGAGGCGCCGGACCGCCAGACCCAGGTCTCGCGGGTGGAAGGCCACCCCACGGTGAGCATCCTGATCCAGAAGGACGAGCAGTCGAACCTGATCAAGGTGGCCCGTCTGCTGCGCCAGGAAATCGCGGAGATCAACGAGGAGCTGGCCGCGCCGGGAGTCAGGGTCACCACCTCCTTCGATGCCGCGGAGATGATCGAGAAGGACATCGACCGGGTGAAGAAGCTCGCGCTGAGCGGCGGCCTGCTGGCCCTGCTGGTGCTGCTGATGTTCCTCAAGCGGCCCGGGCCGGTGCTGGTGGTCACGCTGGCCATCCCGGTCTCGCTGCTGCTGACCTTCAACCTGATGGCCGCCGCCGGCCTGGCCATCGACGTACTGACCCTGATCGGTCTGACCCTCTCCATCGGCCTGCTGGTGGACAATGCCATCGTGGTGCTGGAGAGCATCACCCGGCACCGGGAGCGGGGCCTGCCGCGGATGGAGGCGGCGATCACCGGCAGCTCCGAGGTGTTCAAGGCGATCATCGTCGGCACGGCCACCACGGTGGTGGTCTTCACCCCGCTGCTCTGGGTCAAGACCGAGTTCACCGAGCTGTACAACGACTTTGCCCTGGCCATCATCTTCCCCCTGCTGATCTCGCTGCTGGTGGCGCTGACCCTGATCCCCATGCTGGCCAGCCGCCTCGGCCGGCGGGAGGACCGTGCTGACGGACCGCCCTTCGATCCCAGCGGAGACCGCAAACGGCCGAAACGCTACCTTCAGCTTTACACCCTGCTGCTCAAGCAGTGCGCCCGGCACCAGGTGCTGACCACCGTCACCTTCTTTGCCGTGCTGGTGCTCACCGTGCTGATCACCACGCCGATCATCCTCTACCTCTACGGCACCAACCAGCCGCCGGACAGCCGGATCGAGATGAAGCTGGAGATGCCCGAAGGCGCCGACCTGGAGTCGACCCTGGCGGTCACCGCCCAGCTGGAGGCCATGACCCTCGACCTGCCCGACCGCAAGGAGACCCGGGCCACCGTCCGCGAGGGGGAGGCCTTTGTCACCGTGGAACTGCTGCCCCAGGACGAGCGGACATCCGACCACTCCCTGGGCGCGATCCGCAACCGGCTGATGGACCGCACCGAGGAGATCAACGGGGCCACGGTGCTCTTTGACCGATCGCAGTTCCAGAGCGCTGCCGGTGACGACGACGGCGGCGGTGGTGCGGCCATGCTCGGCCTCTCCCCCGCCGTGGAGACGGTGGTGCTCACCGGCGAGGAGATGCCGCGGCTGGTGGACTTGGCCAACGAGGTGAAATACCGGCTGGACCAGATCGACGGGGTGGAGAGCCGGACCATCCGCATGGACATGGAGGACGCCACCCCCGAGGTGCGGCTGGAGGCGCGTTACCAGGACCTCGCCTCATGGGGGCTCTCCATGCGCCAGGTGATGGCCCTGCTCTGGATGGCCCGCCGCGAGGGGGACAAGGTCACCTACCCCTACCGCGACCAGCAGGACAACGAGATGGATATCCTCGTCCGCCTGGGCGAGGAAGGCGAGTGGAGCTTCTCCGATCTGCGGAACCTCTCCATCCCCACCCCCACCGGTGAGTTCGTCCGGGTGCAGGAACTGATGAACTTCCGCCAGGAGGCCGGGCTGCCCAGCCTCAAGCGCCACCAGGGCACTCACCGCATCCGCGTTTTCTACGGTTATGAGGACGAGGTGCTGGATACCCAGAGCCGGCTTGACGAGATGCGCCTGTCGGTGGATGAGCTGCTGCTCTCCATCCCCCTGCCCCGGGGCTACACCCTCACCGCCGAACGGGAGGACGAGGAGGAGAACGTCTGGAAGTTCATGCTCTACGTGGCGCTGATCCTGGTCTACATGATCCTCGCCGCCGCCTTCGAGTCGTTCACCCACCCGTTGCTGATCCTGTTCGCCAACCCCATGGCGGTGGTGGGGGTGCTGATTCTGCTGGCGCTCACCGGGGTGGGCATGGGGCCGATGGTTTTCCTCTCCCTGCTGGTGCTGCTGGGCATTGTGGTGAACAACGGCATCCTGCTCATCGACTATGCGCGGCACCTGGTGCGCAACCGGGGTTTTCGCCCCGAGCGGGCGATCATCGCCTCGGGCCGGGCCCGCTTCCGCCCGGTGATGATGACCGCCACCACCACCCTGGCCGGCATGCTGCCGCTGGCCATGCGCATGGGCGGCGAGAACGAGATCTGGCCCCCCTTCGCCATCGCGGTGATCGGCGGGCTGGCCGCCTCCACCCTGGGCACCCTGCTGCTGATCCCCATGGGCTTCCTCTCCTTCCGCTTCATCGGCAAATGGCTGCGCGACACGCTGGGCCTGCCCTGGGTGCTGGCCAGCAGCCTGCTCACCGCCGCCGTGGTGTGGGGGCTCTATTTTCAACTCGAGTGGGTCGACTCCGATGTCTGGCGGATCATCTACCTGCTGCCCATCTGGTTCGCCTGCCTGGGCCTGGTGCGCTTCGGACTCTGGCTGGCCCGGGGCAAGCAGCGGCGGGAGGTCTTTGCCGCCGACCAGCCGTTGACCATCGCGGTCCGTGAGCTGAAGAAAATCTACGGCGAGGACGGCCCCTTCATCCGCGGCTGGAAACAGAACGCCCGCTGGCTGAAACACGCCCGGGACCGCGGCCGCCCCCTGGATACCCGCAGACAACTGGCCGGCGAGCTGATCTGGAAGATCCCGCTGCTGGCCCTGCTCTTCTACCTGCTCTCCTACTTCGAGAACCGGTTCTGGCTCTTTGTCTTCATCGGCGTCACCTGGTACTTCGTCCGTGATTTCCTGGTCACCATGACCTCGCTGTGGCGGATGCGCCGGGGGGCCGAGCCGGAACCCGGTTCGCCCACGGCCTTCTCCCGAAGCCGCTGGCTGAACCTGCTCTTCGGGGTAACACTGGCCGCCCTGGCCCTGGTCCAGGCTCATGTGGCCTGCGAACTGAAGTACGGTTTCACCATCACCATCACCGTGCTGCTGGCCCTGGCCACCCTGACCCTGCGCACCGGCGCCCGGCTGCGACGGGGGGAGTTGGACACCGAGGGGCGGGGTGGCAACATCTTCAAACGGCTGCGCCGCAGCTGGTATCGGCTGGTGGCCGCCATCCCGCTCGTGGGCCGGGAGAAGGATCGGGTGGCGGCGCTGCGCGGGCTCTCCCTGGATATCGGCGCCGGCATGTTCGGCCTGCTGGGGCCCAACGGTGCGGGCAAGACCACCCTGATGAGGGTGATCTGCAACATCTACGAACAGAGCCGCGGCACGGTGGCGATCAACGACCGCGACCCGCGGGAGAACCGGGACGCGGTGCAGAGCCTGGTGGGCTACCTGCCGCAGAACTTCGGAGTCTACGAGAATTTCACCGCCTGGGAGCTGCTCAACTACTACGCGCTGCTCAACGAGATCTACGATCCCGCGGAACGGGAAAAGCTGGTGACCGGCGTGCTGAAGCGGGTCGCCCTGTTCGAACGGAAGGACGAGAAGCTGAAAGGCTACTCCGGGGGGATGAAGCAGCGGGTGGGTATCGCCACCGCGCTGCTGCACCTGCCGCGGATCATCGTGGTGGACGAGCCCACCGCCGGCCTCGACCCCAAGGAGCGGATCCGTTTCCGCAACCTGCTGGCCGAACTGGCCAAGGAGCGGATCGTCATCTTCTCCACCCACATCGTGGAGGACATTTCCGGCACCTGCAACCGGGTGGCGGTGGTGGACAAGGGCCGGGTAATCTTCGACGGCACCGTCGAGGAGATGATCGACCGCACACGGGGCAAGGTCTTCGAGGCAGTGACCGAGGAGCAACTGCTGCCGGAGCTGTCCAAACGTCTGAAGGTGGTCACTCACATCGGTGAGGGATTCGACCGCATCCGGCTGCGCTTCCTGGCTGACGGCCCGCCGGCGGGGCTGGCGGCGGAGGAAGCGGAGCCCAACCTCGAGGACGCCTATCTCTACCTGCGCGGCGGGACCGCACCGGTATAACCAGAGGATTCAGGGGTGATGGCCACAGCAACAGTTCGCGGAAGAATCGGATCCTGGCTGCAGCTTTTCCGGCTCTGCCTCAAGGTGACCTTTTCCACCCGGTACTGGTTTTTACTGGTGGGCGGATTTGTCTACTTCGTCATCATCTGGCTGATGAACGCCTTTGGCGATGGCGATCCCTATGGACCGCTGGACGTGCAGAACATGATTCTGGCCGTCCCCGGAGTCTTCCTGGCCATCCTGCTGGGCATGCAGCTGGTGCTCCAGGAACGGGAAACCGGAACCATCGAGGTGATGTTCGCCATCTCCCGCTCGCGCTACCGTGTCTGGCTGCTCAAGGCGCTGACCGTCTACATCGCCATTTTCATCCTCCAGCTGATGCTGGCCATACTGACCTATGTCACCATCACCGACTTCCCCTTCCTGCCGGTGCTGCTGAACAGCATGATCCCGGCGCTGCTCTTCGGCAACATGACGGTGCTCTTCTCCATCGTCACCCGCTCCACCAACGGCGGAGCGCTGCTGGCCAGCATCGTTCTCTTCCTCGTCTTCTTCTTCCAGGGCGTCCTCAACCCGGGGCTTTTCTACCCCTTCCTCAACCTCCAGGAGCTGGCCCAGGACCTGCCCCACGAGGAATACCTGCGCATCGCCGTGATCAATCGCCTGATGATGCTGGGCATCGCCTTTGCCCTCCTCGCCCTGGCCCTCCGGCGCACCAACGCCCGCGAGCGCCTCCTCTAAGGGGAAAATGATGCGCAGAGCCAGCCTGACCGTCACTGGAACCCTGTTTCTGTTCCTGCTTGCCCCGCTGATGGTGGGCACGGCCCCGGCGCTGGCCTCCATCGATCCGGAAATCGACCTGGCCTGGATGACGAAAAAATCGGTTGACATCGTGTCCGGCGAGATCAGAGCCCTGCTGGAAGCTGAAAAGTAGTGTGCCGACAAGGATTTCGCCGTTCCCGGAGCAGGTTTTCCCTAAAATAACCGCGCCTGAACCTATCCTTTTCTCTTTACATAATTTCCCAAAACTCCTATATTTATCTTGTTGAAGTTTGATTGTTACAGGGAAATTCGGCTGCAGGGCCCACGTTCTTCCGACCACGGCCCACTCCTCCAGCCGTCGAATTCCCGAGTTGGCTGGTTGCAGTCCGACCGACAACGCCCGGGTGGCGCCCGATTGCGGGAAACCGTTGTATACCGTTGCCGCAATGGTCTCGGTGGTTTCTCCGTCAACCGCAGGGGCACCCACTTATCCCGTTGTGTTGTACGTCTGCACGCTGCAAAGGCTGTGATCAATCAATAGATGGTTGTGGGTTAATCCGTATCCAAAGGAGGTTGTTGTGACCGGCAAAAAACTGATTTATTCCGTCTTTCTTCTCGGAACCTTTGTCCTGCTGGCGCTTGTGTCCACGCACCAGGCAGCAGCGCTGACCGAGAAAGTGGACCTGCCCACTCTCACCGCCCGGGCCGACCAGATCGTCACCGGCGAGGTGGTTCGTACCGAGTGCTTCGCCGTCGAGGACGGCCGGATCTACACCCGGTCCACGGTGCTGGTCACCGAGCACCTCAAGGGCGCCAAGAGCCTGGAAGTCGAAGTGACCCTTCCCGGCGGCACCGTGGGCGAACAGTCCATGCGGATGTCCGAGGCTCCCAGCTTCACCGAAGGTGAATCGGTGATCCTCTTCCTGAAAAGCAGCGGAAACCGGCTGGCCGGCTGGTTCCAGGGCAAGTATGTGGTGGTTGACGGGGTCGCCTACCAGTCCGCCCCCAACTGCGGCACGCTGATCATGGAGGGCGGGCTCCCCGCCGACGAACTGCTCCAGACCATCCGGACCGAGATTTCGGCCCAGCAGTAAACGGATCAGCACCCGATGATGAACATGCACTTGAATTTGCCTGTCCGCTCTGCAAAGGAGAGAAGGAGGAGAACGAGAATGAGATTCACCCGGATTACCCTTTATTTCGCCCTGGCCGGTCTGATGCTGGTCCTTGCCGGTCCGGCCCAGAACGCCGCCGGCTACGGCCTCTGCGGCTATGACTGGGATTACCAGGCCAACCCCATGGGCGAGAATTACCGCATCAATGGCAACTGCGTCGACGCCGCCGCCGGCTCCGCCGCCGAGCAGATCGCCGCCATTCAGGCCGGCGCGGCCGCCTGGAACGGCGCCGAAGCCTGCTTCGAATTCACCTACGGCGGCACCACCACCGGCACCAGCGTGACTTACAACAACATCAACATCGTCTACTTCGACACCACCCCGCCCGACGGCGGCGGCTACATCGCCGCCACCTATATCTGGTTTTCGGGGGGCAATGTCTCGGAGAACGACCTGGTGTTCAACGACCAGGATTACACTTTCAACGGCGTGGGCAACCCAACCGCCAGCCAGTTCGACATCTGGAACATCGCGACCCACGAGTTTGGCCACTACCTCTGCCTCGCAGACCTCTACGGCGGCGGCGACTCGGCCAAAACCATGTATGGCTTCGGCAGCCCGGGCCAGACCTACGCCCGCACCCTGCACTCCGACGACATCGCCGGGATCCAGGCGATCTACGGCTACTGTGCCGACTGCACCGACGACGGTTACGAGAACAACGACTCGTTCGGAGCCGCCTCTTCGATCACCGCCGGCACGATCAACAACCTGGAGATCTGCACCGGTGACGAAGACTACTACGCCTTCACCGCCCCCGAGGGTTCCGA
>CBESOE010000070.1:0-21283 GCA_965531145.1 uncultured bacterium | reverse complement strand
GCCCGGTGGTGCGTCGCCTCTACAAGGAGATCACCGACATCCAGTATGGCAAGGCAGAGGACAAGTACGACTGGATGCGGACGGTGGACTAACCTGCGCAATGACAAAAAATCGGGGACAGGCACCGATTTCCTGCGGAAATCGAGAGCCAGTCCCCGTTTTTTGTGTACGCTCACGGATCTTCAGGTGCGGGCGGGGTATCCATCCCCTCAGAGCGCCTGTCGAGGGCTAGATGACAACCCTTACGTGAACCCGAGACCCGAAGCGAGGAGGGGATGGATCCCTCGTCCATCCGCCGTATGACCAATCCCTGATCAAGCCAGGAATTCAGAGGGAGCCGGGTCGGTATCTCTGTCTGAGCGAAATGTCGAGAGGTTCTCGACAACCCTTGCGTGAACCCGAGACCGGTGAGCGAAGACAGAGATACCGACCCGGCGCTCTTTTGAATCAGGCGCCGAACTTGGCCAGGCGACCGGCGTGGGCCAGGGCCAGGGCCATCAGGTTGACCGAGGGCTGGCGTCCCAGGCTGCCGGCGATGGCGGCGATCTCGTCGAAACTCTCCACGGCGTCGGCCCGGCAGAGCGGGCTGCTGAGCAGCACCGGCACCGGGTGCCAGCTGTGGGCCGCCATCTGGCTCGGGGTGGAGTGGTCGCCGGTGATCACCAGCACGTCGGGTTCGAGGTCGGTGATCATCGGCAGCAGGGCGTCCACCTCCTCGATGACCCTGGCCTTGCCCGCGAAATCCCCGTCCTCGCCCCGCGCGTCGGTGGGCTTGACGTGGACAAAGAAGAAATCGTGGTCGTTGTAGGTCGCCTGCAGCGCCTCGAAGGAGGATTTGGGGTCGGGGGTAATGGGGTGAAGCCCCATGCCCAGCAGGCTGGCCACCCCGCGATACATGGGGTAGCCGGCGATGGCGTAGGCGTCCAGTCCGAATCGTTCGCTCATGGAGCGGTAGGCGCGGCCCCGGGCAAAGCCCCGGGTGAGCACGCCATTGGCCTTCTCCTCACCGGACAGCGCTTCCCGGGCCTGGGCCACGAAACGGGCCACCAGCTTCGCGGTGAGGTCCGCCTCGGGACCTTCCGCACCGGGCAGGGCCGCCGGTTCCAGCGGGGCCAGGCCCACCTTCTGTGGGTCGGTGTCGCGCATCTCGCCACTCAGCCCGTCGGCGCGGATGAGGATCATCGCCCGGTGCTCTTTCACCGGCATGATGCGGAACTCCACCTCCGGACCGAGATCCACCTTCTGCTGCAGGATGTCGCAGAGACGGTGACAGACCTCGTTGGGGATACGGCCGGCCCGCCGGTCGGTGATCAGCCCGTCGTCGCCGATGGTGGCGAAGTTGATCCGGGCCACCACATCCCGGGGGGTCAGTTCCATGCCGATGCCCACCCCCTCCAGCAGACCGCGGCCGATGTTGCACTCCACCGGGTCGTAGCCGAAGAGGGCGAAGTGGGCCGGGCCGCTGCCCGGTGTGACCCCGGGCATGATCGGGTCGATCAGGCCGCAGGCCGAACGCCGGACCAGCGCGTCGAGGTTGGGGGTGGTGGCGGCTTGCAGTTCGGTGCCGCGCTGCGGGTCGGGAAGTCCGGAGAGGCCGTCGAGAATCAGGAAGACGATCCGGGTGCTTCCCGGAATCACCAGCGATTCGATAATGTTGTAGTCCATGGTCACGTGGTCACTTTCCGAAATTCCAGAGCACGCCCAAGGCCAGGGCCAGTCCGCCCGCGTCGCTTTCGCCGTAGTAGTAGCTGACACTGTTCACGTTGTCGCCGAGGACGCTGGGGATCAGGCTGTAGCGTACCTCCGCCGTGATGTTGATCTTCTTCTCCGCCCGGAACAGCGCGCCGGCGGTGAAGTGGTAGCCGGGCTTGCTGAAGCTGCTGCCCCCCACGCTGCTGGAGACGTCGATGAGGTAGAAGCCCAGGCCGGCGCCGAGGAAGGGCTGCAGACCCTTGTCCCTCCGGAACATGTACTTGGCGGTGGCCAGGAACCCGTCGTAGGTCAGGTCCTCGGGGATGCCGTTGCTCTCCCAACTGCCGTTGACCAGGTTGACCCGGTTTCCCGACTTGGCGAAGTGGTAGTACTCGCCCTCGATAACCAGGTAGTCGCGGACCCGCCAATCCCAGAGCAGGCCGTAGGTCAGCGCTCCCGAGCCGTAGACAGCATCGTAACTGTCACTGGCATTGGTGGCATCGAAGTAGCCCAGGCGCAGCCCGGCGGCGGAATCTTCGAGGAAACCCGCCTGGCAGTCTCCGGCGGCACAGGTGCAGAGCAGCATGACGACGGCCCCCAGTCCGGTTTGTATCCACGTCCGTTTATTCTTCATTCTTCAGGGACTCCTTGGAATTGTGTCGCAACAGGGTGGCGAACGGGCGCCGGGTCAGTCGATCCAGCCGCTGCCGCCCTCGGACAGCCGGGAGAGGGCGATGCGGGCGTTGATCAACCCGTAGCCGTATTGCTCGTCCCAGCCCGTGGGGCCCTCGTCCACTGCCGTCTCGCGCAACAAATTGCGGATGGCGGAAGGCTGGTTGACCCCCATGGAGGCGATCAGCGCGGCCACCCCCACCGCGTGGGGGCAGGCCATGGACGTTCCCTGCCACCAGTAGAAGCGGAAGGTGGAGAAACTGCCGCTGTAGGATTCCTGGACCACGCCATCGGCGTGGCCGTCACTGTCCTGATCCACCCGGGTGTCGCCGCCGGGCGCCGAGAGTTCCGCTGCCGGGCCGTACTGGGAGTAGTAGGAACGGGTGCGGTCGAGGCGCGTTGCCCCCACCGCCACGCAGAAGGTGTCGTTGGCCGGGAAGTCGATGCCGGTGTCCCAGTCCGGGTCGTCGGCGTCGTTGCCGCAGGCGGCGAAGCTGAGCATCCCCTGGTTGAAGGTGGTGAGCAGGGCGCCGCGCACGGTGCTGGTGCCGCCCACGCCGCCGAGGCTCATGTTGGCGATCTTCGCACCGTGGTCAGCGGCCCAGCGCAGCGCCTCGGCGATGTCGCCGTGGGTGGCGGTTCCCTCGGCTCCCACCACCCGCAAGGGCATGATGGAGCTGTTGAAGGCCACCCCGGTGGAGCCGTAGCCGTTGTTGGTGGCCTGGGCGATGGTGCCGGTGACGTGGGTCCCGTGGCCGTCCTGGTCGTTGGCGTGGCTGTCGTTGTCCACGAAGTCCCAGGAGTGGACGAAGTTCACGCCGGCCAGGTCTGGGGCACGGCCGAACTGGCCGAAGTTCTCGTAGGCCACACCAGAGTCGATCACCGCCACGATAACCGACGGACTGCCGCCGCGGTTCAGGTCCCAGGCCCCTTCCATCTCGATCTGGGCGAAGTTCCACTGGTTGCTGAACAGCGGGTCATTGGGCCGCCAGGAGGGCCGGCAGAGCAGGTTGCGTTCGGCGTATTCCACCTCCTGGTGCACCATCAGCCGGGCGGCGGTGACCTCTTCGGAGAGTCCGTTGTTGAAGGTCACCAGATGCACGCCGCAGCGGGGGTAGTGTTTCTTCACCGCGGCGTTTTCCAGGGCCAGGATCTCATGCATCCGATCGCTGCCGGTACCGGCGAATTTCACCAGCACCTCGTTGGGCGCGAATTCGAGGTTGGCCTCCTCGGCCGCAGTGGAGCCGAAGTTGTTGGCCAGGATGATCAGGTCCAGCCCGTCGATGTCACCTGTCTGGTTAAAGTCGGCAGTGAGTTCGTAACGCTCCTCGCCCTGCAGCGCACCAAAGGTGTGGGCAAAGAGGATCAGATCCATCCCGTCGATCCGGCCGGATTCATCGACGTCCCCGAGGAGCGCCATGGCGGGCGGGCCGGAAAGAAGCAGGAGGATCGCCAGCGTCAGTGTGGTGACGCCGATCAGGCGACAGGTCGGGTTCATTGCAGTCTCCCCTGGGGTATGAGCCGCTCTACCCCTCGTTGCGGCAGCGGGTCAGCCCGGATGCCGGTTGGTCAACAAAGTCATCATAATGATTCTAACACAGCCACTGACATGAATTTTAACTGGTGAATATTTTAGGAGGCCGGCTTCAGGCGCGTCAAGGGAGGCCTCTCAGAGGGCGTAGCCCAGGCGCAGGGCGGTGGCCGGGACCGACTGGTTCGAGCAGGGTTCGATGAAATCCCGGCCCTGGAGACGGAAGGGCAGGAAGACCAGTTCCGCTTTGCGGATGCGGATGGCCGAGCCGGGCACCAGGGGGGCCAGACGCCGGTTACGGCTGAACATGCTGCAGAGGATGATCTTCACTGCCTGGGCCGCTTCGGTGAGGGGCAGTCGCAATGATTCGGCCTGTTCACCGAAGTGGAACTCCCGCGTTTCCTCGGGGCGGTCATAGGGCGCCAGGGTAATGTTCCCGGCCAGGCGGATCAGCACCTGGGGGTTGAGCTTGAACGCGGGGACAAAGAGCCGCAGCGGGTCCTCCTCCCAGGAATCGGGAACTGGCTGGTAGGGGATCAGGGCCCGGCGCATCTCGGCCCGGTTGCTCAGCGGAATCCCGTTCAGTTGCAGGTCGAGCTGCCAGAAGGGAAGGAACCGTCCCCCTGGTCCCGGGGCGGCGGTACGCAGCACCCGGTAGGCCAGGGGCTGGTAATCCTGGCCATGTATCCTCCAGCCCCGCAGGCAGTTGTTGCAGACCAGGGCCACGGCGCTGGACACCGCCGGCAGGCCGCCGCCGCACTCGGGGCAGACCAGGGTGAGGAAGCGCATGGACACGGCGGTCCGCGGCTGGCGGCTCTCCCGCTCCAGCACCTGGAATTCGTCCGTGGTGAGCTGGTGGCGGAACGCGGAGCCGAGCCATGCCCCGTGCAGCTCACCGCCTTCTCCGGACGGATCGCGGGTCAGCAGAAACGGGGCATGGATCAAACACTCTGTCTCCCCGATGAACCGTTCCAGGTCAGGACGCTCGGCTTCAGCCATTTTCACCCGGGTCTGGGCCGTCTGCAGGGCCTGATGGTCGGGGATGGCGGCCGGCAGCGCTTTGCGGCCGTGGGACAGCAGGGTCAGCGGGGCCACCTGGGGGCGGATGCCCAGCGTCGCCGATGAGGGGAGGCCTTCCACGGCGGGGGTGGTGGCGTCCAAAAGGGTTCCGCTGATCGTTTCGCCCCGCACCAGGTAGCGAATCCCGCGGAAGCGCCAGAAGGGCAGGTGGACCAGGGTCTCCCGGCCGTCCCTGGGGCGACGGTGGGCTTCCATGTAGTAGGTCAGCGGCCCCCGGGGGCAGAGGTAGAGGGACGTGCGGCAGAAGGGGCAGACCAGCAGGGGGCTGCCCACATCAAGTTCCACTGCGGCCCCGCACTGGGGGCATTCGCTTCGGGCCTGCCAGGGTTTGCTCTTTTCCACGGCGCACCGGTCGGTTCAGGGGCGGGGCTCCGATGGCTCAGAGCTTTTCCCCGCACTGGTTGCAGAAGACCGATTCCGGCCGGTTCTCGGTACGGCACGACGGGCAGGCCCGTGCCGCGGCCGGGCTGCTGGCTGGTGTCCCGCAAGCAGGGCAGAACCTGGCCTTGGGGCTGAGGTTCTTGGCGCATTTTGCACACTTGCGCAGAACCAGCACCTGGTGTCCGCAGTGGGGGCAGAATCGCGCTCCCGGCCCGACGGGCAAACCGCACTCCGGGCAGGGCCCGTCATCCTCGGGCCGGGCTGCCGCTGCACTTCCCGGCGCGCCGCCATGCATGCCGGACAGCAGGCCGGGGACCATCAGCCCCAGGCCCATGCCGATCCCGCCCTCAGCCGCACCGCCGCTGGCCGCGGCTTTTTCCAGAGCCATGGCCGTTTTCATCTTCATCAGGCCCGGCAGGTCGTCGCCCAGGACACCCAGGCGGCTGCGGTCGTCGATGGCCTGCTGGACGTCCGCCGGCGGAGTGATGGCATTGAGGTAGAGATCGCGCAGGCCGAGGCCGTACTGGGACAGGTCGGCGGCCAGCCGCTGGGTCAGCCCGTCGGAGAGCTCGGCGTAGCGGCTGGGCAGGTCGATCAGGGAGCCCAGGTGTTCACCCAGGTGGTCGTTCAGACGGGAGACCACGATCTCGCTGAGATAGTCCTCCAGCCGGGAGATGTCGTAGGTCGGCTCGGTGCCCACCAGGCTGTTGACAAAGAGCACCGGCTGGGTGACCTGGATGTTGCAGATGCCGTGGGCCCGCAGGCGGACCAGGCCCAGCTCGCTGTCGCGGAAAGCCACCGGGTCGCGGGTGCCCCACTTGAGGTTGTTGATTACCCGCAGGTTGACGAAGTAGACCTCGGCCCGGAAGGGGCTGGTGCCGCCCCAGGGCAGGGACAGCAGTTTGGTCAGCAGCGGTACGTTTTTGGTGGTCAGGGTGTGCCGCCCGGGACCGAGGGCGTCACAGGCCACGCCGCCGGAATAGAAGACCGCGGCCTGGCTGTCGCGAACGATGCACTGGGCGCCGAACTTGAACTCACCCGAGCCGTGCTCCGGCAACCGGTGGGCGACCTCGGTACCGCTTTGGTCGAACCACTCCAGAACTTCCAGAAAAACCACATCCCTTAAAGTCGCCATCGTGGGATCCTCCGCGTCATTGTGCAGCCACACTCCTCTTACGCATTACGGTACCGCCATATTCTTTAACGGCTGCCGGAGGGGCTGTCTTGAGGTCTCTTCCGCGGGGCACAGGGCCGGGCAGGGGTGTTTCGTTGACAGTGCAAATCACTGTCACGTATGATGCTTTTCCTGATTCAGCACTCATCCTCCGGGCCGGCGGAACCCGAAACCGGCCGGAAAACAGAGATCACATCGCCATGAAACCCCGCGTGGTCACCATCATCCTCAACTGGAACGGTAAGGACCACCTCGGTTGTTGTCTCGATTCGCTGCTCCTCACCACCTATCCCAATCATCACATCCTGCTGGTGGACAACGCCTCCACCGACGGCAGTGTGGAGTTTGTCCGCGATCGCTATCCCGATGTGGAGGTGGTGGTCAATGACGGCAACATCGGTTTTGCCCGGGGCAACAACGTGGGGTTCCACCATGCCCTGAAATCGGGCGCGGATTACGTCATGCTGCTCAACGCCGATACCGAGGTGAAGCCGGACTGGCTGGACCGTCTGATGGAGGTGATGGCGGCCGACCCGAACGTGGGCATCTGCGGTTCGAAGATCATGATGTTCTCCCAACGGGGTCTGATCAGCAGCTTCGGACACGGCATGAACCTGCTGGGGTTTGCCTGGGATGCCTTTGTGGGGCGGATCGACGGGCCCCGCTGGCAGGAGGTGCGGGAGGTGGTCAGCGTCTGTGGCGCCGCCCTGCTGATCCGGCGCGAGGCCCTGGAGGCGGCGGGGCTGTTCGACCCGATGTATTTCGCCTACTACGAAGACGTGGACCTGGCTCTGCGGGTGCGGATGTGCGGCTACACGGTGAAGGTGGCCCCCGGCTCCATCGTCTACCACAAGTACTCGGCATTTTTCGAGCTTCAGCCGTTGACCAAGGTCCTGCTCTCCAAGCGGAACTACTTTCTCTTCGTGCTCAAGTTCTTCCCTCTGCGCAAGATCCCCTGGGTCTTCACCCGGATCATCGGCCGGGAGTGGGAGCTGTTCAGCGAGAACCTGCGCTCCGGGCACTACACCTACTGCCGGATGAGGATCCATGCCTTCCTCGCCACGTTGTACCGGCTGCCCACCATCATGATTTCCCGGCTGCGAAACCGCAAGGCAATTCCAGCTTCTTTCTGGGGCCTGCTGGAGCAGCGGGTGGATGTGCCGGTGAACTTCGGCCAGGAACTCGACTACGATCCCTTTGTCCCCCCCGAGGGCGGCCGCTACCCCCACCGGGTGATCATGGGGGTCAGCGACGGGCACCTGGGCATGGGGTGGTACAACCTGGATGGCGAGGACGGCGGGCGGTTCCGCTGGATCGGCCAATCGGCGGTCTGCCGTCTGGGCATACCGGAAGGGGAGGGGCTGACCCTGCAG
Organism: uncultured bacterium; assembly: GCA_965531145.1. Classification (GTDB taxonomy): domain Bacteria; phylum Acidobacteriota; class JAQAZP01; order JAQAZP01; family JAQAZP01; genus JAQAZP01. The sequence continues at coordinate 13,380 of CBESOE010000070.1, read as the reverse complement.
GTTCACGTCAACTGCCCCTACGCGCTGGTCAATGTGCCGCAGCTCACGGTTTATGGGAACGATGAATGCCTGGGCTCGGTGGCGGTGCTGGACAGCTGGCAGACACACCACTTTCCGGTGGAGCGCAACGGGGAGGACCACTGCCTGGTCCGCTTCGAGGTGGATGCCATCTTCGAGGCCGAGCTGACCCGCTGCATCATGGACCTGGGCATCATGGTCCACGAGATCAGCCTGCTGGACTGTCTCTCCCCTTTCCTCCGCCTGCCGCTGCCGGAGGAGCCGCTGCCCGGGATCTACCTCGAGGGCGGGCGGCTGCCCACCAGCCTGACCCCCGGCAAGCTGCTGGCGCGGATCCGGGTGACTTCCCACCCCGAGCGGATGTATGCCCACGCCGAGATCCCCATCGAGGTGGAGCTGGAGAACCTCGGTGACACCGTCTGGCTGGCCAATCCGCTCCCTGGCGGCGGGCACGTGGCTCTGGGGCTGACCCTCTTCGATGCCGAGGGGAAAATCGTCCGCGAGGCCTTCCCCAGGTTCTATCTGGCCCGCAACATCTTCCCCGGCCAGACCGACCGGGTGTTCGTCTCGGTTCCGCCGCTGCACTGCCACGGCCAGTTCAGGCTGAAGATCGATCTGGTGGACGAGCTCATCGACTGGTTCGAGAACCGCGGCTCCAGCCCCTGCGAGCTTCCCATCGAGCTGCAATGAACATACTGCACCTGGTACACCGTTACTGGCCCTCCCACGGCGGCGCCGAGAAGAGTTTCCAACTGCTCTCGAATTCCTGGGCCGCCGCCGGGCACCAGGTCACCGTCTACACCACCAACGCCCTGGACTTCCGCTATTTCTGGGACAGCGACGCGGCTCACCTGCCACCCGGCGAGGAGACCGTGGACGGTGTGCGGGTGGTCCGCTTTCCGGTACGCTACCTGCCGTTTCACCGCACTCCGGACAGCGCCGCGTCGCGGCTGCCCCTGGCTGCGGCCCGGGGATGGCTGGCCCACTCGCCCTGGCTGCCGTCGCTGATCAGGGCCAGCGGGCGGACCCACCGTTCCTTCGACATCGTCCATGCCAGCTCGCTGCCGGTGAACGCCATCATCCGGGCCGGTTGCCGCATCGCCCGCCGGGCCGCTATCCCGCTGGTCATCTCGCCGCACGTCCACAGCGGGGAGCGCTGCGAGCCGGGGGGGCTGCTGGGGCACTACACCGAGCCGGAGCAACTGGCCATGCTGGGCGCTGCCGACGCGGTGATCGCCAAGACCGACGGCGAGGCGGAACTGCTGGCCGGCCACGGTGTGGCCGCCGAGCGCATCACCGTGGTTCCCAACGGCCTGGACCTTGACTCAATGGGCGGGGGGGATGGCGAGCGATTCCGGCAGCGCTACGGCGTTGACGGTCCGCTGGTGCTCCACCTGGCCCACAAGTCGGTGCTCAAGGGATCCCGCGACACGGTGGAGGCGATGAAACTGCTCTGGCGCCGCGGATCCGCGGCCCGGCTGGTGCTGGCCGGTTCCACCGAGGAGGGTTTCGGCAGCTACCTGCGCGGCATTGATCCGGTTTTCCGCGAACGGATCATCGACCTGGAGAGCCCGGACGAGCAGGTGAAGAAGGACGCCCTGGCCGCCCAGGATGTTTTTGTCCTGCCCTCCCGGGCCGACTCCTTCGGCTACGTTTTTCTCGAGTCATGGTATTATGGAAAACCGGTGATCGGGGCCATGGCCGGGGGTATTCCGGCGGTGATCGACGACGGCGAGGACGGGTTGCTGGTGCCCTGCGGACAGTACCGCGTGCTGGCCGAATACCTCGACCGGCTGTTGCGTGATACCGGCATGCGAGAGCGCCTGGGCCGGGCCGGCCAGGAGAAGCTCCGCCGGCGGTACGATTGGGAACGGACCGTCTTTCCGCTGTATCAGGACTTGTACACCCGACTGACCACTGAACGCCGCTGAGCGCGGCGATGGGGGACTGGAGACATTTCCATGGGCAAAATCGTACCGCGACTGTTCAAGGGGACCAGGGACTTTCTGCCGAAGGATATGCGGCAACGGGAGCGGGTGGCCGGCATCTTCCGCTCGATCTTTCTGCGTTACGGCTACGAGCCCCTGGAGACCCCGGCCATCGAGCGCTACGACCTGCTCACCGGCAAATACGGCGCTGACGCCGAGAAGCTGATCTACCGTCTGGACTACAAGGGCGGCCGCGAGCTGGCGCTGCGTTACGATCTCACCGTCCCCCTGGCCCGGGTGGTGGCCATGTATCCCGAGCTGGGCCTGCCGTTCAAGCGCTACCAGATGCAGCCGGTCTGGCGGGCCGACCGGCACTCCAGCCGCCAGGGGCGCTACCGGGAGTTCATCCAGTGCGACGCCGACTGCGTGGGCAGCCGGTCGATCATCGCCGACGCCGAACTGATCGCCATCCTCTACGAGGCCTTCCGCCAGCTGGGCTTCGACTCGGTGCGTATCCGGCTCAACGACCGCCAGTTGCTCAGCGGCATCATCCTCGGGTCGGGGGTGGCCGAGGGGATGGAGGACGAAGTCTGCCGGAGCATCGACAAGCTGGAGAAGATCGGCGCCGAAGGTGTGCTGGCCGAGCTGGACGCCAAGGGGATCGATGCCGCCGCCTCACGGGAAATCCTCCGCCTGCTGGATCTCCCGGGCGACCGGCAGGAACGGTCCGCCGCGTTGAAAAACGCGGTGGGCTCCCGACCGGAAACCATCACCGGCCTGGAAACCATCCAGCGGCTCTACCAGCTGCTGGAACCCCTGGGGGTGTCCGAACAGGCTGTTTCCTTCGACCCGCACCTGGCCCGCGGGCTGGACTATTATACCGGCCCGATCTTCGAAACGGTGCTGGACGACCTGCCACATATCGGCAGCCTCTCCGGCGGCGGGCGTTACGACGGCATGATCGGCGAGCTCACCGGCCGGGACCTGCCGGCCACCGGGACCACCCTCGGCCTCGACCGGATCACCACCGCCCTGGACCAGCTGGAGCAGGACACCGAGGCCCCGCCCGCGGCCGCCGTCCTGATCACCGTGTTCGACGATCAGCTGGCCGCCGATTCGCTGACGCTGGCGGCCGAGCTGCGCAGCAGCGGCGTGACCGTTGAAGTCTTTCCCGGCACGGAGAAACTGGGCAAGCAATTCGGTTACGCCGACCGCAAGGGAATTCCGCTGGTGGCCGTGCTGGGGCCGGAGGAACTGGAGCGCGGCGTGGTGCGAATCAAGGATCTCGCCTCGGGGGAGCAGCAGGAAGCGGCGCGGACGGAGCTGGCCGCGGTCATCCGCTCCCGAGCCTGACCACGCCCCCGCCTGACGGCACCACGGTACAACATGCCTGTCATCGCGAGGAGCAGGCGTAGCCTGCGACGCGGCTATCTCTCTTCAGGAGTCGCAAGAGGTGACAGTCACCTGTTTTCTGCCAGTTCTCATGCAGATATCCGTGCTAAATAACCCAGTGACAGTCACCTCTTGGGCTGTGCCTTTCGCTGGCTTCCCGTGTCTCCAACGGGTCAGGGGCTGGCAATGACAGGGGGGGCTCAGCCCTTGCGGGGTACGATCTCGCCGGTGCCGGTGAGGTCGATCACCTCTTCCCCCAGCAGGTGGCGGAAGATGAGCAGGGTCTCGTATTCGCTCACCGGGCTGATCTGGGTCAGGGCGCGGATGTTGGTCACTCCGTCGATCTGTGAAACGATGAACCCCTGTTCGGTGCTGAGCCGCAGGTTCACCAGTTCTTCCAGCCCGCGTTTGAGCACGGGAACGTGGGTCGGGCTGATGATGGTGCTGTAGATCAGTTCCGCCGCCGATTTTTCAACCCTGGTCAGCGCCTCATCCCCCCCCGCTTCACCGGCTGCCTGCGCCCGCAGGACCTTCATGCAGTCGAGGGTGGCCGGCAGGTCTTCGGCGTCGATGTTCGCCCGGCAGCGGTTGAGGTTCTCCACAAAGGTCAGCTGTCTCTCCGGCTGCTGTTCCACGGCAAGATCGCGGTCCACCCGCAGCAGGCCCGTCTCCACGAACTCGTGGAGCCTCTTGAGCAGGACGAATTCCGGCGCCCGGGAGTTCTCGCTGATGCCGGCAATGGTCAGCCCCTTGCGCACCAGGTCCACCAGGAGGCGGTCGAAGCCCTCCAGGGCCCCGGCTTCCGCTGCGCGCTGTTCGTTCACCGCCAGCACCATGCGGTTGGTGGACAGGGTGTCCCGGATCATCTCCATTTCGTCCTTGCGCCGCAGCCCCTCCAGGGTCAGTCCGGTGACGTCGAGCCTGAACTGGTTCAGGGCCCACTCCGGAAGGTCGTCGGCCACGAAGTGAAAATTTCCCTCGTTCCAGAGGAAGAGGTCATAGATCGTTTCCTCGGCCTTGAGCTGGAGAATGCTGACCAGCGATTCCTTGTCGAGGATACCCATCCGGCAGAGGATTGTCCCCAGGGTCTCGCCGCCGGAAGCCTGGTCGGAGAGGGCGGCCCGCAGGTCGTCTTCGGTGATCCGGCCGTGGTGCAGCAGGAACTGGCCCAGCCGTTCGCGGGAGATGTTGGACCCGGCCGAGACCAGCTTCCCCTCGTGGATGTAGACCTGCTTGCGGACGCTGCCGTTCTGCAGGTGCAGGGTGCCGGTCTTGTGACCCAGGCAGATCCACTGCAGCAGATCGGCCAGGTTCATGGTGCTCAGGTTTCCGGCAAGCTGGGTGGGCGAAGAGTCGGGCATAAGGAATCCACTGAACCGCAACACCGTTCCTCGGGAGCGGCGCTGTTCTCACTGCTGTTGAAGGTTGTTAAACCTGCTTAAATTAGCATAACACTCATGGGCCGTCAAGAAATCCCCTGCCATTGGTATCGTCTTAACATATACTTAACATTAGAGATAATTCTATCAATCTTCACTCGGCGGTGCTTCGATCCATCCGCCTCCCAAAACCTCCTCACCCCGGTAGATCACCGCTGCCTGTCCGGGGGTTATGGCCCGCTGGTTCTGGTGGAATCGCACATGGAGGGAGGCTCCGCCTCCGCCGGTTTCGATGGTGGCCGGCGCGCCGGGATGGCGGTAGCGGATGCGTGCATCGGCTTCAAGGGGAAGCTGCGGAGGGGGCTCGGGTATCCAGTTCACTCCGGAGAGGGTCAGCCGCCGGCTGTGAAGATCCTCTTCACGTCCCACCACCACCCGGTTGGTCTCCGGTTCCAGCCGCAGCACATACCACGGCCGGGTGGAGGGGAGGTCCAGCCCGCGGCGCTGGCCCACGGTGAAGTGGTGGATGCCCTGGTGCGTGCCCAGCGGGGTACCGTCGCGGTGGACGATCTCCCCGGGCCCCGGTGCGGAGGCCAGGCGTTCGGCCAGGGCGGGCACGCCGCTGTCCCCCCAGGCGGAGAGAAAGCAGATGTCCTGGCTTTCCGCCTTGACGCCGGCGGGCAGACCGCGGCTCTGGGCCAGTGACCGGACATCGGCCTTGGTCATCCCCCCCAGGGGAAAGCGAGCGAACTCCAGCTGCTCCTGGCCCAGTCCAAAGAGAAAGTAGGACTGGTCCTTGGTCGCGTCCGTCCCGGTGAGTAGCCGCCAGCCCGAGGGGCCCGGCTCCCGCCGCACGTAGTGGCCGGTGGCCAGCGCGGAACACCCCAGTTCCGCCGCCTGCCGGGCCAGCAGGCCGAACTTCACCGAGACGTTGCAGCGGGCGCAGGGGTTGGGGGTCAGCCCGCCGCAGTAGGCGTCGGCAAAGGGTCGGACGATCAGCTCCTCGAACTGCCGGTGCAGGTCCACCACCTGGTGGGGTATCCCGATCAGTGCCGCTGCCTCGGCGGCATCGGCTGCCGGGTCGGTCCCCGGGGAACCGGGCGGCGTGAGCCGCATGGTGATGCCCAGCAACTGGTGTCCGGCCTCGGCCAGCAGCAGGGCCGCGGTGGTGGAATCCACGCCACCGCTCATGGCCACGGCGATCCTGTCCTTGTGGCAGCTGTCCATCAGCCCTCTCCTCACCGCCGGCCGCCGGAGAGCCGCCGCAGCCTTTGGACCACTTCGGCCAGGCCCTCCACAAAGCGGTCCAGTTCTTCGGCGGTGGTCCCCCGGCCGGTGGATATGCGGATGGTGGCGCGATTCAGGTCTTCCGCTACCCCCATGGCCCCCAGGACCCGCGAGGGTTCCGGCGAGGTGGAGGAGCAGGCCGAGCCGGTGGAGACCGCAAAGCCCTTCAGGTCGAGGTTGATGGCCAGGGTGTCTCCCTCGAGGCCGGCCACCGCCAGGGAAGTGGTGTTGGGCAGCCGGGGGCCGCCGCGGCCGTGCACCGTTGTGCCCTCGATGGTTTCAAGGATCTGCGACTCCATCCGCTCCCGCATGGTTTCCAGTCGCGCGGCAACCTCGGCCTGGGATTCGGCAGCCAGCCGGGCGGCATCCCCCGCCCCGCAGAGCAGGGGCACGTTTTCCGTGCCGGCGCGGAGCCCGCGCTCCTGGCCCCCGCCCACCATCAATGGCGCCAGGCGAACGCCGCTCCGGATGTAGAGGAACCCGCAGCCCTTGGGCCCGTGGAACTTGTGCGCCGAGAAGGACAGCAGGTCGGCGCCCGTCTCCTTCGTGGACAGCGGCAGCTTGCCGCCGGCCTGCACCGCATCGGAGTGAAACAGCACACCGGCCTCGCGGCAGACCCGGGCCAGTTCGGCCACCGGCTGAATGGCGCCGGTTTCGCTGCTGGCATGAATCACCGAGACCAGCCGGGTCTCAGGGCCGATGGCCCGGCGCAGTTCGTCCGGGTCCACCTGGCCGTTCCCGTCCACCCGCAGGCGCCGCACCCCTACGCCCTCCTTTTCCAGGGCCCGGCAGGTCTGCTCAACCGCATCGTGTTCGATGGGGGAGGTGATCAGGCGGGCCGGCCCGTTTCCCCCCGCCGCCGAACCGAGGGCCCCGCGAATGGCGATGATATCGGCCTCGGTTCCCGAACCGGAGAAGAGCATGTCCCGGGGAGCGGCACCGATGAGCTGCGCCGCCTGGCCGCGGGCTTTTTCCAGCAGGGCCTTGGCCCGCTGACCCTGGCGGTGCTGGCTGGAGGGGTTGCCGTATTCCTCGCCAAACAGCCGGCTCATCAGTTCCAGCACGCCGGGGTGCAGCGGGGTGGTGGCATTGTGATCGAGATAGACCCGTTCCATGAATCTTCCTTTACCGAACGTTCCACTGTGAGTAAAAGCTTAGTATATACTACCCCCCACCGGGAGACAGGTTCTCAGCCGAAGCACCATTACTGTCCGGCCGCAGCCGCCGGAGGACTGTCATGGCCGTGATCACCATGCTTACAGATTTCGGGTCGCGGGACTGCTATGTGGGGGTGATGAAGGGCGTTATCCTCGGTATCGATCCCGGGGCGCGGCTGGTGGACCTGACCCACGAGGTGGACGCGGGGGACGTTGCCGCCGCCGGGTTCATCCTGGCCGCGGCCTGGCGCTGGTTCCCCCGGGGAACCGTGCACCTGGCGGTGGTGGATCCGGGAGTGGGGACGGCTCGCCGGCCCCTGGTGGCCCGGGCTGACGGGCAGTGGTTCGTGGGCCCGGACAACGGTCTGTTCACCGCGGTGCTGGATGCCGCCGACCGGGTGAGCGTCCGTGAACTGACCGATGAGAGTGTGCGGCTCCGGCCGGTGAGCCGGACCTTTCACGGCCGCGACATCTTCGCCCCGGCTGCGGCCTGGCTCTCCCGCGGGAGCTCCGGGGAGCGGATGGGGCCCGTGCTCGAGCGACCGGTGCGGGGCGAGTGGCTGACGCGGCCGGCCCGGGAGGAAGGGGGCGCGGTCCGCGGGGTGGTGATGCACGTGGACGTGTTCGGCAACCTGATCACCAGCATCCCCGGTGCGCTGCTCCAGCAGGTGGCTCCAGGGGACGGTCCGCCGGTGCTGGAATGGGACGGCGGGCGGACCACCCGGCTGGTGGAAACCTATGCCGAAGCCGAGCCCGGGGAACCGGTGCTGCTGGTGGGCAGTTCGGGATATCTGGAAATCGCAGTGAACAGGGGAAGCGCCGCCGGAATCACCGGGGTGGGGCGCGGGGACCATCTCCGCCTGCACCGCCCGGAGGGGCCTCCCACGAAATAGAGAGGATGAGGGGAAAGGACGTCAGATGAGAAGTTACGGCAGACGCGGACGACGGGGTGGAAGTTCAAAAGTGCGCGGCCGCCTGCTGGGCGCCGTGGTCGTGATGGCCATCGGCCTCACGGCCTGGCTGCTGTTTTCAATGCACACAGTCCGGGGTGGGATCCGCTTCCTGCTGGAAGGTGAGCAGGCCCGGGCCGCATCCGGCTTCCAGCGGGCCCGCACCCTGAAGCTCCTCCGCGGCGGGGCCGAGGAGGGGACCGCTCTTCTCGCCCTGGAAACCGGCGACTACGGGGCGGCGGCATCGGCTTTCGACGAGGCCGGCCGCTGCCTGCTCCGGCTGTCGGGGCTGCCGGGAAAGTGGCCGGCGTTCGCCCGCACCTACCTGCAGCGGGGGGATTACCGGGCGATGGAGATCCTCTGCCGCTATCTCGGGGAGCGGGGAATCGAGGGGGACGAACTCAGTTTTTATCTCGGCTGTGCCTACTGCGGCCTCAACCGTCTGGAGGAGGCCAAACGGACGCTGGCCCCGCTCCACCGGCCGGGCATCTCGCCCTTCGGGGAACAGGCGGACCGGCTGATCGAACTGACCGAGAAGAAAGCCCGCCGGGGACGGTTTGCCGCGCTCCTCGACCGCAACGGGATCGCGCTGGCCGAGCTTGATCTGGAGAGCGGCCTGTTCGACGGCCTGGAGGAGGGGATGGACACCCTGCTTGGCCGGGGGACCGAAGAGCGGTGGGGACTTGAAGGGGTCCTGGGCAGCCTGGAACGGAACAACGTCACCGTGCTGACCATCGACGGGGATCTGCAGCGGGCCGCGCACCAGGCGCTGGACGGCAAGCGGGGCGCCGTGGTGGTGATCGATCCGCTCACCGGAGACCTGCTGGCCGTGGCGTCCAACGGCGCCGATGACGGCCCCAATCCCGCCCTGGGCCGTTACTACGAGCCGGCTTCGGTGATCAAGCTGATCACCCTGGCGGCAGCCCTGGGGGAAGGCCCGCTGGAGCGTTTCGACCTCTTCCCCTTCCAGTGTCCGGGGAACATGACCATCGAGGGCAAGCTGTTCTATGACTGGCGGGCCCACGGGAAAATACGCCATGTGGAGCATGCCATGGCCGTTTCCTGCAACCTGGTCTTTGCCCGTCTGGGAATGCTGCTGGGCAAGGCCCGACTGGTGAAGGAACTTGAGGGCTTCGGGTTTGGCGGCCGGCTGGAGGGCGGTCTGCTGCCCATGGAGATGGGTCTGTTCCAGGGGGATGCCGACTCCACCTGGGACCTGGCCCGGCTCGCCGTGGGCCTGGATTACATCCGCAGCACCCCGCTGCACCTGGCCCTGATGGCCGCGGTCATCGCCAATGACGGCCAGATGATGAAGCCCCGGCTGCTGCTGCGGCGGGAGAATATCCTCGGGGGGACGGTGGTGGAGACGGCCACGGAATCCCTGGGCACCGTAATCGAACCTGCGGTTGCTGCTGCCCTCACCGATGCCATGTTCGAGGTGGTGGAGAGCGCCGAGGGCACCGGGCGCCGGGCCGCCATCGACGGCCTCGATCTGGCGATGAAAACCGGCACCGGCGGCGACCGCCGGGCCGGGCTGGACGGCATCGTGGTGGGCTTTGCCCCGGCCCACGAACCGCGGGTGGCCTTTTGTGTGGTGCTGGAGAAGGCGGGCAAGGCCGAACTGGCCGCGGCCAAGGCCAGCAGGACCCTGCTGGAGGCGGTTCTCTACAAACTGGAACTGCTGCGGGGCGACTGAGACGTCCGCCACCGATCGCCGCCCCGGGAAGCGGTTTTTTATCGCCAAATCGGGTTGACAACCCCGGTCGGATGCGATAGAGATAGCTTTCGTTTCAGACAGCAACAGCATGACGTGACCGTGAGCGGGCGTAGCTCAGTTGGTAGAGTACAAGCTTCCCAAGCTTGGGGTCGCGGGTTCGATCCCCGTTGCCCGCTCCAACCTCCCCGATCCCTTGGGACACGGGAGGTTTATCCGCCTGTTGCAATGGTCCCGGCGAGCCGCATTCCGGGACATGGTATGGTCCATCGAGTGAGGAAAGACTGATGTCCCTCTTCGGGAACAAATCGAACAGGAAGGCCGGCCCGCCGCCGAGGGAGGAGGAACGGCCCAAAGCCGAACCAGCCAAAGCCGCCCCCCCCTGGAAACCGAGCACACCGGCCGCCACACCCGCTCCGGCGGAGAAGAGCGAACCATTCGGAGCGTCAACCGGAACAGCAACCGAGTCCCACTCGACCATGGAGAGGAAAGGGGTGATTACCATTATCGGGCAAGAGATCACGATCAAGGGCGAACTTCTCGGCGACGGTGACGTGACCCTGGAAGGGCGCGTCGAAGGGAAGATCATCCTCAAGAAGAACCTGGTTGTGGGCGAAAAAGGCCACGTGGAAGCCGACATCCACGCCGCCACCGTGACCATCAGCGGCAAGGTTTTCGGCAATGTCTTCTCGGAGAACAAGGTGGAGATCGTTGCCACCGGTTTCCTCGAGGGCAACATCCACGCGCCGAAAATCGTCATCGCCGAGGGCGCCCATTTCAAGGGCAGCGTCGACATGAGCAGTGTGTCGAAAACGCCGGACGGCCGCCCCGCCGCTCCGCCGGCCGCCCCGAAACCGGCCAGCGCCGACAAGTCCGGCGCTTACAAGTCCGGCGCCGACAAGTCCGGCGCCAAGACACCCCAGGGGCAGTTGAAGCCGTTGGGAGAGCAGAAGTAACCCCCTGTTCTTCGGTGCGATGCTGTCTCCTGCCAAACCCTGGCGACTGCTGATCCACGCTCCGGCCGGCGGAGCGTGGAACATGGCGGTGGACCAGTATTTCCTCGAAAGTGCTCCGCTGGAGACCTTCGGGGGAGTTTTGCGCTTTTACGGCTGGAGCCGTCCCACTCTCTCTTTCGGTTACCTGCAGCGTGTGAAGCGGACCGTCGACCGCCGCTATTGCGCCGAGCACGGCATCGATGTTGTTCGCCGCCCCACCGGCGGGCGGGCGGTTCTCCACCACCAGGAGATCACCTACAGCGTGGTCACGGCCACCAGCGGGTTTCCCGGGGGCGCGTCCATCACCGAGAGCTACCGGGTCATCTCCGAGGGGTTGTGCCGCGGCCTCAACCGGGCCGGTATCGCCGCCGAGGTCTCCCGGCCCGCACTGCCCGGCCGGCAGGAGGGCGGGGGGGCCCCCGAAGGGCCCCGGAGCAGCAGTCCCTGCTTTTCCTCCGTCTCCCGCTACGAACTGACCTTCCGTGGGCGCAAGCTGCTGGGCAGTTCCCAGCGGCGGATGGGGGACCGCTTTCTGCAGCACGGTTCCCTGCCGGTGGTGCCCCACTGGGACCTGCTGCTGGGCGCCACCGGGCAGACCGGAGCTGACCCGGAGGGGGAGAGGATGTTCACTTCCCTTGGCGAGGCGGCGGGTCTGGGCGAGGAGGGCATTGGCGGCCTGGTGCAGGAGCTGGCCGGGGGCATGGCCAGGCAACTCGGGGTGGAACTCCTGGCCGAGCCGCTCAGCGAAGAGGAAGACGGCTGCGTTGCCCGTTTGGAACGCGAGCGGTTCAGCACTGACCAGTGGAATTTTGGCCGCTGAACCTGTGCGGTCCGATCTCAAGTCGCCCACCGGCCGTGTCGAAACGGATAGACAGGCAGGAATCGCAGGCCCTGGGGCGACGTGCGTTTCTTGACAACAGTGGTGGCCAATGCTATGAACCGCATGCATGCCCGGGGGCCGGTTGATCGGTGCCACGGAGTGCAGGGGAAGGAAACCAGGTGAACGGCAGTCTCCCAGAACGTTCGGAAAAGATTTTGCGGGAGGTGGTGCGCCTGCATATCCGGACCGGGGAGCCGGTGGGATCGGCAAGCCTGGTGGCACTTGATTGTTTCGATGTCAGTGCGGCCACCCTGCGCAGCGTGATGTCCGACCTCGAGGAACGGGGTTACCTTTTCCAGCCCCACACCTCCGCCGGCCGCGTGCCCACCGATCGCGGTTACCGGCATTTTGTTGACCACCTGGCCGACGGCTGCGAACTGGCCCCGGATGAGCAGCAGCTGATCTCCCGCGGCATGGTGAGCATGGCCGGGGAGATCCGGGACATGATGCAGGGCACGTCGCTGCTGCTCTCCCGGTTTTCCAACCTGGTGGGCATCGTCATCGGCCCGGACAAGAACCACATGTTGTTCCACCAGATGGAGTTCATTCTTCTTGCCCCGCGCAAGGTCCTGGTGGTGATGGTTTCCCCCTCGGGGGTGATCACCAACCGGATGATCGACGTGGAGGAGGAATACGATCAGGAAGAACTGGAGCGTTTTTCCAGGTTCCTGGCCGATGAATATGCCGGCTGGTCGCTGTCCAGTGTCCGGGACCACATGTCCCAGCGGCTCACCGAGGAGTCGGTGCTCTGCGACCGGCTGGTGGAGAGCGCCCTCAGCCTGGGACGGCTCTTTTTTTCAGGCCTCGACGAGGATTCTGAAATATTTCTCGAGGGCACGGCCAACATGCTCCGTACCCCCGAGTTCGCCGAAAATCGATCGATCCGGGTACTGCTGGAAGCGATTGAACAGAAAAGCAAGCTGGTCACCCTGCTCAACTCCTGCCTGGAACAGAACGATGTGTCCATCGTCATCGGCAGCGAAAGCCGGATGGCCGATTTTGGCGCCTGCAGCGTGGTCTCCTCGCCGTTCAGCCTCGGTGACCGGGTCATCGGTTCGGTGGGGGTGCTGGGGCCCAAGAGGATGGAATATTCGAGGATGATCGGGCTGGTGGGCAATATCGCCAACCAGTTCAGCACACTGATCGGTCGGACGGTATCGCTCCAGGGACGGGGTTGAATGCAGCGGAGAACGGCGGGAGGAGAAATTCGTGGTGAGCAATGACAAGCCGGCGGATGTCGGAGATGAGTCGGCCGTCAGCGAACTGAACGACCTGGTGGAGCTGGAGATCGTCCGTGAGGTAGACGCCGACGGGAACCCGGTGGAATCAACCGTGGACGACGACGAAAGCAACGGAGACAGAGAGACCATGGGAGAAGAATCCCGAAGCGCCGGGGATGATGAGGCGGACGTGGTGGAACTGGAATACCAGGAGGACGCCGCCGGGGAGACCGCAGGGTCCGACACCGTAGAAGAACTGACCGGGGAGCGGGACCGGCTGCGTGAAGACCTGCTGCGGGCCCAGGCCGACTTCATCAATTTCCGCAAGCGCATGGAGCGTGAAAAACGTGAGGTGATCCTCCGGGCCAGCCAGTCCCTGATCGAGGAACTGCTCCCGGTGGTTGACAATTTCGAGCTGGCCCTGGCCAACAACCAGGGGCAGGCCGATGCCGACACCTTT
>CBESOE010000069.1:0-21305 GCA_965531145.1 uncultured bacterium | reverse complement strand
GCCGTTTACCGTCAGATCTCGGGTAATGTGCACAATGGCTTGAACCTCGAAACTTTTGACGCCAGCCTTAATGGTCTCGGGATAGCTGCCGGTGTGGCCTACCGGTTCTAGTATCGATTTCGCGATAGCATTAAGCCGGGTTGGCAGAGAAGCCGACCCGGCTTTTTTTATGTACGGGTGGAGTCTTCAGCGCTTGCCGGAAATCCGGCGTTTCAACGCGGCGATCCGTGCCTTGCACTCGTCCTGGCCCAGCGACCAGAGCTGTTGCTCCAACTCCAGACGCACGGCTTCGCCGTGGTCGGTGACCGCGGCCATGCCGCGCATGGTGGCCTTGAGCCGTTGGGCCAGCTCCGGCGGCGTTGAGGCGGCATGTTTGGCGAGGCGGAGGGCCTCGTCCAGCAGCGCCTCATCGTCGACGCACTTCCAGGCCATGCCGCGGGCCACCGCTGATTCACCGTCCAGCGGCTCGCCGCAGAGTACCACCGCCGCCGCGCCCTGGGGCCCGAGCAACTGCTGCATCATCCAGGTGTGGCCACCCCCAGGGTGGAGGGCGATGTCGATGAAGCGGGACTCGAAGCGGGCCTTGCGGCCGGCCACCCTGATGTCACAGGCCAGGGCAAGGTTCAACCCGGCGCCAACCGCCGGGCCATTGACCGCGGCGATGGTGGGGAAGGGGAAGTTGGCCACGGCCAGAAACCCGCTGTAGATCCGCTCAAGCTTCTCGCGGTCGGCCTGTTCCAGGTCATCGAGTACCGCCCCGGCGGAGAAAGCCGGCGGCTCGCCGGTGATTACCAATGCCCCGGTATCGCCGGCGGAAACCAGCCCGTCGAGGGCACCGACGATGTCCTCGGCGAGGGCGAGGGAGATGGCATTGCGGCGGCCCGGGTCGTTGAGGGTGACCACGGCCACGCGGTCCTGCTTTTCTGTTCGGATCAGACTCATTGTTTCTCCTTGAGGAATTTAAACTGTTACCTGGCGTTCACATATTCTGAATTTCCAGCGTCGAACTCTGAAAATGGAGCCGAAGCGGGCTTCGCCGTTCTTTGCAGTGACGATTTTAACCGTTCCACGCCGATCCGGAAAGACGATGCTGAGGGGCACTGCTTTCCGCAGGCACCTTGAATATTTCGCTCGTTATACAACTATTGGGGAATTTACAGAATTGTTGGAGTAATGATATATTGCTGATGAATTTCATCATCCAGATATTTTGCTGCGAAATTGAATACAGAGCCTGATCATACTCGCCCTGATGATCAAACGTCCGGTCAAGATATTGACGGCCGGTTTGCACTGCCTGAAGGTGGCCGACCTCAGCGGGTATCGTGGGATCGTAGTCTCGCTCACCCCGTCAGTATCGTGAAGATAGGCAGTTTGAGCAGCGTCGGTATTGTTGTATATCCAGCAAATCTTATGCCGGTGTTAGTGGTAGAAGAAATGGACGGGTATTACCCATGAGGTCTCTGGAACGCGAAACGAGCACGCTCAGCCACTCAGGATTCAGGCTGACGGCCGAAGCGGAGAAGTCCGGCTGTGACCTCAGTTACGTCGCCCGGATCGGCAACACGCCCATTCGGCGGATACGGTTGCTGATCGGCGGGAAGAACCGGAGCGCCTATCTCAAACTCGAAGGTAGTAACCCGGGCGGTTCGATCAAGGACCGCACGGCGCTCAGCTTGCTGCGCAGTCTGGGGAAGACCGGCCGGTTGAGTAAGGGCACACGGCTGATCGAATCATCTTCCGGCAACCTGGCCATCGGACTGGCCATTCTCGCACGCGACCTCGGCTATCGGTTCACCGCGGTGGTGGACCCCAAGGTCACTGCGGAGAACATGCGTCGGCTCCACGACCTGGGGGCCGAGACGTCGATGGTTGAAGTGCCTGACGAAACCGGCGGGTATCTACTGACCAGGCTGGCACGAATCAGGAAAATGCTTGCTGAAGATCCCGGATTGCTGTGGACCAACCAGTATGCGAACGAGGCCAACCCCGAAGCTCACTATTCGTGGACTGCACCCGAGATATTTCAGCAGATGGAGCAGAGGGTTGATGCCGTCTTCGTCGCCGTCTCCACCGGCGGAACGCTGGCGGGCATCGGGCGATACTTCCGCGAAGCGAGCCCGGACACACGGATCATTGCGGTTGACGCCAGAGGGTCGGTGGCCCTGGGCGGACCTCCCGGCATCCGGAAGCTGACCGGCATTGGCTCCAGTATGCGATCCGATTTCGTGGCCCCCGGACTCTACGACGAGCTCATCTACGTTGGCGATAATGAGGCGTTTGCCTTCTGCCGGGCCCTCGATGCCGCCACTGGAATAAAGGTCGGTGGGTCGAGCGGGGCGTGCCTGGCCGCCTGTGCCCGCTATCTGCAATCCCACGGGAAGGCCGAACGGGCCGTCTGCATGTGCGCGGATCGCGGAGAGCATTACGCGTCCTCTATCTTCAGCAACCCGTGGCTGGCAAACAACGGGATTGAAATCGGTCCCCGGCACCTGGGTCCGGTGAGCGAGATCCATCTCTAAAGGAGAAGACCGTGTCAGACAGCCTGCTGGTACTCACCGCCAGGGACGTGAATTCGCTCCTGGAGGGCAAGGAGAATGACGTCATCGATGCCGTGCGCCAGGCGTACGAAACTCATTCCCTTGGACAGAGCAGCCTGCCCCACTCAACTTTTCTCCGCTTTGCGGACAAGCCGCGCGACAGGATCATTGCTCTGCCCGCCTTCCTGGGGGGCCGTGAACCCGTGGCCGGCATGAAGTGGATCGCCTCCTTCCCCGAGAACGTGGAGCAGGGGATGGAACGGGCCTCCGCCGTCATGGTCCTCAACTCCTACGATACCGGCAGGCCCGAGGTCATGCTGGAGGGATCGCGGATCAGCGCCATGCGCACCGCCGCCAGTGCGGCCCTGGCCGCCAGGCACCTGGCTTCCGGGGAAGAGACCACATCCATCGGTCTCGTCGGCTGCGGTCTGATCAACCGGGAGATCCTGCGATTCCTCCTGGCGGTGTTCGGCACTCCCGCGAGATTGCTGGCGTTCGACACCGAGGCGTCCCGTGCGGCATCCTTCCTGGAGAGAAGTGCGGCATTGTGCCCTGGAGCCGAGCGAGTGGTCGCCGGCAGCCTTGAGGAAATCGCCGCTGAGTGCCGCCTGGTCTCCTTCGCCACCACGGCGCTGGCCCCCCACGTGGGTCCCGAGGTCCGGTTCAAGCCGGGCAGTACGATTCTGCACGTTTCCCTGCGCGACCTGAAGCCCGAGGTGATTCTGGCGGCGGACAACGTGGTGGACGACGTCGATCACGTCTGTCGGGCGGAGACCTCCGTGCATCTGGCCGAGAAGCAGTCCGGCAACCGGGGTTTCATCCGCTGCACGCTGGCCGATGTCCTGCTCGGCAATGCTCTGCCGAGGAAGGATGCGGCAGGCGTGTCGGTCTTCAGCCCCTTCGGTCTCGGCGTTCTTGACCTCGCCGTCGGCCGGCTGGTGTGCAATCTGGCCCGAGAGGAAGGCATCGGCCTGCGCGTGGAAGGTTTCCTGCCCTGATCCTCCACGAGGCGCCCGGCGAGCGCACCTCTCCCGGGGGTGTCGAGCGCCGCGGAACCGGTACAGTGGCCGTTCAGGCGGAACTCCTGGCCATACAGTGAAGGGATGTGATTCATATGTCAGTTGTCTGGAGCTGCAATGAGTGGGACCAGCTGGAAGAAGTGATCGTGGGGAATCCGCTGCGTGCGCGATACCCAACACCAGACCTGAGCACCCGGCTGACGGAGTTTCCCGACCGGTCGCTCGAGGACATACCGCGGGGTCCATTTCCGCAGCAGGTCATTGAAGAGACCGAAGAAGACCTGAACGCATTTGTTGCCGTGCTGGAAGGACTGGGCGTTACCGTCAGACGTCCGGAGACATGGCCGCACGAGGCCAGGTTTTCCACGATCAACTGGGAAGCCGAGGGATACTACAACTATTGTCCCCGCGACGTCATGATGGTCATCGGCGACCAGATCATCGAAACACCTAATGTCATGCGCAGCCGTGCCCAGGAGACGTTCAGCTACCGCACGATGCTGGTGGACTATCTGCGGTCGGGCGCAAAGTGGTACAGCGCCCCCAAACCGATGCTCCTGGACTCGCTGTTCGATGTTGATCTCAAAAAGCCCACGCCACGCAACGATGAACCGGCCTTTGATGCGGCAAACGTCCTGCGTCTGGGCCAGGATTTGATCTACCTGGTCAGCAGCACTGGTAACGAATTGGGGGGGCGATGGTTGCAGACAATCCTGGGGGATGCTTACCGGGTTCACTTCCTCAGTGATGTTTACTATGGCAGCCATATCGACTCGACACTGGTGGCCTTGCGCCCCGGCTTGGTGCTCTGCAATCCGGGCCGCCTCAACGATGACAGCCTGCCCGAAATCCTCAAGCAGTGGGACGTCATCTACAGCCCACCGATGGAGAACACAGGCCGCTACGATGCCGACTATCTGTCCCGCAGCATCGGCAGCAACTGGATCGATATGAATCTGTTCAGCATCAATCCGAATCTGGTGGTGGTGGATCGGGACCAGACGGCTTTGATCACGCTCCTGGAGAAACAGGGTCTTGAGGTCATCCCCCTCAAATTGCGGCACTCCAAGATGTTGGGTGGTGGCTTCCATTGCATCACCCTGGACGTCCGTCGGGCCGGAACGCTCCAGCGCTATTTCGATTGAACACCCGGCTGTCGGTATACCCGGCAACGGGACACGTGCGGCATCTGGGGCCAGGACCCCGATGAACTCACTCTCACTACCAGCCGAGGCCAAAACATGGCAGGCCCTGCTCTGGCAGCCGTCTTCGTGGGCTTTTTTCTCCTGACGTTCGTGGCGTGGAGGCGGTATCTCCGGGCGGCGGAGCCGGCGCCGGAGGCGGACAGCTGTCCCTACAGCTTGACGGATATTTTCAGCGACCGACATCTGGTGAGCGTTCCGCATCAGGAGGGAGTCCGGTGGCTGACCGAGATCTTCAGCCGTTCCGCGGAGAAATACCCGGATCTCACGGCCCTGCAGATTCCCCATACCGGTGAGTCCCTGACCTTTGCTGAACTCGACGCGCGGGCCAAAAACGTGGCCGCGGCTCTTTCCCCGTTCCTCACCGGCCCGGACCAGGTCGTGGCCGTGGCCATGGCCCAGGACAACTGGCAGATCGTGGCCTCGCACCTCGGCGTACTCAAGGCCGGTGGTACCGTGATGTTTCTCGACACCGCCCTGCCCGATGCCCTGATCACCCACATGCTCGAGGATGCCCGGCCAGTGGCCGTTCTCACCCGTGGCCAGGACAGCTTTCGCGGCATGCCCACAGTTGACGTCCTGGATCTACCCGAGAAGATGCTCCGCAGCGAGCCGCCGCCCTGGCTCGACGATCCCGCCCAGCGCCTGGCCACCATCTTCTACACCAGCGGAACGACCGGGATGCCCAAGGGTGTGGAGTGTCCCCACGCCGGTTACGTGAACCTGGCCCTGAGCTATGCCGATTACTTCGACCTCGTTCCGGGTGTGGATGCCACCTCGCTCACCTCATCGCTGGGATATGACGGCTGCATCTCCGAGATGTACAGCGCCTGGGTGTCTGGTTGCGCCGTGGTCATGCTGACCAGGGAGCAGATTCGTTCCGGCCCGGACCTCCTACCCGTTCTCCGTGAAGCGGAGGTCACGGTGCTCTTCTGCCCGCCGGTGTTGCTCACCACCCTCACATCAAGCCCCGAGCTGGATCTCCCCTACCCGCTGTGCCGTTACATCGTGCCGGCGGGCGAAGCCTTCCCCGCCACGCTGGTGGAACCCTGGACGCGTGGCCGGCGTCAGATCATCAACACCTATGGCCCCACGGAGGCGAGCACCGACACGAGCCGCCAGAGCTTGCGGCCGGGGGAGCCGGTCACCATCGGCTCGCCCTTCGCCAACGTCACCTATGTCATCCTCGAGGTCGGTCAATCCCGCCCACTGCCCCATGGGGAGGTGGGCGAGCTCTGTATCGGCGGGATACACGTTGCCCGGGGGTACCGCAACCTGCCGGAGCAAACCGAGCAGAAGTTCGTCACGCACCCGCGGTTCGGCCGCCTCTTCCGCACCGGGGATCTGTGCCGGATCGACATCCGGACCCAGCGCGTGCATTTTCTCGGCCGTGTCGACGCGCAGCTCAAGGTGCGCGGACATCGCGTCGAGGTACAGCCCGTTGAGGACATCCTCCAGACGCAGTTCGGGGAAATCGAGGCCGCGGTGCTGGACTACCAGAACCAGGAGCTGGTCGCCTTTGTCGCCGCGCCGTCGGTCGCCGAAGGCGATATCTCGCTTGCTGCTCCGGCACCATCGGAGTGGGCCGCCCGGGTTACGGCGACCCTGGCCAGACAGCTTCCTGAACCGGCGGTGCCGACGAGGATCTTCCTGGTGGAAAATTTCATCATGAAGCCGATGTCGGGAAAGATCGACCGGGGGTGCCTGCCCGATCTGTCTCACCTGCGGTCAGACACCGAGGCGGAAGCGGAGGCGGTAGTAGCCGATCAGCCCGACACCGATGCAGGCGTGGAACCGGACGGTGAGGAAGTCCTGGCAATCTGCCGGGCGGTGTTCGATGCCCCGTTGGGGTGGGACGATGTATTCGCTGACAATGGTGGGCACTCCATCGTCATCGCGCGACTGGCACAGCGTCTGCAGGCCGCGGGGTGGGAGATGCCGGTCCGGGCGCTGCTCAGTGACTGCGACACCCCGCGAAAGGTGGCCAACCGCCCGCGGGCGTTCCAGCAGCAGGCCTCCGAGGCCCCCACGTCCACTGCGAAATCGGTCCGGAACGTCACCGGGCGGGATGAGGCAGCGGCCAGGGTGCTCTCCGTGGGCTCATTCACCATCCTGCAGATTCTGTTCCTGTTGCTGCTGCACTCTCCCCTGTTGGCAGGCATTCTGGGCCTCATTGCCTTCGCGGAAATCGGCGAGTTCTTCATGACCGCGCACCTCTGGGAGTTCATTGGCGTCGGCTTCCTGATGTACGTGTCTGCCCTTGTCCTGCCTTTCGCCAACCTGCTGTGGGTCCTGGTGATCAAGCTCTTCATGGGTGGCAACATTTACCGGAACAATGTTACGCCGGGGGCGTACCCCAAGTGGAGCAGAATGCATCTGCGAGTCTGGTGTATCGGGCGGCTGGAAGCTACAGTGCTCCGCCCCCTGGGCACGATGTTTCGCAGTGCGCCGCTCATGGCCTACGTGTTGCGGCGTCTGGGGGCCACCGTGGGCGACAGCCTGCACTGCGCGCACAACGTGGAACTCTCCGGACCGCTGGACTTGCTCTCCATCGGAAACAATGTCGCCATCCAGACCGGAGCCTACATCCAGATGTCGAGGTGGGTCGGGCAGGAGTTGTATATCGGCCCTGTTCACCTCGAGAGCGGCTGCAAGATCGGTATGCGGGCTGCCGTCGCCAACCATGTGACGGTGGGCCGCGGCACCTGGATCACTCCCTTTACGCCGATCCTTGAAGACGTGGGCCCGGAGGAGATGTGGGAGGGAGCCCCGGCGCGATTCAGTTGCCGCTACACGGAACTGAAGCGTACGGCGCAGAGCTGCCGCTACCGCTTCCCGTCCTGGTTCATGGAGACTCTCAACATTCTGCTGCAGATCTTCCTCGACTTCTGGCTGCTGGTGGTTCCCACCGCCGCGGTCACCTGGTTCGCCGCCACCTTCATACCCGTCAAAGAAACCGAGTTCGCCATTGATTACTTCAAGACAACGCCCCTGCACGAGATCGTCTGGCACATGGGCCTCTACGCCTTGATCACCACCTGGGTCACCGTCATCCTGATTTCGGTGCTGGTCTGCCTCTTTCTTCGCTGCACAGGCTCCTCACCCGGGCTGTATCCCTCACGCGGACTCAGGGCTGCTCTCCTCTTGTACCGACTGAAGAAGATGAACCAGATCCAGCGTGTCTGGACCTGGACCATCACCGGGCAGTACCTGCGCGCTCTGGCCGGCATGCGTTTCCCGCGCGTGGGTGGCTCGGAGTGCGACCTGATGCTCAACCTCGTCCCGGAGGCTGCCAGCGCCGACTCCCAGGTGTTCTGGTCCAACGGCAGCTTCACCAATATGCTCGACTATGGCGCCGAGCACTTGACGCTTCGCCCGCTCGACATGCCCGCAAATTTTTTCAGCGGCAATAACTGCGTCGTGGAGTCCGGGCGCTTCCCGACCAACTTTCTGCTGGGTGTCTCCACACCGGGTAGCGATATACGGTTCCGGCGCCAGATGCAGTCGCGGCTCGGCGAGCCGATCACCGTGGTTGGAAACCCGCCGGTGAGATTTGCCAGTGCGGACTTCGAGGCGGAGAATGATGCCCATCCACTGCCGAGTTTCCCCCTCTTTCTGGCGCGCGTCGTCCTCAATGACATACTCAGCAGCGGCTTTCTGCACATCGCCAACGTGCTCGTCTATGCGGTGCTGTACACTATCCTGCTGCGGTCGGGCGGCCCCCCGGTGGTGAGCGCGATTTTTGCTTTGATTGCCGCGGAGGCCATGCTGGTCGTGTCCGGTGCCGTAATCAAAAAATTTCTCGTCGGCAGCCGGTGGGGTTCTGCTCACTCGACGCGGTTCTGGTCCTTGCGGCACTTCACCTATTTTTTTGTGCAGGACTGCTTCTTTGCCTGGTGCCGGATCCCATTGGTGTTTACCGCCGGGACGGTGCTCTCCAATACCATCCTGCGATGGATGGGCTGCCGGATCGGCAAACGAACGATCATCGCCTCACCCATGCAGGCCTTCGACTGGAACGCGGTGTGCATCGGTAGCGACTGCTTTGTGGCGGGCATCCTGCAGTTTCACACCTTCGAGAACATGATGCTGAAGGTGAAGCTGACCGACATCCGGGACGGCTGCACCGTCAACTTCGGCACCACGGTCATGGGCGGTGCAGTCATCGAACCCCGGACCACGCTCCTGCCGTTGAGCCTGGTTCTGAAGGAGATGTACCTGCCCACGGCCACCTACGAAGGCAGCCCCACGGAGCCGGTGAGAGGGGTTGAGCACGCACCCTCCCGCATCACGTCCTGAGACGCAGCGGCTGCCACTTCAGGTAGGTCAGGGAGCGCCACAACCACTCCGCGGGGCCGAAGCGGAATCGTCTCGACCACCACTGACAGGCGACGACCTGCACGGCGAAGATCACCACCGCCCAGGCGGTGACGGCGGCCGGCCCCAGTCGAAAGGCCTGCCCGAAACCGAACCCGTAGAACAAGATGCTGAACATCAGGGTCTGGGTCAGGTAGACGGTGAGGGCCAGGCGGCCGACCCCGGCCAGGGGCGCGAGGGCGGCTCTCCCACGGGGAGTTTGCGCGGCGAAGATGAGAGTTGCCGCATAGCCGAGGGCGAGCGCAACGGTCCCGAAGGCGAAGAGAAGATCGCCGGCGAACTGGGCCCCCGGGCCGGCTTGCTGTGTCCGGAACAGTGCGTACCCGGTGGTGGCGGCGAGGACCCGCTCCGCCCCCATTGCCGCGAACCCGAAACCCAGCCCCCAGGCCCGCACGCGGGCAATCGGTGTCACGTGGCCGGGAATGTCGCGCAGGACCCCGGATCGGCCAACGGCGAACCCGAGGAGGAACATGGCGAAGACCGCCAGCCCGGACTCCGGCGAGTTGGCGTCCTCGAGGGGATCCGCGGGGATTGCGTTGGCGTTGTCGGCCGCGACCTCGGCAAGTGACCCGGTGGCGAAGACGTGCTCTTGCTGCTCCTGCTCGAGCTCGGTGCGGGCTTCGTCGATGTTGTGGATCTCTTCCGACCCGGCGGGCCGGTCGTCGCCCGAGGCGAGGCGGGCCAGGGGAAAAACCAGCATGAGCCCGAGGGCCAGGAGAAGGAGCATCCGGGTGGGCAGACGGTGCACCACGAGAAGCCCGAGCCCGAGCTCCGCGTAGAGCATCAGGATGTCACCGTCGTAGAGCAGTGCGTGAGCGGCACCGAGGGCGAAGAGCACGGCCAGCCGCCGGAGGTAGGTGGGGAGGATGCTGAGGCCCCGTGCGTGAGTGCGCTGCAGCTGCACCGCGAAGCCGAAGCCGAAGAGGATGGAGAACAGCGTCCACGACTTAGACTCGAAAAAGACACGCATGAAGCCGAACGCCAGCTTGTCGGCGGGGGCGTTCCAGGCGATCGAGTCGGCGCCGAAACCGTACATATTGACCAGCAGCACGCCGAACAGAGCGAAGCCGCGGACAATATCAACCTCGACGATGCGAGAATCCGGGGCAACCGGTCCGGTGGTATCTCGACTCAACGTTGAATTTTTGTGAGGGGAGGACGACACACAGCCAGGAGAAAACACAATCTCTCCTCTTCGGTCCTGACGTCTGGATGGGCTTTATGGGCGAAAGAGGAACTGAGTGACGGATTGCAGGGCCGCCCGATTTGACGGCCCTGCAATCCGGTCCAGGGGCGGTCTATTTCACTTCGATTGCTTCCCAAATGACGCTGTTCGGACAGGTAATTAAATCCTTGTGCAGCGTTTCCAATTCCGTGAACTCAGCAGAAGTCAAGTAGTTATCCCAGAATGTGCCCCACTCCGCGAAAGAAGGTGCGACCACAATAAACATAAGATCCATCTCACCGGTAGCGTTGACGGCAACCGGGAAATAGACATAGGCTTTCAGGTTCGCACCACCCTCTATTTTCTTCGCAATTTTGAGCCACGCCTGAGCATGGGCTTCCACTTGCTCCTCGGTGGTCCCTTCGTCCATCTCGCATTTCCACATCTGCACGGCTTCACCCGAGTAGGCCGGAATGGCTACGACCAGCAGCAGGGCAACAAGCAGCAAACGCATGGTGGTTTTCATCAGATCCCCCTCCAAATTTTGATTTTACAGGTTGATTTTGCAGGTTTTCTTCGCATGAAAGACTCTAAATGAACAAGAGTTACTTGTCAAGAATCAACCGATCATCCACAGCTGAGCAATTGACGCACAGAATATGAAGATCTTCCCCGCGGCAGACATCGGCCGTGGCGCTACTTCTTCTCTTTCAACGCCTTGAGAATCTTCTCCGGCGTGATTGGCAGGTCTTTGATCCAGACACCGGTTGCGTTGGCGATGGCGTGGGCCACAGAGCCGAGCAAGGAAACCGAGTTGACGATTCCGTCAACCCGGGTTTGCAGCTACCGTACGATAGTGAGATCCCGGCCCTGCGGCTGCGGAATGGGCCGCCCCTCCTGGCGTGCAGTATCGATCCAGAGTGCCATCGCTTCCTTGGCGTTCTCGAGAGCCTTTTCATGGGTTTCACCATGAGCCGCACACCCGGGGAGCTCAGGCACGTCCGCCACGAAACAGTTGTCCTCGTTGCTCCAGAAGATGTTGATTTCGTATTTGTTCATTGGAGTTCCTCTTCGAGGTTGTACTTGAGGATGACTCTGCGGACCTGCTTGACCTGATACGGTTTGGCATTCCCGTCGGATGCCTGCAGGTTGATCAATTCCTCGATGCCGTCCCTCCAGAAGATGCGATGGCTTCCCTTGGTTCTGGAGTGGAAACCGAGGCGCACCAGGAGGGAACAGAGTTCCTCGAATCTGATGGACGAGTCAGTCCGCCCGCCAAGGATTCGAGCCATCGTCCTCTTTCGGCGCATTTTGATTATACCCCCCCTTGCCACATATCGAATGGCAATCTGCATGGCGCTATTGACCCGGGTGTGAATGCCCGCCACCCTGCAGTCAGCAAATGCCGTGCCATTTAATCTGAAAGTTGTTTTGGGGAAAGGGCAGAGAGGGGGGCCAAGCAAGAGGGGCCAAGCAAGGGGGGCACATTGGTGCGGGGACAAAAATGGGGACTGGCACGCCTTGGTGCCTGTCCCCATTTTTTGCCTCCTCTGATCTACTTCTTCTCTTTCAACGCCTTGAGAATCTTCTCCGGTGTGATCGGCAGGTCCTTGATCCAGACACCGGTGGCATTGGCGATGGCGTGGGCCACCGAGCCGAGCACCGGCAGGGTGGATCCCTCACCGATCTCCTTGGCGCCAAAGGGGCCCTGGGGCTCGTAGGACTCGACGATGCCGCTGAAGATCTCCGGGGCGTCCTTGATGGTCATGATCATGTAGCCGTGGAGGTCGGGGTTGAGGATCCGTCCCCGGGAGTCGAACTGCACGTCCTCCATCAGCGTCTCGCTGGCGCCCATGACGATGGCGCCCTCCACCTGGCCGTGCACCGCCATGGGGTTCACCGGCGTGCCGCAGTCGTGGGAGTCGGTGAAACGGTCGATGTCCACTTTGCCGGTGCCCATGTCCACTTTCAGCTCGCAGACCGAGCTGCCGAAGGAGTAAGCCGGGCTGGTGCCCACGGTGGCGCCCTTGTAGTCGCCGCCCAGGCCGTCCGGCGGCTTGTAGCAGCCGGTGCCCACCAGCGGGCCCTTGTCGTTGAAGTATTTCCGTGCCGCTTCGGCCCAGGGCTGGCTCTTCTCCTCATTGCCGCGGACAAAGACCTTGCCGCCGCCCACCTCCACCTCGTCCTCGCTGCAGTCGAGCAGCCTGGCGGCGTAGGGCCGCATCTTGTTCACCACGTCCACACCGGCCCGTGAGACGGCGTGGCCACCCATCAGGGTGATCCGCGAGGAGTAGGCGCCGAGGTCGATGGGCGAGATGTCGCTGTCCTCGCTGCGCATCCGCAGTTTGGAGACGGGTATGCCCAGCGATTGTGCGCACATCTGGCTCAGCACCGTGTCGCTGCCCTGGCCGATCTCGGCGGCGCCGATCATCAGCACCGCCGCCTCGCCGTCCTCGGTGACCTTCACCACCGCGTTGGAGTGGGGGAAGATCGATTTCTTCTGGAAGTGCTCGCGCCCCTTCTCGTGGGACAGCTGCACCTGGCCGCGGTAGATGCTGTAGCCGGCGCCGGAGACAAAGCCGCCGCAGCCGATACCGATGCCGCGGCCCTCGGGCAGCTTGCCGTATTTCTCCTGCCAGCCGCTGTCGGTCTCCACCGCGTCGAGGGTGGCCCGGAACTCGCAGCTGTCGATCTCCAGGTCGTTCACCGTCCGGGTCTTCGGTGTCATGGCGTTCCGCTTGCGGATGGTGATCGGGTCGATGCCCAGGTCGTCGGCCATCATCGAGAGCAGGCACTCGAAGGCAAAGCGGGGCTGGGGCACGCCGTGGCCGCGCATGGCGCCGCAGGCCGGTTTGTTGGTCATCACCCGGTAACCGTCATACTTGTAGTTGGGGATGTGATACAGCGTCGGCATCATCGAGCCGGCGTAGTAGGCGGTGGCCACGCCAAAGGAGGTGTAGGCCCCGCCGTCGAGACGGATCTCGCTCTGGAAGGCCTTGATCACTCCGTCACTGTCCAGGCCCAGCTTCATCTTCATGTGCTGCTTGTGCCGGCCGCGACCGTAGTGGAACATCTCCGAACGGGAATAGATCATCTTCACCGGCCGGCCGGTCTCGCGGCTGAGCAGCGCGGAGAGGATATCCAGCGGGGTGGTGGCCGCCTTGCCGCCGAAACCGCCGCCCACCGTGGGGCGGATCACCCGGATGCGGCCCAGCGGGATGTGGAGCACGTGGGCCATCATGTACTGCACGTAGTGCGGCACCTGGGTGGACGAGTAGAGCACCAGCGTGCCGTCGTAGTCCCAGGTGGAGATGGAGGCGTGGGGCTCCAGCGGCGACTGGTAGATGCTGTTGCCGGTGAAGGTCTCCTCGCGAACGTGATTTGACTCGGCAAAGGCCTGCTCCACGTCACCGAAGTTCTGTTTGACGTGGGTGCCGACGTTTTTCGTGTAGCGATCGTGGAGCTGGGGGGCGCCCTCGGCCATGGCCGCATCGGGGTCGAGCACCACGGGCAGTTTCTCGTACTCCACCTCGATCAGATCCAGCGCCTGCTCGGCGGTCTTCTCGTCGATGGCGGCCACCGCGGCCACCTCGTCACCCACGTGGCGCACCTTGCCATCGATCTTGGCCAGCACGTGCTCGTCGTAGCGGGCCGGGGAGACCCCGTATTTCGTGTCGGTGACCTCGTCGCCGGTGAGCACGCAGAGCACGCCGGGCAGGGCCCGGGCCTTTGACGCGTCGACCTTTTTCACGATGGCATGGGCGTAGGGTGAGCCGAGGATCTTGCCGTGGATCATGTTCGGCAGCTGGATGTCGGCGGTGTAGATCGCCCGGCCGGTGACCTTGTCCGCCGAGTCCACCCGGGGGATGGAGACGCCCACCCCGCCGTCCTTCGGATCGGATATCGGCGGCTTGGTGCCGTGGTCGATCTTTGGCGGGCTCTCTCCGTCGCCGGCGTATTCCTTGTAACGCCTCACCGCCCGCATGATGCCGCCATAGCCGGTGCAGCGGCAGAGGTTGCCGGCGAGTGCGTTCTTGATCTCGTCATCGGTGGGATCGGGGTTACGATTGATCAGCGCCGTGGCCGACAGCACCGTGCCCGGCGTGCAGAACCCGCACTGGATCCCGCCCTCCTCCACAAAGGCCCGCTGCATGGCGCTCAGCTTGCCGTTCTCGGCCAGGCCCTCGATGGTGGTGATCTGCTTGCCTTCCATCTCGGCGGCCAGCAGGAGGCAGCTGTTCAGCGGTTCGCCATCCACCAGCACGGTGCAGGCGCCGCAATCGCCCACGTTGCAGCCCTTCTTGGTCCCGGTGAGGCCCAGCTTGGCCCGCAATGCGTCGAGCAGGGTGTCGCCCGGTTCCACCACGGTGGTGTATGGCTGGCCATTGACCTGCAGTGTCAAGGTAATCATTGGCTCACCTCCCCGGCCCCGTGGCCGCCCTGCGCCCTCTCCAGTGCGCCCTCCAGCGCCCTGGTGGTCAGCACCCCCACTACGTCCCGTCGATACTCTTTCGATCCGCGGACGTCGGAGATCGGTTCGGCCGCCTTCTCTGCCGCCGCAGCCGCATCGGCGAAGGCCGCGGAGTCGGGCCCACGGCCGGCGAGCACGGTGCCGGCCTCCCCGGCGAAGAGCGGGATGGGCGCCACTGCGCCGAGGACCACCCGCGCCTCCTCGATCACCCCGTCTTTCAGCTGCAGGCCGGCGGCCACCGCGGCCACGGCGATGCCGTTGCCGTTCCTGTGCGCCAGCCGGGCGTAGGACGCACCAAAACCGGCGGGCGGCTGTGGCACCAGTACCGAAGTGAGCACCTCGCCCTCTTTCACCACTGTCTGCCGTGGCCCGAGGAAAAACGACTCCAGCGGGAGACGACGTTCGCCGCTGCCTGACCAGAGGACGATTTCCGCCTTCATGGTGATCAGCAGCGGGGGAAGGTCGGCGCAGGGCACGGCGCTGGCGATGTTGCCGCCCACTGTGGCCGCGTTGCGGATCTGGTGTGCCGCCATCCTGGTGGTGGCGTCGCGGAGCGGGGAGAAGGGGCCGTCCAGCAACGGGTCGTCGTTCAGCTGGTTCACCGTGGTCAGCGCCCCGATGCGCAGGGTACCGCCATCCATGGACAGGCCGCGCAGGCCGTCGATGCCGTGGAGCGACACCACGTGGTCGGCCACCACCCGGCCTGTTTTCAGGTCCACCAGCAGGTCGGTGCCGCCGGCCAGCAACCGGGCATCCAGACCGTGCTGTTTGAGGATGGCGCCCGCCTGTTCCAGGGTGGCAGGTCTGTGCAACTCGAAATCAGGTATATACACCGACGTCTCCCTTGATTACCTCATCTGAGGGCCGATAGCGGCGTTGCCGGCTTCCTCAATCGCTCACATACCGCAAGAGTATGCTGCGCGATTTCGTCAGCCGACGCCTTGCTCTCGGCCCACAGCTGACGTAATGAAGCCATATGTTCGTCATCTTTTTTTCCCGTTACCCGCCGTTCCCCCGTTCCCTTCCGCATATCCCCGCATGCCGTGAAGGAACTGCGATGCCAATTGGTTGGCCACCAGGGACGGCGAGCGGTCACGTTCAGGATCATACCAGCGGTAGAGCCAGTTGAGCATGCCGAAGAGCGACATGGTGGCCACGTAGCGGTCCGGGGTGGCCCCGTTGTCCGCTGAATCGATGAGCCGGTCGATCACCGAGCGGGTCAGCTCATAATAGTCGTGGCGGATGCGCCGGATCTCCTCGTGGGACGGCCCGCTGAGCGATTCCAGTTCGTGGGAGCAGACTTTGAGCGCGTCCATATGGGCTGCAAAGTAGCTCACGTGGGCCTTGACCAGCACCCGCAACTGGTCCTCCGGCTGCTCCACCCCGTGAAGGTTCTCCCGCAGGGTGCCCAGCAGCGAAGTGAAGGTGCGGAACTGGATCAGGAACAGCATCGTCTCCTTCGAGTCGAAGTAGTGATACAATCCTGCCAGACTGACTCCGGCCGCCTGGGCCACGGCCCGCATGGACGCTTTCTCGTAACCCACGCGGGCGATGAGACCGGTGGCCGTTCGCAGAATGTTCCGTTGCTTTTCGTCAAAATTTTGACGGTTCGCTGCCGGTTTCGGTGCGGTGGCCCCGTTCGAATCGGAGTCGAACACTTGTTCGTATTTTTTCTGGGATTTCACGGCAATGGGACTCCAGGGCACAATTCGTCGCACCATTCACTATGAACCACCACAACGGACCTGTCAAGGGGAAATGGAGGGCGAAAAGCTTGACTCTTCTGTGATTTGTGGGATAATCCCGTGTATGGCGAACTCGGACCATTCCCAGGGCCGCAGCACAAATCCTTGAATATTTGTCACTTGCGAGTTCGAACGTCCGTTCGCATTTTCTTCCCAAATCGCAGGTTGCGGTGAACGACAACCGAAACGATACCCGAGTCCCGTCTCCGGAGCGGTTCCATGGCGGCGTGACTCACATCCCAAGCGGGCAGGGCACATCATGACACTGGAAGGAAAGAAGGCAATCGTCACCGGCGGCAGCCTGGGCATCGGCACGGCCATCGCCAAGGAACTGGCCCGGCAGGGCGCCGACGTGGCGATCAACTACCGCAAGCACGACACCGAGGCCAACCAGGTGGTGGCCGACATTGAGGCCATGGGGCGCAAGGGTCTGGCGGTGAAAGCCGACGTGGCCAACTTCGATGACGCCCAGCAAATGGTGGACACGGTCAAGGAGACCTTTGGCGGTCTCGACATCCTGGTCAACAATGCCGGCATCAACCGCGACAGCGTGATCTGGAAGATGACCGAAGAGCAGTGGGACCAGGTGCTGGACACCAACCTCAAGGGTTACTTCAACTACACCCGGGCCGCGGTGCCGATCTTCCGCGAGCAGAAGTCGGGCAAGATCATCAACGTCACCTCGATCAACGGTCTGCGGGGCAAGTTCGGCCAGACCAACTATTCCGCCTCCAAGGCCGGCATCATCGGTTTTACCAAGGCCCTGGCCCGTGAGTTGGGCCGGGCCAGCGTCAACGTCAACGCTGTGGCCCCGGGCCTGATCGCCACCGACATGATGCGCGAAGCGCCGGAAAAGGTGCTCGATGCGGCACTGGCCGAAATCGTGCTCGGCCGGCTGGGCCAGCCCGAAGAGGTGGCCACCGTGGTGGCCTTCCTCTGCAGCGAGGCGGCGCGGCACGTCACCGGCCAGGTTTTGCAGGTTGATGGTGGACAATACATCTAAGGGGGAGCGAAACGTGGATTTATCCGACATTGTGGCAATCAGTGCCGTGCGCACCCCCATGGGACGCTTCGGCGGAACCATCAGGGACGTCGCCTCCTACGACATCGGGGCAGTGGCCATCCGGGCGGCCTACGAACGGGCCGGCATCGCCGGCGGCGACGTTGACGACGTGATCTACGGCTCCTGCCGCCAGGCGGGCAACGGTCCCAACCCGGCGCGGACCGCGTCGGTGCGGGGCGGCGTCCCCACCGAGGTGCCGGTGATCACCCTCAACATGGCCTGCCCCTCGGGCATGCGCGCCATCGCCATGGCCGCCCAGGCGATCCGCCTCGGCGAGAGCACGGCGGTGCTGGTGGGTGGCATGGACAGCATGAGCACCATCCCCTATCTGATGAAGAACTGCCGCTGGGACGGCTTCAAGATGGGCGACCGCAAGCTGGAGGACGGCTGGTGCGACAGCGTCGACCCGCTCTGCGGCGTGGGCATGGGCGCCACCGCGGAGAACCTCGTCGAAAAATACGGCATCTCCCGCGAGGCCCAGGACCAGTTCGCCGTGGAGAGCCACCACAAGGCGGCCAAGGCCCAGGCCAACGGCTGGTTCAACGATGAGATCGTGCCGGTGATCGTGCCGGCCAAACGCAAGCAGCCGGAAGTGACCTTCGACAAGGACGAGACCATCCGCGGCGACACCACCATTGAAAAAATGGCGCGGCTGAAACCGGTGTTCAAGAAGGACGGCACGGTCACCGCGGCCAATGCCTGCGGCATGTCCGACGGCGCCTGCGGCCTGGTGATCACCTCCCGCGAACACGCGGCTGCCCTGGGGGCCACCCCGCTCTTCTCGCTGGTGGCCACCTCCAAGGTGGCCTGCGATCCCCAGACCATGGGCGAGGGACCCGGTGTGGCCATTCCCGCGGCCCTGGACAAAGCCGGGATGACCCTGGACCAGATGGATCTGATCGAGGTCAACGAGGCCTTTGCCATCCAGGTGCTGGCCAACGAGGCGGTGCTGGGCTGGGACCGCAGTAAGCTCAACGTCCATGGCGGCGCCATTGCCCTGGGCCATCCCACCGGCATCAGCGGGGCCCGCATCGTGGTCACCCTCTACCACGCGCTGAAGGGCAACGACAAGGAACTGGGCATCGCCAGCATCTGCGGCGGCGGCGGGGTGAGCATGGCCCTGATCATCAAGCGGGAGTCATAGTGCCATGAGCGAATACGAGTTCCTGCACTACGGACGGGAAGGCGGGGTGGCCACCATCACCCTCGACCGGGAGCCGCTCAACGTCCTGCACAACCCGATGATGGCCGAGCTGAACACGCTGCTCGACCAGGTGCTGGGTGGTGACGACCTGCCGGCGGCGCTGGTCTTCCGCGCCAACCACAAGGCCTTCTGTGCCGGGGTGGACGTGGCCGACCACACCGACGACAAGGTCGGCGAGATGATCGACCGTTTCCACGGCATCTTCCGCCGCCTGGCCGCCACCGACGTGCTGACCATCGCCGCGGTGGGCCGGGCCGCCCTGGGCGGCGGCTGTGAGCTGGCCTGCTTCTGCGACATCGTCCTCGCCTCGGAGAAGGCCAAGTTCGGCCAGCCCGAGGTGCAGGTGGGGGTGCTGCCGCCGGTGTCCGCCTGCATCCTGCCCCAGCAGGTGGGGCTGAAGAAGGCGGTGGAACTGAATGCCCTGGGCGCCGTCATCGGTGCCGCCGAGGCAAAGGAGATCGGCCTGGTGAACCAGGTCTATCCCGTCGAGGAGTTCGACGCCAAGGTGGACGAATATCTGGCCCATATCGACAAGCTCTCCCGACCGGTGGTGCGCCTGGCCAAGAAGACCACCGTGCTTGCCGAGCGGGAGCGGATGCTCGAGCACCTCGAGCGGGTGGAGAAGATCTATCTCGACGAGCTGATGAAGCTGGCCGACGCCCACGAGGGCATCGCCGCCTTCCTCGAGAAGCGAACCCCGGAGTGGAAGCACGAATGATCCTGAGGGGACTGGCAACCGTCTTCGGGTGCCTGTCCCCGGATAGAAAGTAGGGACAGTTACTACTTTCTCAAATGTGCAACAAGGACGGGCTGGCAGAAAGTAGTAACTGTCCCTACTTTCTCAATGACAATTAAAACTTGTTCCTGAGGGACGTAACGCATGCTGAAAGCGGGAGAGGTCGGCGTCCATCCCCCCGGTGCGCTGGGGGTCGCATTCTTCGTCCACACCAGTGCCGAGTGCTTCATCGGCCGCGGCGGTGACGGCATCACCCAGCCGCTGAAGGATGCCGGCTGTTTCCAGCTGGATGATAGCGGCCAGATCCGCACCATCGCCCTGCGCAACAAGATCTACTCCAACCTGCTCGAAGCCGAAGCCCTCGACCGCCTCCCCGAACTGCTCTTTGTCTGCTGCAACCCCGACCAGTTGATCCTCTTCACCGGCGAGTTGACCCGCTTCCTCGAGATTCTTGCCGAGCGGGGCCGCCTTAACAACGTCGAGGACATCAAGCGGGAGGTGCCGATCCTGCTCATCCTGCCCAACGGCATCCTCAGCGAAAAGACCATGACCGATTACCAGGAGCAGCTGCACGAGTCGATCCTGATGCAGCGGCTTCCCGGGGTCACCGACGAGATGCGCCTGGCCCTGCTGGACCGGGTGGTGCGCGGGGTCTCGCTGCAGGCCGGGGGCCGGCGGGGCAGCGGCGCCGAGACGATCTATGTCCACGAGCGCAAGGGTGCGGTGGTCTTTGCCGGCGGCGGTGACGAGGAGCGGCAGCGGGTGGCGGAGATGTTCACCACCCACGACTACCCCTTCAAGCATGCCGAGGGGGTGCCGGGCACCCGGGTGGAGTTCGACAAGGCGATGATCTCCATCGTGCTCAATGTCGGCGGGCTGATCCACACCGTCAACCCCGACGGTTCGCTGATCGACCTGCGGATGGGCGACCTCTGCAAGGACCCGGAGAAGCAGGATTTCGTGCAGAAGATCACCCACGGCGTGTTTGCCACGGGCAAGGCCGCCGGCGCCTATCCCCCCGAAGCGACCTACGACGACATCTGGGCCACCCACCGGGCCACCATCCTCGCCCACCAGGGGCACGTCACCAGTTCGCTGAAGACCTTCCGCGACGCCCTGACCTTCGGGCTCACCGGCGTCACCCTCTTTTCCAACGAAGAATGGATCCTCACCCCGCTGATCGCTTACGCCGCCAAGGCCGGGCTGCGGGAGGAGGAGGAACTGTTCAAGGATCTCAAACGCCGGGTTCAGGAGTCGATGGCCAAGGCGATCCGTCACCGGGAGCAATCCTCTTCCGGCGGGGCGGGCAACCAGAGGACCAGCAAGATGAAACTCATCGGGCAGCGCAACTTCAATGTCGAACTCTACGAGGACGAGACGGACTACCTGCTGATGGTGGGTACGATGCTCGACAGCCACCACCTGATCAAGCTCGAGCTGACCCTCTACCTGCCCGACGAACAGATCACCCGCAGCAAGCTGCAGATGAGCCAGGTGCCTTTCCCGGTCTGTCAGGAGATCGAGCCGCTGGCCGACCGGCTGGTGGGGCTGCGCATCCAGCGCGGCGTGGTCAACGAGATCGCCCGGCGGGTGGGCGGCCACGCCGGCTGCTCCCACATCAAGGAACTGGCGATGAATCTGGTCTACTTCGCTGCCTCCAACCTGGTGGGCCGCCAGGTCGACATCGACGGCAAGTCGACGGATGAACGTTTCGAACTGACCAAGGAGCTGCTCAATGACTCCTGCCTGGCCTACGGGCAGACCACTGCCTGGGGCCTGGACG
>CBESOE010000068.1:0-21381 GCA_965531145.1 uncultured bacterium | reverse complement strand
CGCATCAAGGCCCTGGACCGGGACGGCAATCCGGTGGACCGGGAGGTGGACGACCTGCTGGCCCGGGTGATCTGTCATGAGGTGGACCACCTGGACGGGGTTCTTTTTGTCGACCACCTCAGTTCACTGAAACGGAGCCTGATCGCCAGGCGGGTCCGCAAATTGGTTGCCCAGGAGGAGAAGAGTGCCTGAGGAAAAGATGATCCTGCGCCGGCAGGAAGTCAGCCCGTTCATGACCAACTGCTACCTCCTGAGTTGCACGGCAACCAACGAGGCGGCGCTGATCGACCCGGGGGGTGACCCTGAACTGATCGAGATGATGATCAACGAGGCCGGCAACCCCCGGATCACCATGATCGTCAACACCCACGCCCACGTGGACCACGCGAGCGCGGTGTTCGAGATGCAGGAGAGCCACAAGGCGCCTTTTCACCTCCACCCCGATGACGGCTTTCTGCTGGACCACCTGGAGACCCAGGCCGCAATCTACGGCATGGACGGGGTTACACGGCCCCGGGTGGACGCCGACCTGGCTGACGGACAGGAGATCCCCCTGGGTGAACTGACCCTGAGGATCATCCACACCCCGGGCCACTCGCCGGGCGGTGTCTGCATCGCGGTGGAAGACCAGTTGATCTGCGGCGACACCCTCTTTGCCGGGTCCATCGGGCGGACCGACCTGCCCGGGGGGTCGACTGAGGTGCTGCTGGCCAGCATCCGGTCAAAGCTGCTGGACAACCTGGACGACAATACGGTGATCCACCCCGGGCACGGTCCTGCCAGTACTCTCGGCCGGGAGCGGGTATCCAACCCCTTCCTCACCGGCTGATACCAGTGGGTTGACTCCGTGGTGGGCCAACTTTAGAATCGTGGCGGTTCCTCTACCCGACCGGCGGTGGCGGTTCGACCCTGGGGCCGGCTATGGCCAGCGGGTCATATCTCCCACCATTTAGACGTGTTACAGAAGAACGGAAGGACCATGCACAACCCAGCTGCCGAACCCCATCACGAACCCGAGGGCGCCTGGGCCGGCACCCGCGACGAGGGCTTTCTGAGGAAGATGGCCCTCGAAGCCCGCCGGCACATCGTCAGGATGACCGGCGCAGCAGGATCCGGTCACCCGGGCGGCTCGCTCTCCGCCATCGATCTGCTCACCGCGCTCTATTTCAGTGAGATGAGGCACTACCCCGGCAACCCGCAGGAGCCCCGGCGCGACCGGTTCGTCCTCTCCAAGGGGCACGGCTGCCCGGCGCTCTACGCCGTGCTGGGGATGACCGGATACTTTCCCATGGATGAGTTGATCCGGCTGCGGAAGCTGGGGTCGATCCTCCAGGGACACCCCTGCATGCTGAAAACCCCCGGGGTGGATATGAGCACCGGTTCCCTGGGACAGGGGCTCTCGGCAGCCAACGGCATGGCCCTGGCCCAACGGCTCGACCGCCTTGACAACCGGGTGTTCGTGATGATGGGGGACGGTGAGCAGCAGGAAGGCCAGGTCTGGGAAGCGGCGATGACCGCGGCGCACTACAAGCTGGACAACCTGGTGGGGATCATCGACTACAACGGGATGCAGATCGACGGCACGGTGACCGAGGTGATGGAGATCGCCCCCCTGGCCGAGAAGTGGAAGGCCTTCGGCTGGGAGGTCTTCGAGATAGACGGCCACCGGATGGACGAGATCCTCGACGCCCTGGACAAGGCGGGAGCGGTCACCGGAAAACCGGCGATGATCGTGGCCCGCACGGTGAAGGGCAAGGGGGTGTCGTTCATGGAACACAACCTGAAGTTCCACGGCAACGCCCCCACCGCCGACCAGGTTGCTGCCGCCCTCGAGGAACTGGAACAGGCGGAGCAGGTGCTGAGAACAGAACGCCCTGATCTCTACCGGGCGGGGGACGAACAATGAGCGAGAACAAGCACACCCGGGTGGCCTACGGAGATACCCTGGCCAGGCTGGGCGAAACCGACGGGAACATCGTGGTGCTGGATGCCGATCTCTCCTGCTCCACCCAGACCCACCGCTTTGCCAAAAAATTCCCCGACCGCTTCTTCCAGATGGGGATCGCCGAGGGGGACATGGCGGCCACCGCCGCCGGCCTGGCCGCCTCGGGGAAAAAGCCGTTCATGTCCACCTTTGTCATCTTTGCCCTCCGCGGCTGGGAGCAAATCCGCAATTCGGTGGCCCGGACCAACCTGCCGGTGAACATCGTGCTGACCCACGGCGGGCTGTCGGTGGGTGAGGACGGCGCCTCGGCCCAGGCCTGCGAGGACATCGCCATCATGCGCGCCCTGCCGCGGATGAAGGTGATCGTTCCCGCCGACTCGGTGGAAACCGAGCGGGTGATCGAGTATCTGGCGGCCAACCCCGACGGTCCGGCCTACGTGCGGTTGACCCGCAACGTGGTACCGGTGCTCTTTGATGAGAGCCACCAGTTCTCCCTGGGCAAGGCCGACCGGCTCCGCGACGGCAAGGACGGCACCATCATCGCCTGCGGGCAGATGGTCTACCGGGCCCTGGGCGCAGCGGAACTGCTGGCCGGGGACGGCCTCGACATCCGGGTGCTCAATATGTCCACCATCAAACCCCTGGACGGCGATGCCATAACCGCCGCCGCCCGCGAAACCGGCCGCATCGTCACCGCCGAGGAGCATTCAGTGATTGGCGGCCTGGGCAGCGCCGTGGCTGAACATCTGGCCACAACCCACCCGGCACCCATGGCCATGGCCGGGGTGCAGGATACCTTCGGCGAATCGGGAACGCCGGCCGAGCTGTTCGAGAAATACGGCCTGTCCGAAGAGGCCATCGCCGAGAAGATGGTCCGCCTGTGCCGGGCCTGATGACGAACGACCGCAACCACCGGATGACCGCACGATGGCCAAAAGGGATTTTCGCGCGCAGTTGAAGAACGAGGTGCTGGTCTGCGACGGGGCCATGGGCACCGAGCTGTACAACCACGGCGTGTTCATCAACCGCTGTTTCGACGAGCTGAACCTGGACCAGCCGAGACTGGTGGGAGAGGTGCACTCCGCCTACGTCAACGCCGGGGCCAATATCATCGAGACCAACACCTTCGGCGCCAACCGGATCAAGCTCACCCCCCACGGGCTGGGGGAGAAGTGCGCCAGGATCAATCGCCGCGGCGCCGAGATCGCCCGGGCCGCGGCCGGTGAGCGGGCTCTGGTGGCCGGCGCCATCGGCCCCCTGGGCATCCGCATCGAGCCCTGGGGCCCCACGTCGCTGGAGGAGGCCCGTGACGCGTTCCGTGAACAGGCGGCGGCCCTGGCTGAAGGCGGGGTGGACCTGTTCATCATCGAGACCTTCTTCGACCTCAGCGAAATTCAGCAGGCGATTCTGGCGGTCCAGGAGGTGAGCGACCTGCCCATCGTGGCCCAGATGACCCTGGAGGATGACGGCAACAGCCTCTACGGCACCTCGCCCGAAACCTTCACCCAGCGGCTGGACCAGTGGGGCGCCGACGTGATCGGCGTCAACTGCAGCGTCGGCCCCCAGGTGATGCTCACTGCGGTGGAGAAGATGCACGCGGTGACCGAAAAACCTCTCTCGGTGCAGCCCAACGCCGGCAAGCCCCGGGCGGTGGAGGGGCGCAACATCTATCTCTGCTCACCGGAGTACATGGCCGAGTTCGCCAAGCAGGTGATCCCCTTCGGGGTGCGGCTGATCGGCGGTTGCTGCGGCACCCGGCCCGATCACATCAAGGCCATCGCCTCAGCGGTGCGCGCCCTGCAGCACACCCAGCGCAAGCCATCACTGGTGGAAGCCATCCCCCGGGACGAACAGCCCCAGGTGGACCCGATCCCCCGGGCCGAACGGAGCAGCCTGGCCGCCGCACTGGAGCGGGGAGAGTTCGCCACCTCGGTGGAGGTGGTGCCGCCCCGTGGCTGCCACCCGGGGAAGCTGCTGGAGGCGGTGGGCAAACTGAAGGGCAAGGTCCACACCATCAACATCCCCGACGGCCCCCGGGCCAGCTCGCGGATGGGCGCCTTGTCCCTGGCGGTGCGGGTGGAGCAGGACCTGGGAATGGAGACGATCCTCCACTACTGCTGCCGCGACCGCAACCTGCTCGCCATGCAGTCGGACCTGCTGGGGGCCAGCGCCCTGGGGGTGAAAAACATCCTGATCATCACCGGGGACCCGCCGAAGATGGGCGATTACCCCGACGCCACCGCCGTCTTCGACGTCGACTCCATCGGCCTGACCAACATGGTCAACCACTTGAATCACGGCCTCGACCTGGGCCGCAATCCCATCGGCAAGCCCACCGGCTACCTCATCGGGGTGGGGGTCAATCCCGGCGCGGTGAACCCGGATCAGGAACTGCGGCGCTTCGAATACAAGGTGGAGGCCGGTGCCGAATTCGCCATCACCCAACCGGTGTTCGACCAGCAACTGCTGGCCGATTTTCTCAAACGGGCCGAGCACTGCCGCATCCCGATCCTCGCCGGCATCTGGCCGCTGGTCAGCTACCGCAACGCCCAGTTCATGAACAACGAGGTTCCGGGAGCCACGGTGCCGGGGGAGATCCTCGAGCGGATGCGGAAGACCGAGACCAAGGAAGAGGGGATCGCCGAAGGCCTGGCCATCGCCCGGGAATCGGTGATCGCCGTCAGGGGGATGGTGCAGGGGATCCAGGTGGCGGCACCCTTCGGACGCTACCAGCTGTCTCTTCAGGTGCTGGAAGCGGTGTGAACTATTTCTTCTTTGATTTCTTTTTCGACCCACCGCCCGACGAAGTGGACGACCCCAGCGAACCGGAAGAGGACGATGATCCCTGGCTCACGTCGCCAACCGTGGTGCGGCGGCCCTCGCGATCGGGTCCCGGGCCGGGCAGGAAGTCACGGTAGGCACTGGTGATCCGCGGCATCCGGTCCTTCTTCAACTGCACCGCCGCCGGATCTTCGTCGGTCAGGGCCAGCCCGTTCCACTCCCCCATGGTGACCAGCGTCTGCATCACGCTCATCCCGCTCAGATCGGTGGAACCCAGGGCGGCGGGCAACGGTTCACGGACCCAGACCCCCACCGGCCAGCCGGCCTTCCTCTGCACCTGCACGGTGTCCACGTGCTCGGAGAGCTGGTCCATGGCCCGGTGGCCGTTGAGCCACCAGCCGCCATAGGGGTAATCGACGAAGTAGAAGTTGTAGTACCAATAGCCCCAGTAGGTATCGTAGGGGAAGCGGCCATACATCCCGGCCCAGGCCCGCTCCCAGAAACCGCCGAAGAAGTTGAACCAGGGGTCGAAGAAGTAGCCGCCGCCCAGGGTGTAAATCCGCCGCATCTCATCGTAGGACGGAAGGTAGTGGGGCACGGACCAGAAGAGGATCGGATTGAAGTTCATCTCGCGCAACTGGTCGTCACGATAGAGCCAGGGGTAGGGAAAGAGATCGCGGACGGCCATCGGGTGAAGGTCGGTCAGCGCCAGGTCGATATATCCCCACTCGTCGAAAACCACCCGGTCGGTCATCACGCTGTGCGCCATACCGAACTCCATATGCCGCGCCACGTAGTTCCAGCGGTAACTGTGATAGAGGTCGAGGAACTGGGCGTCGGCGTCGGCGGGGACGAGGGTCAGAACCGCCAGCACGGCGGTGAGAACGAGCAGCGTCAAACGTGTCGCCCCGAACCTGGTATCCACCATAATCCTGTTCATCCCGGTCTCCCCCGTCCCTGAGCAGCCATGACCTCAATACACCCTGTCAGTATAGCATGGGGCTTTGTTTACAGCGCCGGCACGAGGTGGTAACGTTGCTTTGAAATCCATGCTGCTCCGTAACCAACCAGCTGAACGCATTCCCCGGCGAACCCGTCGCCGCGGCCTCCTGCTGCTCGCCCTGCTCTTCGCCGCCGCACTGGTGCCGCGCCTGGTCTACCTGGCCGAGCTGCAGCGTTCGCCCCTGGAGGACTTTCTCTCCCTGGACACCAGGACCCACCACCTGATGGCCCAGCGGATCGCCGAAACGGGCAGCACCGGTGAGGAGGTCTTCTTCCGCGCGCCGCTCTATCCCTACACCGTGGGTCTCTTCTACCGCCTCTTCGGAGTTCAGCGTTTTCCGGTGAGGCTGGCCCAGGCCCTGCTGGGCGCCCTGGCCGCGCCGCTGACCTTTCTGCTGGGGCTCCGGCTGCTGGGCCGGGGCCAGGCCCTGGCCGCCGCGCTGCTGGTGGCCGGCAACTGGGTGATGGTCTACTTCGGCGGCGAACTGCTGATCACCACCCTGCTGGTTCCACTGGACCTGCTGGTCCTGCTGCTGCTCACCCGTCGCGGCCCGGACCGGCTGCCCGGGACCGGAACCCTCTTCGTTGCCGGGCTGGCGCTGGGCCTCTCCGCCCTGGCCCGTCCGAACATCCTGATATTTTTACCGGCCATGGTGATCTGGCTCGGCTGGCTGGCCTCGAACGACAACTTCAAGGCGTTGTTCTCCCGCTCGTTCCTTGTCCCGTTGCTGGCCTTTTCCCTTGGGGTGGCGCTGATGGTGGCCCCGGTGACCATCCGTAACCTGGTCAAGGGCGGCGACCCGGTGCTCATCGCCTCCCAGGGAGGGATCAACTTCTTTCTCGGCAACAATCCCTCGGCAAACGGCCGCGCGGCCATCGCCCCCTGCACCTGGGCGGAGATCCCCGGCGATTACCGCCGGCGGCACGCGGACAGCATCTGGGCCCACGAACTGATCTGGGTTTCCGGGAACTACCTCGCCGAGAGGGACACCGGCAGGAACGACCTCAAGCCTTCGGAGATCTCTTCCCACTGGTTCGGCCGGGCCGGCGCCTTTGTCACCGGTCAACCGGGCCAGGCCCTGTCCCTGCTGTCCCGCAAGGTTTTCTTCCTGCTCAACGCCTACGAAATCCCCAGCAACAAGGATATGGAGCACTTCATCCGCCGGCACCGCCTGGGCACATTGAACCTGCTGGCCCTGGGCCTGCCCGGCCGATTCCCCATGGGCCTGGCTCTGCCCCTGGCCCTGCTGGGCATGGGATTCGCCCTGGTCAACTGGCGGCGGCACCTGCTTTTCCTCCTGTTCCTCGCCTCCTATTCCGCCGGGATCGTCCTCTTCTTCGTCAACGCCCGCTACCGTGTCCCGCTCCTCCCCCTGATCTTCATCTACACGGTCCTGGCCGTGGGGGAACTGGTCCGTCGCTGGCGCGAGGGTCCGGCCAACGGCAGGATGAAAAGACTGGCTCTGCCCCTCACCGCCCTGCTGCTGCTGGGGCTGCTCTGCAATGCGAACCTCTTCCAGGTCCGGGACCCCATGCTCCTGGGGACCCTGCATTTCAACCTGGGAAACCACCATCTGAACAAGAAGGACTTCGACCTGGCTGAAATCTCCTATGCTGAAGCGCTGAAACTCAACCCGGGGATGGTTGATGCGCACAACAACCTGGGGAACATCTGCCTGCAGCGGCAGGCCTTCGAGGAGGCGGCGGTCCACTTCCGCAAGGCCAGGGAGCTGAGTCCGGACAACCCGGCCGTGCACTACCAGCTGGGAGAAACGCTGAGCCGGCTGGGCCGGTTGCCCGAAGCAGTGGTTTCGCTGAGGCAGGCCCTGAAGCTGGATCCGGAAATGTGGCAGGCCGCATACCAGTGGGGCAACGTGGAGGCCCGCCGGAAAAACTGGAAAGATGCCGTTGCCGCCTACTCCTGGTCCATCGGCTACAACCCCCGCCACCTGCCGAGCCACTTCAATCTCGCCGCGGTATACCTGGAAATGGAGGACCTGGTCGGCGCGTCCCGCGAACTGGCGATAACTCTGGACCTCGACCCCAACCTGGCCGATGCCCATTTCCGCATGGCCGAGGTCCATTACCGACGTGGCGAAACCGCAGCCATGGCCGCCGAGCTCCGCGAAGTCCTCCGCCTGGAACCGAACCACCCCCAGGCCCGAAAAATGCTGGAGCGGATCCAATCACCCCAGAAGTGACAGTCACCTATTTTTTGCCAGTAATCATGCGGATATCCACTCTAAATAGCCCGGTGACAGTCACCTGTTTTTAAAAATGGTGACTGTCACCGGCATATATCATTGAATTCCGTCAGTATTTACTTGCGTTTAAATTGGTGACTGTCACCTCTTGGGCTTTGGCACGCGGTAAAATGAATATGAATGGTGCTAGGCACCATTCATATTCATATGCGCAGCAGGTGATGCCGGGCAGTGTCCAATTGAGCGACCTTGGAGCGTTTCGCGACGGGAGCGAAGGTGGACACTGCCCGGCATGGATATGAGATTGCTTCGTCGACGGCTGCGCCGTCTCCTCGCAATGACAGGTACATTGCATGACCCGACCCCATCACCTATAATCCGCCGGTCGATCACCCCAACCGGGAGGAAGGTCTGATGTTCGAACCAAGGGACGAACTCTTTTTTCAGCGCGCCGAAGAAGTGGCCTCGGCCATGGAACAGCGCAACATATCCACCGCCATCCACATCTCGCTGGAGGAAACCCTGGAGGCGGTGATGAAGGAGATTCCCGACGGTTCGCTGGTGGGCCTGGGCGGGTCCATGACCCTCGAGGAACTGGGACTGGTGGACCGGCTGCGCGCGGAGTCGGGCCGGATCTACCTTCTGGACCGCTACAGCGAAGACCTGGCCCCCCAGGAACTGGAGGAGATCAAGCGCCGGACACTGACCTGCGACGTCTTCATCTGCAGCGCCAACGCGGTGACCATGCAGGGTGAACTGGTTTACGCCGACGGCGAGGGAAACCGCATTGCCGCCGTGCTCTACGGCCCGCAGAAAGTGATCGTGGTGCTGGGTATCAACAAGCTGGTCTCGGACATCGAGGAGGGCTACTGGCGAATCCGCGAAGTGGCCGCGCCGATGAACGCCAAGCGCCTGGGCGCCGAAACCCCCTGCCGTGAGACCGGGTTCTGCGACGAGGAGAACTGCGACCGCAAGGAGCGGATCTGCAACATTCTCACCATCATCGAAAACCAGAACGACCCGGACCGGATGACGGTTCATCTGGTGACCCGACCGCTGGGTTACTGAGCGGAACTTTCCACCCCTCCCATGCCGATTCCGTCCACCTCCACACCGCACTCCGGGCATTGTGAAGCGGTGGTGACCCGGTTCTCCCGCACGGTGAAGCCTGCCCTGCGGATCAGCAGAGCGCCGCAACTCCAGCAGAATGTGCTCTCCCGGTCCTCACCGGGGAGGTTCCCGCAATAGACGTAGCGCAGCCCGGCCTCCAGGCCGATCTGCACCGCCCGGTGGATGGTGTCCGCCGGGGTGGCCGCGGACACCCGGTAGTGGTGGTCCGGGTGGTAGCGGCTGACATGCCAGGGGGTCTCCACCCCGAGAGAGCCGCTGATGAAAGCGGCGATCTCACGCAGTTCTTCGGCCGAGTCATTGAGCCCGGGGACCACCAGGGTGGTCACTTCGACCCAGATCTCCCGCCTCTTCATCCGCTCCAGGGTGTCCAGCACCGGCTGCAGGCGACCACCCATGGTGGTGCGATAGGTCTTGTCGCTGAACGCCTTGAGATCCACATTGGCGCAGGTCAGGCTGCCGTCAAGGAAGTCGAGGGCCTCACCGGTCATGAAACCGTTGGTGACAAAAATGGTGTGCAGACCGGCAGCCCGGGCCCGGCGGCAGACCTCGGCGGCATATTCGAAGTAGACGGTGGGCTCGGTGTAGGTGCAGGAGATGCTGTGGCAGCCCCGGCTCACAGCTGCATCCACCAGCAGTTCCGGCGAGGCCTCCTGGCCGCTGATCCCGCACTCCTTCGCCTGGGAGATGGAGTGGTTCTGGCAGAAACTGCACTGGAAGTTGCAGCCCACCGAAGCGAAGGAAAATGAGTTGTGGCCCGGCAGGCAATGGAAAATCGGTTTCTTCTCGACGGGGTCCACACCCGCCGAAGCGGCCAGACCGTAGACCAGGCTGTGTAACATGCCGGACTCGTTCCGGCGGACACCGCAGATGCCGGTCCCGCCCGGATCGATGACACAACGGTGGTGGCAG
The DNA here is from genome assembly GCA_965531145.1 of uncultured bacterium. Classification (GTDB taxonomy): domain Bacteria; phylum Acidobacteriota; class JAQAZP01; order JAQAZP01; family JAQAZP01; genus JAQAZP01. The sequence goes on along the minus strand of CBESOE010000068.1, from coordinate 11,409 downwards.
AGGTCACAGCGGACCTTCTCCTGTTCCAGACGGGTGTAGAGCACGGCCTCGGCCCGCGGTTGATCCATCACGCACCCTCGCCTTCCGTCCCGCCATCCTCTGCCAGTTCAGCCCAGCGGCGGTAATCGGCCCACAGCCCCTGACGGTCAGCCAGATTTACCAGCGGCTCCCAGGGGAAGGCCGTGTCCCCGGTCCGGGGCTGGTGGAGCAGTGCGTCGATGTCGATCCCCTCGTCGGCCGCGGCGTTGCGCCAACTCTGTCCCTGGTCGAGGGCCCGGACCAGCACCCGGGCCATCTCCTCCCCGCCCAGGGCCAGCATCCCCTGGGCCAGCGCCGGCACCACTCCGCCGGCCTGCAGTTTGAGATTCGGCACCTTCTCCTTTTTCACCGCCTTGTTGAGCAGCCGGATCCGGGACTTCAGCTCAGCGGGAGGCAGCATCGGTGCCCACTGGAACGGTGTGTGGGGCCGGGGGACAAAGGGCTTTGCCGCAGCGGCCACGGTGAGGCCCGGGACGAGGCGGGCAGCGGCCCGGGCCAGTTCGGCCGACAGGCGGGCGATCTCCCGCACGTCATCCTCCCGCTCGCCGGGCAGACCGATGATGAAGTAGAGTTTGAGCCGCCTGAACGGCCGCCCGCGGACCGTGCCCAGCCGGCGGATGAACTCGAAGTAGTCTTCCTCCTTCTCTCTCTTGCCCACCAGTGCCCGCAGGCGTGCCGAGCCGGCTTCCGGGGCGATGGTCACTGTTTTCTGGCCGCTGGCGGCCAGGGCCTGCAGCAGGCGGTCGCCGGTGGAAGAGGCACGCAGGGACGGGAGGGAAACCGGAATACCGTCCTCCAGCGCCAGGCGACAGATCTCGTCCAGCTGCGGGTGGTTGGCCGCGGAAGAGGCCACCAGGCCCACCCGGTTCCAGCCCTCCCGTGGCAGATCGAGAATTGTCCGGCGGAGCAGCCCGGCATCGGACCAGAGGGGACGGCCCATGCCGCACCCCACCAGGCAAAAGCGGCAGTGCCAGGGACAGCCGCGGCCGGTTTCCGCCAGCAGCATGCTGCCGAACTCGGTCTTCGGCGTGACCAGCACCGAGTGCGCCGGAAGCCGCCGGGCAGAGACCGGCCCGGCGCTGAGCCGGGCCACGGGGCGCGACGGGGGCAGCGCCGGGACCAGCAGTCCCTCCAGTCCGGACAACTGTTCCAGCAATTCCAGCCGGCTGCTCCCCCGACGATCGAATATCAGATCCAGTGCCCTTGGCAGAACCACCTCGGCATCACCGACAAAAACCAGGTCCACGAATGGAGCCAGGGGAGCCGGATTCATGGCGGCACAGACACCGCCGGCGGCCACCAGCGGATCACGCTCGCCACGGTCAGCGGCCCGACGGGGTATGCCGGCCAGGTCGAGCATCCGCACCAGGTGGAGCAGGTCCGGTTCGTAACTCAGGGAGAAGGCCACCAGCCGGGCGGCGGAGACCGGTGCCCCGCCCTCCAGGGTGTAGAGCGGGGTCCGGGTCCGCAGGTGGGTCTCCAGCTCGGGCTCCGGGGGAAGGAAGACCCGGTCCACCGGCCCGGGCACGTGACGCCGCATCATGCCGTACACCGACTGGAACCCGAGGCTGGCCATGCCGGTGCGGTAGTGGTTGGGATAGGCCAGCACGGCCTGGGGGCTGGTGCCCGGTTCCAGGGGGGTGGCCACGGGATCGAGTACCGTCTCACTCGCCACCAGGGCCCGAGCCGCAGCGATGATCTTTCTCGGCGTCACCGCTCGCCCCCCTGTTGCTGTCCCTGCAGGGCGTCAAGGTTGCGCCGGGCCTCTCCGTATCTCGGATCGAGGGCCAACGCCTGCCGCAGGTGTTCTTCCGCCTCGGAGAGCTGGCCCATGGAGACACAGATCGCGGCAAGGTTGTTGTGCAGTATTGCCGCGGGAGCACCCAGCCGGAAACAGGCGTTGTACTGTTCCCGCGCACCCTGGTAATCCCCCAGGCGGTTGAGCAGCGCGCCCAGTTCCATCCGCACCCCCGGATCTCCGGGGACAAGGTCCACCACCTTGCCCAGGAGCCGGCCGGCCTCCTGCACCTGCCCGCCGGCCTGCAGGGCCGATGCCGCATAGCGCAGCACCCATGGCGAATCGTAACCGATGGCCACGGCGTGGAAGTACTCCTCAGCAGCCCGGCCGGACAGGCCCCAGGAACGATACATGTCGGCCTCGTAGAGACGGTAGGTGGCCTGCACCTGTCGGGCATCCTGCCAGATGCGGCCGAGGCCGATACGCTCCTCGCCGCGGAACCGATATGATTCGAACTGCTTCGCCGGGTCCCCGGCCCAGCCGCTGCCGGCCACCGCCAGCAGGATTCCGGCCTGCTCCACCCGCACCTCGCGGTTCATCCGGTGGGTGTAAAAGATCGGCGCCTTCGCTCCGGCGATGATGCCGGCATCAACCGCGTCGAGACGGGCCTGGAGTTCAGCCGGGGGCAGGGTGCGCCAGGTATACAGATCGTATTCACCGCCAAAGAGGTTGCCCGCCCGGTCGTGAAGCACCACGTCCTCCCTCTCCCCCACCACCCCGGTGGAATAGAGCAGCGGAAAGAGATCGAGGTAGTGGAAAGCCACCAGGTGCGAACCCTCGGGCATGGTGGCCAGCATGTTTCGCGCGTGGTCGGCAGCGGGGGCAAAGCCGCTCTTGTCCTGCAGCGGGAAGATCAGGGCGGCCCGCGCTGCCGGAATGATGACCAGCAGGCCCCAGACCAGCCCGGTGAACAGCGGCAGGGGGACGCGGTTCTCCCGAACCAGGGAGTGGGCGGCCAGTCCCACCAGATATTGCACCCCCAGTGCCAGGCAGGCTGCACCGGCGATGTAGGCCGGCAGGAGGTAGCGATACATCAGGTGCAGATCGTCCTGGTTGCCGTAGGCCACCACCATGGCCAGGTTGAGCAGCATCAGCAGCAGCAGCCCCAGCAGCACGAACCGGCGGCGGTGCCAGAGGACCCAGGCGCCGATGACGGCCAGCAGGGTGCCGGCGGCGCTGAACTCGGCCACAAAGAGGCCCAGGGCCTGCTTCACCGCCAGCCAGGATTGGTACGGCGTGCGGGTGAACTCCTTGTAGCCCCACTGCCCCTGGGTGATGTAGAAGAGGAAACGCTCCGCCGTGTCCGGCCTGGACCAGTTGAGCTCGGGCCCGGCGGCGGCACGCAGCGGGACATAGAGATAGAAGAGCAGGGGCAGAAGGAACGCGGCGGCGCAGAGCGGGTAGAGCAGGCGCGACCGAAAAAAACGCCGTTCGGCGCCGAGCAGGATCAGCGGCAGGACCGGCAGCACCAGCAGGCCGCTGAAGTGAACCGCCGCGGCCAGCCCGGCGGCGAGAAAGGCAAGGGCTGCCGAGCGCCGGTCACCCCGCCAGGCCCCGTGAATGGCCAGGGTCAACGCCAGGGCAACGAAAAAGGCGGCCATGGTGTAGACCTTGGCCTCGGTGGCGTGATCCCACATGGTGGGCAGGAATCCGGTGAAGAGCGCCGCGCAGGCGGCCAGTGATTTGTATTGCCCCAGGGCGCGGACCAGGAAGTAGACCACCACCGCGGTGAGCGCGCCGAAGATGGCGGAGAGGACGTTGAGCTTGAACGCCAGATCGCCAAAGGGAAAGATGAGAGTGAACAGCTTGCCGGTAAGCAGGTAGAGCGGGAAACCGGTGGGATGGGGAACACCCAGGCTGACCGTGGCGGCGATCAGTTCACCGGAGTCGCCAAAGGTCACGGTGGGGGCAATGGTTTTGAAGTAGACCGCCAGTACCGAGGCAAAGACCAGCAAACCCAGGTAGCGATCGTTCTGGTCGGGACGCGGGTTCTCCACCAGCCGGGGAACCGCCAGATCCAGGGAGCGCTGGAGTTGTGAGAAGAACGGCATGGCGATCCTCCTCCGCCGGACGGGTGGCGGGCACACCCGGAGAGGGGGTCAGCCCAGAAGTCCGCCCCGGGCATTCTCCACACCGCTGATGTAACGGATCAGCCGCAGATGGTTCTCGGTGGAAATCCGGTCAAAGGTGATGACGTAGAGCGGCCCCTCACCGGGACGGCTCACCGCCCGCTTGGCATCGGCGATCTCCTTCACCGTTCCGGAAGCCCTGACCTCCCCCCCTCCCGGCAGATAGAGGGTGATCTCAGGCAGCACCTGCTTTTGGGTCAGCAACGGCTTCCGCTCATCTCCGTCCTCCTCCGCGGCCAGTTCCCCGATACAGGAGAACCCCCCGGAACTGAGCGAGATCACCAGGAGATTGATAGCAGCCCCCGGTGTCTCCTTCCCGGCGCTGCCGGGGATCAGGACGCGAAATTCATCAGCCGGTTCGAAATAGACACGCAACGCCGTCCGCCGCTGGGTCACTTCCAACTCGGAGGGGTAGCCCAGCTTCAACGCATCCCCGATCCGTTCCTGGAGCGAGGTGCGGAACCTGAAATAACCACGCGGGGTGCAGAAGGTGGTGCGCAGTACCGTATCCGGCTGCAGCTGGATTTTTCGGGCCATCTGGTCCAGGTCATCCACCAGCAGGTAGCTCTCGGTGCTGGAATAGCGTGATTTGATCAGCCGGCCCCGGACCCTCGGCCCGTCGAGGTCCTTTTCCAGCTGGAGTTCCACCTGGGTCAGCCGGCGGGAGGCGTCCTCGAGATTGAAGCGGATGTCGCTCACCCGTTTCAGCGTGCGCATTGATGATGAGTGAGGCATGGTATCAGTCAGCCTCCGCCGCCGCCTGGTCGGAACATTCCCCCTCCACTGCCGCCAGCGGCCCGGTTTCGGCGAGGGGTTCGTCGTCCTCCTCCCCGGATTCGGCGGCATCGATCCCGGCGTCACGGTCCTCGGGCAACGGCCCGTCGAAAACAGTGAAGAACTTGCGCAGGTGGTCCATGTCCACCAGTCGGTTGAGATCGCCATGCAGGCCGGCCAGCAGCAACCGGCCGCCGTTCTCGTCCACGCGGTCACGGATGGTGCTCAACGCCCCGATGGCCGAAATGCTCAGGGTCTGGACGCTGCTGAAGTCGAAGTAGATGGTGGCCACCCGGTTGGTCAGCAGCAGGTCGACATAATCGTTCATCACCCGGAGTTGCTCGAGGCCGACGGGCCCGGAAAGGGTCACCACCCCAGACTTCTCACTCTTTCTCAGGGAGATACCCACAACGTGCCCCTTGCCCGCAACGGACCGGTTCTCTGTCTCTGGATATGTACGATGCAATCGGAATCGGGATCAACCGGGAAAAGTGTAGCCCAGGAGTGAAGGACAGTCAATGAAATCAAATGTCAAAGGGAAAACTCGTGGCCGTGAACTCGGAGGTCGCTTCCTGCTCGCCCCTGTTGCGGAGCGAGATATCCTCGCTGGTTCTGAACTGCATGGCGTAGCCCTCGATGAGGATGTAGTGCCGGCTGCCGAGGAAGATATCGATGGTGCCCTCGAGACAGCGGAGGAACATTTCTTCCCCGGCGGCCTTGCGCGGGTTCACCTCGGCGCCGGCAAAGAGGTGCAGCACGCCGTTGACCATCCAGCGGCCCACCAACCGCCGGTTGAACAGGTCAAGGCGCCAGTGTTGGTGCTGAACCTCGCAGGAGACCCCGTCTCCGGGGCCGGCCAGCAGCACGTCCTCCCTCCCGCTGTCTCCCTCCCCCAGGAAGTAGCCGACATTCTTTTGCAGTGCCGTGGCAAGTTTGAGGACGGTGAAGAAGGAGTAGTCCACATGCTCGTTCTCGTATTTCCAGATCGTGCTCGGGGGCACCCGGGCGGACCGGGACAGTTTTTCCAGGGTCAGGTTCCGCTCATGCCGCGCCCGTCGCAGCATCTCTCCGATGGTATACATCGTCCCGTTCATCGCAACTCTCCGGAAAATGAGCCGCCTCGCGCAGCTCCGGCTGTCCCGACAACGGGACAGCATCGACCAGGATAGTAATGGGAATATGGAGTTCGAATGAAAGGTGCGGTGAAGGCTGCACGATAGCCCACATTCGACCCAATCCAGCCTCAATAATTGTTAATATTACTAACATCGTCATCAGAGGTCAAGGACACCCTTGAATCATCCGTTTCACAGGACAGGTCTCCGGCGAGAGACCGACAATATCCTCGAAAATATCAATATCCGGCGTTGACATTTGTGATCGACTTCTATAAATTTGCCCTCTGTCAAAACGAGCGGTTGACATGCGCGCCCATAGCTCAGTTGGATAGAGCGTCTGACTACGAATCAGAAGGCCAGAGGTTCAAGTCCTCTTGGGCGTGCCAATTCCTGACCGGGCACCGCAGAAGGTACCCCCCACTGGTTTCGCTATCTCCGGCGGGGGGCCTTTTGGTTTTCAGCGAGGAGGAACCGGTTTTGGCCGCCGATCCCACATGGCCGCCCGAAGCGGCCGAGTCCTTCATGCGCCTGGCGCAGGAGGAGGCCCGGCGAGCCCGGGACATCGGCGAGGTACCCATCGGCGCGGTGGTGGTACACCGGGGGGGAGAGGTGATCGGCCGGGGATACAACCGGACGATCACCGATATCGATCCCACGGCCCACGCCGAGGTGATCGCGGTGAAACAGGCCGCGGCAACGCTGGGCAACCACCGCCTCACCGGCTGTTCGCTGTTCGTCACCATCGAGCCCTGCCTGATGTGTCTCGGCCTGCTGATCCAGGCCCGGATTCACGGGCTCTGGTTCGGGGCGGACGACCCGCAGGTGGGGGCCGTGGACGGCGTCTTCTCCCAGCTGGAGGAACGCGGCGGTTTCAACCACCGGTTCCAGGTTCACCGCGGGTTGCTGGCGGATGAGAGCCGGGAGATGCTTCAGGATTTTTTCCGCCGGCGGCGGGAAAATGCCGACCGCGGGAGCGACTGAGAAAAAGACCGCGCGGAGAGGTACCGAAGTGGTCGTAACGGGGGCGACTCGAAATCGTCTTGTCCGGTGAATAGCCGGGCACGTGGGTTCGAATCCCACCCTCTCCGCCAGTTTTGACGATTGATGAATATGCGTACCTGGTTCTGGTGCCGCCCGGCTCATGCCGGTGCAGTGCCGTGACCGTCCGGTCAGACAGGGATCGATACGGAGAGGTGTCCGAGAGGCCGAAGGAGCACGCTTGGAAAGCGTGTGTGTGGGTAACTGCACCGTGGGTTCGAATCCCACCCTCTCCGCCAACCCTGGACCGGTTGACGTTGGAAATGATCTTGGCCGTGCTAGGCGGGGAGTTAGCGGTGCCCTCGACCTGCAATCCGCTATAGCAGGGCTGAATTCCCTCCCTCGGGGCGCGGGAATCCGGGTTTGGTCGCCCGATGACGACATCAGGGGCTCGGGCCCTGTGCAACGTAAATCTGCCAACCCCGTCAGATCCGGAAGGAAGCAGCGGCACGCAGAGCCTTACGTGTGCCGCAGACCAGCCTGGGCTCCGTCCCATCGACGTGGACACCGTATTCCGGTCACAACGGAGGGTGCACGGCCACTTTAATTTTCAACTGACAGACGTCCCCTTACCTCACGCGAGCTCATGTCCTATCAAGTCCTTGCACGAAAATGGCGTCCCCAGACCTTCACCGACGTGGTCGGTCAGGAGGCGGTGACCACTATCCTGACCAATTCCATCACCCAGGACCGTGTCCACCACGCTTTCATTTTTGCCGGCACCCGCGGAGTGGGGAAAACCACCACCGCCCGGATCCTGGCCAAGAGCCTCAACTGCAGTGACCGCAGCGGCCCGGAACCATGCAACGCCTGCGAATCGTGCCTGGAGATCACTGCCGACAGGGCCATGGACGTCCTGGAAATCGACGGGGCGTCGAACCGTGGTATCGAGGACATCAAGAACCTGCGGGAGAATGCCCGCTACTCGCCATCCCGGGACCGCCACAAGATCTTCATCATCGACGAAGTGCACCAGTTGACCCGGGACGCCTTCAACGCACTGCTGAAAACGCTGGAGGAGCCGCCGCCCCACGTGGTGTTCATCATGGCCACCACCGAACAGCACAAACTGCCGGATACCATCGTATCCCGCTGTCAGCTTTTCGAGTTCAAACAGATCGCCTCCAGCGCCATGTTCCCCCACCTGGCAAAACTCTGCGCCGCCGAAGGGGTATCGATCAGTGAACGGAGCCTCCAGCTGGTGACCAGAGTCGCCGCCGGCAGCATGCGCGATGCCCTCTCCACCCTCGACCAGGTGATCTCCTTCTGCGGAAATGAGGTCGATGACCAGCAGGTGCTGCAGTTGCTGGATGTCACCGACTTCGACCTGCTGCAGCAGGCGGCCTCGGCCATCGAATCGGGGGATGCCGCCGCGGTTTTCACCCTGGTCCACCGGCTGCAGGAGAAGGGCCACGACCTCAACCGCTATTGCCGCGACCTGATCTCACACATGCGCAACCTGTTGCTGGTCCGGCTCTTCGGTCCCGAGGGATTCGCGGGCGACGACTCGCTGGCCACCCTCACCGACATCGAGCGGCAGGAGCTGGCAACGATGGCTGAACGGTTCAACGAAGCGAACCTGATCTGGTGCATCGACGTGCTGTTGAAGACCGACCAGGAGATCAAGTGGGCCTCACAGCCCGGTTTTCTCCTGGAAACGGCGCTGGTCAAGATGGCCCAGCAGGCCCACCTGGAACCGCTCAAAGACATCCTCCGCCGCCTGGACGGCGGGCCTGCTCCGGACACCGGCGGCACTCCGGAGGGACGGCCCCCCCGGGCCACTGCCCCGCCAGCGCCGTCCCGGAGCGCCGAACCGGCGGCCTCCGCCGGGAAACGCGAGGACAGACCCACCGGCACGGTGGAGGGGCTGCTCTCGGCGGTGGCCAAGTCAAAACCGTCACTCCACGGCATGCTGGCCCTGGCGGCCGGGATCCACTTTGCTGACGGGGAGCTGCGCATCGAGTTCGCCGAGAAGAACAAGTTCCAGCAGGAGAACATCGGCCGGCCGGACAACATGAAGACGATACGGGACCTGGCCCGGCACCAGTTCGGCCGCCAGACGGTGGTCCGGCTGGAATCGGTGGCCAATCCGGCGGCTGATGCCGAACCGCAAGCGGAACCAACGCCGGCCCCCCAACCGAAGTCCAGACCGGCCCCCGCCCCTGAACCGCCCCCGGCGGTGATGGCCGAAACCGGGGCCCCGGACACGGACCACCCCGCGGCGGCGGAACCGCTGATCCAGAAGGCCCTGGATCTGTTCGGCGGAAAAATCATCTCAGTGGAACCGCCGGACAACGCCGCCGGCACCGGATCACCCGCTGAAGGAGGGAACCCAGATCATGGTTAACATGCAAAAGCTGATGAAACAGGCCCAGAAGATGCAGGAACAGCTGCAGCAGGAGCTGGCCGCGATGGAGTTCACCGGCTCCGCCGGCGGCGAGATGGTCTCGGTGACCGTCAGCGGATCCAAGGAAATCAAGGCCATCGAGATCAAACCCGACGTGGTGGATCCCGAAGACGTGGAAATGCTCCAGGACCTGGTGCTGGCCGCCATCCGCGAAGCGATGCGGCTGGCCGACGAGGCGGTTGGAGAAAAACTGGGCGGACTGACCGGTGGGATGAAAATCCCCGGTCTCAACATGTGAACGATGTCCACTGAACTCGCAGAACCGTTGCGTCTCCTGGTGGAGGAATTTTGCCGCCTGCCCGGCATCGGCAAGAAATCTGCCCGGCGCCTGGCCTTCCACGTCCTGCGCGGCACGGACGAAGACGCCCGGCGGATGGCGGAGACCCTTGTCCAGGTCAAGGAGCAGATGAGCCACTGCGAGGTCTGTTTCCAGTTCACCGACCAGCAACCCTGCCCGGTCTGCGCCGACCCCGGCCGCGACCGGGGGCTGATCTGCGTGGTCCAGGAACCCGGCGACATTTTCCCCATCGAGCGAACCGGGGGATACCGCGGCCTCTACCACGTGCTGATGGGCGCCCTGTCCCCACTGAAGGGTGTGGGCCCGGAATCGCTGAAACTGACCGAGCTGCTGCAGCGGGTGGACGATGGTGGCGAGGGGAACGAGGTCCACGAGGTGATCCTGGCCACCAACCCCGATGTGGAAGGCGAGGCAACTGCGGCCTTTACTCTTCGGCTGCTTAAGCCGAAAAAGATAAAAGTGACCCGAATCGGCTTCGGCCTGCCGGTGGGCGGCAGCCTCGAATACGCCGATGAAGTGACCATGGCCCGGGCCCTGGAAGGCCGCAGGGAGATCTGAGAGCGATGCGGGAAACCGACCTGATCCTCTACAAGAAAGACCATGCCCGGGTGATGGAGGTGATCAACCGGCTCTACACCGACACCTCTGCCCGCCTGGTGGTGCTGGTGGACAAGAACGGTCAGCAGATCGTGGCCAAGGGTGACACCGACGAATTCGACACCACCTCGCTGGCCTCGCTCACCGCCGGCAACGTGGCGGCCACCGACGGGCTGGCCCAGTTGCTGGGGGAACGGGAGTTCACCATCCTCTTCCACGAGGGCCAGCGGGACAACATCCACATCTCGGTGGTGGCCCAAAGGATCATCCTGGTGGTGATCTTCGACGAAAACTCATCACTGGGCCTGGTCCGGCTCCGCGTGCGCCGGGCCAACGGCCAGTTGGAACGGATATTCGAATCGATTCTGAATCCCGCCCCGGAGGCTCCAGCGGCCGCAGAGAAAAACGGCGACGGCCCCCTGGAAATAACCGATGACGACATCAACCGGCTGTTCGGAGAGTAGATGACCTTCATCAACTATGCAGCGCAGGAGATCAACTGCAAGATCGTTTACTACGGCCCGGGCCTGGGGGGCAAGACAACCTGTTTGCAGTATATCCACAACCGCACCCTGCCCACGGCACGGGGCAAGCTGATCTCACTGGCCACGGAGACCGACCGGACCCTCTTCTTCGACTTCCTGCCCCTCGACCTGGGCTCAATCCGCGGGTTCCGGGTTCGCTTCCACCTTTACACCGTTCCGGGCCAGGTGTTTTACGATGCCAGCCGCAAGCTGATCCTCCGCGGGGCCGACGGCATCGTCTTCGTCGCCGACTCCCAGGCCGAGCGGTTCGACGCCAACGTGGAGAGCGTCCGCAACCTGGAGATAAACCTCCGCGACCACGGCTTCGACCTGCGCACCATGCCCTACGTGATGCAGTTGAACAAGCGGGACCTGAAGAACGCCATGCCGGTGGACGAACTGACCCGGCACCTGCGCTACAAGGACGAACCGGTATTCGAGACTGTGGCCACCAAGGGGACCGGCATCTTCGCCACCCTCAAGGACGTCTCACGCCAGGTGATCGGCAACCTCCGCCGCGGCGCAGCGTAAACAAACCACCTACAACCGGTTATGAGGAATTGACATCCCCGGACGGGGAATCTATAATCGGCAACTCAAAATGAGAAGTGTTCCTCCGTAGCTCAATGGCAGAGCAATCGGCTGTTAACCGATAGGTTGCTGGTTCAAGTCCGGCCGGGGGAGCCA
>CBESOE010000067.1:0-21648 GCA_965531145.1 uncultured bacterium | reverse complement strand
CCCGGTTGAGCACGTCCATGCCGTTGATGTTGTCCATGCGGATGTCGGTGACCACGATGTCGAAGGTCTTGCTGTCGATCCGCTCGATGGCCGAGCTGCTGTCGACGAAGGTCTCCACCCGGTGCTTCGACTTCCCCAGGTATTGCTCCAGCCGCCGGCAGACCACCACCTCGTCATCGATGATGCAGATGTCCAGACTACGTTTCGCCATAATTCAGATCCTTTCGTCCCAGGAGCTACGTTGATATCGAGGAGATTGCCCGGCGGTGCCTGATGTAACCGCGTCCGACATTGACCAGTATGATGAACACTCCGCTCAACCCGCTGAGGTAGAGTATCGCCTTACTGATCGTATTCAGCGTATCGTACATCGACGGGTCCACCAGGTGGAAAAGATCCATCTGGCCCAGATAGATCGGCACCGCCACGGCGCGGCTGATCACACAGAGGAGGATGATGATCCCGGTGACCAGGCGGATGATCCGCTCGTTGACCACCTTGGTGCCATAGGCGCCGATAAAGACCCCGAGAAGGGAGCCGAGGTAGAGCAGCACGACCAACCGGATGTCGACAAAGCCCTCCATGGCGTAATTGATCGCGCCGAAGGCGCCCATGAACATGGCGAGGAACAGCTCGGTGCCAGCGGCCACTGCGGTGGGCACGCCGAAAACGTAGATCATCGCCGGCACCCCGAGAAACCCGCCGACGCCGATGGTGCCGGCGAGGTATCCCACTGACAGGCCGACCAGCATGATGACCCAGAGCGAGATCTTCACGTCGGCCACCGGAAAGTTGATCATCGGGAACAGTCTGAACCCCGAAAGCCAGTTGGCGATCTTTTTCGACGGTCCGGTATCACCCTCCTCCCGTTTTCTCAGCGAATCCCGCAGCATGGAGATGGAAACAAAAAAGAGGACGATGATGAAGACCAGGCTGATGTAAAGGTTGGCCGCGGCCCCCGAGCCTTCCCCGTGTCCGCCGCCGCTGCCGAAAAGCGAGGTGGCAATCCAGACGGCGATGCGGATACCGAGCAGGGCGGTGACCAGCATGAAGATGCCCAGTTTCTTGTCCACGTGCCCCATCTCGCCGTGCTTCCGCGCTCCCACCATCGCCTTGCCGAACTTGTGGGTTATATTCGACCCCACCGCCACCACGCCCTGGACCCCGAGGTTCATCATCCCCGGGGTCATGAAAAAAGCTCCGCCGCTGCCGATGAACCCCGAAAGCACACCACCGATAAAGCCGAGGAGAATCACCTGAAAACAGGTCGTGAGATCAAGCGCTATGAACAGATCACCCATGATTATTCACCTGTGGATCAGTCGAATTTGAACAGCTTGAGCACCGATGAGGTCACCGTGCCGTACATCTGTGCGAAGAAGGGCACGAAGAGCGCGACGAACGTGGTGGCCGCGATCCGCCACTTCAGTTCGGGCCGGGCAAGGAAGGCCAGGATCTGCTCGTCGAACCGAAAGACCGAATAGACCGACAAGCCGGTCAGCGCAGCGCAGGCCAGCATCTTCACCGCCTGCTTCGGCCCGAAGTGATAGCGGGAGACGATCTGCTCGATACTCAGCACCGGAACCTTCAGCGAATCCGAAAGGGCGTTCGACCATTCGGTGGTCAGGCGCTTGCGGGTCGAGGAGCCCTTCGAGAGAAAAATGCCGTCAAGGATGACCAGCCGGTAGTTGGTGGCGCGGTCGATGGCGTTGAGCAGGGTCTTACGCGACCCCTGGATGGTCATTTTTCGTCCGGCCTTACCGTCACCGATCAGCCGCGCATAAAGCTGGGAGATGTCGCTCCCCTCGTCCTGAAAGGTCGTGTCCTCGTCGTCGAGGATTCCCGTTTCGCGCCATCCTGATGAGTCATCGCCGGCCGTCGCGGCCTCGGCCTCCTGCTCGCCATTCCCTTCACCGTCACCCGGGGTGAACTTGACCAGCTCCACCGCCGCATCCCATGACGCGGCAATCTCCATCACCGTACGGTAGGACGGCCCTGCGGGCTCGAACGCCTCCTGGATCCAGAGAATATTGGTGGCGGCCGCGGTGCAGACCACTTCCCGCACGCCCTCCACACTGCTGACCAGGGCCGGGATTTCGTCCACGCCTTTCACCGCACCATGGGGATAGGTGACGTGAACCACCCCCTCGTCGGCCCGCACCGTGACATTGAGCCGGCGGGTCTTCTCGTCTTCGGCAAGCCGGAGGCGGCACCTCGAAGCAACCAGCAGGTCACGCAGCGCCGTCGAGGCGGCCGGTGTGGGCTGGAACTCGGGGAGCTGGGCCATGGAGACCGCCGCCTGGGCCGCATTCTGGATGCTGAGGTGGCTGAGGTTGAGCACCATGTCATAGAGGGTGAAAACGTCCCAGTCCACCTTGTAGAACTCGCGGACCCACAGCCGCCGGTCGTCCTCGACGCTGTCGATGTATTTCTTGGCCTTCTTCCGGTTCAGTTTGAGATTCCGGCTGACCAGGTTGATTCGTGACTCGAGGTCGAGAACCACCCGGATCTTGAGGATGTGCTCCAGCCCGGGCAGGAGCAGGTGACCGGTGCGGCCGTGGTAAACGATGTCGTGCTCCATCGCCTTTTCGCAGAGCAGCATCGTGGCCAACGCCTTGTAGTGCTCCAGCTCGACGGAGAGGGTCTCCGATGTCTGGTGGCGCATGACGATGGCCGTTTCCAGCTTGCCGATGGGGATACGGTGCTTGTTCGCCTCTTCGAACAAGTCTTCACGAGCGATGCAGAGATACCCGAGTTTGGCCGCCAGAGCTTCGGCGAACTCCCGCCCATGGGTTTTGCTGCCCCTGGATACGCAAATGATTTTCATCGTCGGTTCTGCTCCCCGGCCGGATATCCCTCACGGTGGCGGGCCCGGCTCAATCGTGACCAAATATCCCGCCGGCCAGCGGGTCGGAAGGGAGGGAAACGTAAGCCTGGCAACTGGTGACGCCTTTCACAGCTTTGGCCGTTTCTACAATCAGGTCCTTCAGCTTTCGGCGCTTGACCATCCCCCGGATGGTGACGACACCGTTTTGTGCAACCACGGTGATGTTCTGGTCCCAGATCCGGTCATCAGCTGTGATCGCTGCCAAAACCTCCGACTCGAGTAAAAGGTCTTTGAGGCGGTTCAGCGACCTGGGGGTGGTGGCAAACTCCTCGCTTCTGGCCAGCGTTTCGATGATCTCGCAGGCAGTGTCCAGCGAAATATTGCTGAGGTTGGCCACAAAATCGTAGAGTGCCGGGTCGTACCAATCCTTGTCGTGGAGATACTTGACCCAGCGGCGCCGTTCCTCGTCGGCTTTAAGCAGGGCGGCGGCGGCTTCGTCCTGCGACAGGCCGGTGTCAGCCATCATCCGCTGAACCCGGTCTTCGAAAGGCGCTTCAAGCCGAACCTTGAGCACGTGCTGAATGCCGTCGAGATAGAGGTGACCGGCGTAGCCGTGATAAATGATGTTGTCCTGATGTGCGGCTTCGATCAGGGAGCATTTGATGTAAATCAGGTAGCGCTTGTGCTCCTGTGTCATCCGCTTCCAGAGGTTGGGGGCCTCGGTGAGCTTCTCGTAGAGGTCCTCCTCCATGATGTTGTATTTCCTGGCGCAGGCGCTGATCACCTCCCGGCCCATGCACTTGTGTCCCAAGCGCTTCTCCAGCTCGTGGGCCAGCAGCTCCCCACCGCTCTTCAGCCCCCTGGTGATGGTGATGATGGCCATGGAGGCCTCCCGTTCGCACGTGGGTACAATTGTCGCGCTTGCCGGCGGCGGGTGGGAGCTGGTAACAGTAGCCAGAAAAATGCCCGGAGCCGAAGGAGCGATGGAGCATCCTGGTCTTTCACCCGGATCTTGTAAGTGTTCGCTGGAACCTGAACGAGTCACGCATGCCGGTTAGTTAAACAATAGGTCTTTTCTCCTGTCGGGTCAAGGAATCCACCCGAAAGAAAACAACCTGTCTGTCTGCTATTGTTCTATCCACCACCGACAAGCACGTCCTGACCGACCAGTTTAAAAAATCCCGTAGATCCACGACGCAAGTGAAGAGCCCTCGGTCAGCGTGGTCAGGATCGCTGTCAAAATCACTGGAATGGCCAGATACACGATCAACCCCACCGCAATGGCCGATACACGCTGCAATTTCATCACCGTCTCGAGGATAAACACCGTCACAATGAACATGTAAACGGAAACAGCAAAGTGCAGCCCCGAGACAATCCAGGAGGACCAATGCAGAGGAGGGGGAGGTGGAGGGGCCGGAAAGCTGAAGCGGACGATGATCGAAATCGTCAACGTGAGAACCCCGATGACCGAGGTGTAGGCCATCGGCTTCCAGAGGCCGAGGTAGCGGCCACGGCCCCCGAAGAGGCGGGCAAGTAGATAGAGAATCCCTGCCCATATGAAGGAACTGACAACGGCCCTCACCGTGAAATACACGACTTCGGGGAATCCGCTCCAAAGCCCACCGATGAAATTGAACAGGACGACAAAGCTCAGCCCAACCAGAAATGCCGAGGGGTCGGCGGCCACCGCCGTGATGGTGCTGCGGCGGAGGGTCAGGATGTCAAAGGCCTGCCTGAGACATTTAATCCAGTCCATCGGAATCCTCCCTGCTCTCGCGGGCAAAGGCCACAACATGCCCGTCAGGGTCCATGGCGTAGGCGACTTCGCAGCCCCAGTCTCTTGGCATCAGCGGGCTCAGCTCCCGGGCACCGGAGCCCACTGCCCGCTGGAGACAGGCCTCCGGGTCATCCACCACCAGGTAGAGCTCGGCCCGGGGTATACCGGCTGCTAATCCGGGATCGAGTATGGTATCGCCGAGCAACCGCCTGACTCCCTCTTCGGGCATCAGTCCCAGCACAGCCCCGCCTGGCAAACCGAACTCGGTCATCCCCGGTACGTGAAGTCGGGGTTCGATGCCGAGCACCCCGCTGTAGAAACCGGCGCTCAACTCCTGGTCAGCTACATAGAGGATGAAGTGGGAGCGGTTCATAGCGATCCCTTCAGTATCTTGCTCGATCCCTTCAATAGCTTTTCATTCAGTTGCAGTACTTCTTTGTTGTATTTGTTGATCTTCTTCGCGACTTTCTTGAACTCGGCGTTCTTTTTCATCGATGCGAACGACGCGTCATCCATCGGATCGGGAAGCGGCAGTACGGCACGGTGTTCAGTCAGGGCCTTGGTCATGTCGGCTTGCAGGCTCTGATACACGGTGTTAAGCGAAGCCACCGCCTTCCCTTCGTCGCCGAGCCCGGCATGGACACGAGCCATCCTGTAATGCAGGCGGGGGTTCTCGGCGTCAAGCTTGATCGCCGTCTGCAGCGTGGTCATCGCTTTGCCGTATTCCCCATTCTCCCGGTAACAGCCGGCGATGGGGGCCAGTGTGTCGACATAGTCCTCTTTCTTCATCTGGGTCTTGACTTTGTTGATTGCCAGAGCGCGCTCAAGATAGCCCTCGGCCTCCCCGCACTTCCCCTGCTGTGTCGCGTCGATCGCCAGCTCGATGAACTCGGCTGAACTGAGATCACTCTGCTCACGCTCGACCAGCCGCACACCCTCGATGATGCGGTCGAAAGCCGGCTGATCCTCCTCGGTAAAATCGTTCTTTGAGAGGTTAATGTAGATCCAGTTGTCCCGGTGGGCAAGACATATCATTACGTTCTTCTGGTTCCATTTTTTGCCGGCGAACTCCAGCCGCAGATACTCCAATATCGTAAAAATGTCTCGTTCATATGTTCGGATATCGCTCATCTCCATTCGTTCCATGTTCCGCTCGATGTAATCCGAACGTGCCTGCACACTGCCGCCCTCCCCTTCGGGCAGCACGATGTCGGCGCTGCAGCTCAGACCGGTGGCCTCGTTGGAGGCCCGCATCTTGAACAACGATCTCTCACCAGCCAAACCATGGGATCTGAAGGTAACGACGAAGCCTTCCCCAGGAAATTCAACGCCCCAGCCAGCTGCAGCGGGGGAAACCTGAATCGTTTGTTCCGCATGAACTGAGAGGACAGAAGCAACAAGGACAATCATTACCGTGGCAATCATTCTCATTGTTCGATCTCCAATCCCAAACTTTTATTGTTCCATTAGCGGCAATCCAATCGGCCTTACCCGGTTTCTGAGAAATGCCACACGTCTACAGTGAATCCTTCTTGCTCCACTTCCCGCTTCAGGGCTTCCAGATCTTCCCGTGTCCCATCATTCATGGAGTGGACAACTATGAGGACACGATTGGAACCCTCATTGATCTTCCAGCGAACCCGCTCTTTGTCCAGCAGCTTCCTGAAGTCTCCGGTTTGATATCCCGGAACTTCAGAATGGAGGTTGATGAACAACTGCTCGTTCTTTTTCCAGATAGGACTGGGCTGGAAATCCAGTCCATATGAGAGACAAGCATCTTCGTTTCCGTCAAACACCACTGTAAACCGCATCTAAACCTCCCCTACCGATCAGATTGTTGCTGGATCTTTTCACCCCCGGCTCTCACCTTCTCCGCCACCACCACCAGCTTGCGGCCAAAGAGCAGGGTGGAACTGTTCTGCGGGGGGACAGGACTTTTGCGCCGGGCCTCGATCAGCGACACCAGCTTGATCAGGGGGACCAGAAAGGCAAAAGCGATGGAGAGACTTTGCCATTTATCGATGACTACCCGCTGCAGATGAAAATCGCAGTTGGAGAGCATCCACTGGTAGCGGTTGAGGGTGAAGGGGGAGATGTGCTGGGAAGCCGGGTCAACCTTGAAGGGTTCCAGCGGTCCGAAGGAATAGTAGTAGCCGCCAAAGAGGAAAAGCATACGGGACTTGAGGGAGAGGATGTTGGGCGTGGTGAAGAGGAGCAGGCCGCCCGGCTTGAGTACCCGGGCCGCCTCGGAGAAGAAGACCCGGTGCCCGTCGATGTGTTCCACCACCTCCACGGCCAGCGCCACGTCGAACTGCGCATCGTCGTAAGGCAGCCGTCCCGTCCGGTCGATTTTCCGGCACTGGACACCCTCGATCTGGAACAGATCGGGGTTGGGGTCGCACGCGTCGACAGCCAGACCCGCCTCCAGGAGGCGGACCGACAGCGCACCCTGGCCGGCACCCAGGTCGAGAGCACGGAGCCCGGGCTGACTGAGGTCGATACACTCGGAGAGCAGGGACACCGCCCGCCGGTGGGTCCCCTTGACCGCCATCGAACGTGCCACAATGATCCCCCTTTGAAAGAAGCTTATACCAGTGATGGGGGATGTGAGAAGCGGCTCAGGCCTTGAGCACCACCCGGTACCTCGCTTTGTTCGCCTCCAGGTGGGCCATGGCCTCGTTGACGTCCTTCATCGGGAACTCTTCGGTGACCGTCTCGATGCCGTGGCGGGCACAGAACTCGAGCATCTTGCGGGTCAGGGCCGGAGAGCCCAGCGGGCTGCCGGAGATCGACTTCTGGCCGCTGATCAGGGTGAAGGCCGGTGCCGGGATCGGGTCGGGCACGGCGCCAACGGTGTGCAGCACGCCCCGCGGCCCCAGTGCATTGAGATAGGAGTCCCAGTTGAGGTTGGCGTTGGTGGTGTTGAGGATGAAGTCGTAGGCCCCGGCCACCTTGGCCATGGCCTCGTCGTCGCGGGAACTGACCACCTGGTGGGCGCCCATACGCTTCGCTTCATCCGCCTTGTCCGGGGAAGAGGTGAAGGCGGTGACCTCGCAGCCCCACTTGGCAAGGAACTGCACCGCCAGGTGGCCCAGGCCGCCAATGCCGATGACACCCACCCGGTCGGTGGGCTGGACCCTGGACTGGACGATGGGGTTGAAGACCGTGATACCGCCGCAGAAGAGCGGCCCGGCCTTGCCGGCATCCAGCGACTCGGGGATCGGGGTGGCCCAGGTCCACTGGCAACGCACCACGTCGGCGAAACCGCCGTGGCGGCCCACCAGGGTCCCCTCAATCGAGCCGCAGAGGTTGTGGTCGCCGTCCATACAGTGGTTGCAGTGCATGCAGCTGCCGGAATACCACCCCAGTCCCACCAGGTCACCGACCTTGATCCCATGGACGAACTCACCGGCGGCGGCCACCCGGCCCACCACCTCGTGTCCGGGGACCAGCGGGTACTGGCTCATGCCCCATTCGTTGTTCAGCATGCTCAGGTCGGAGTGGCAGATGCCGCAGTACTCCACCTTGATGTCCACCTGGTCCGGGCCCAGCTCCCCCAGCTCAAAGCTGAACGGCTCCAGGGCCCCCTTCTGTTCCATCGCCGCAAAGGCGTTTACTTCCGTTGTGCTCATCTTGAATCTCCTTCCCGATGCCGGTCCAACCGTTTCCAACGGAAGCCGGAATTCCGGGACCAGTGATACGAGTATTGATGATTAAATTAAATGGACGGTTTCAGTCTATCATTAACCGCCAAGGGAAGTCTCATAAACTTCCAAAGGATGCCCCAACGGTCAGGCGGTGGCCCTCTCCTCCTTCACCGCCACAAAAGCCCAGATGAACAGCACCAGGAAAACCAGGTCGATGATGGTGAAAGGCTTCCACATGCCGGGGATGCCGGCGGTGAACCAGTGGTAGCTGGACACTGTGCAGTACGCGATCTTGAGCAGGATGCCGTAAGGGATGAGGTTGCGGTTCCTCACCGGGTTCCTGGCAATGGCGAGGAACATCAGGCCGAAGATGATGAGCAGGGCGGCAGGGAAGTGGACATAGCCATAGTGGTTTGGTGGAGTGACTTCATACCAGCGGAAAACGGCCGGCGCGGCAAAAAGAAAGAAAATCCCCAGCAGGCCGTCGTAAAGGGCGGAGAGCCCGAATACCACTGAGACCACGGTTTCCTTCTTCATTTGAATCTCCTTTCCCGGGCGGCAGAAAACACAACGCCACCCTTCCTCCCGGACAGGAGGAAAGAAGCCGGTTCATTCCGTTGAGCAATCCCGACTACGACCGGGTGGACTTCCTGCGGTCCTTGACCTCCCGGCGGTCGTTGCCGCTCCGCCGTTCAGGTCCCTTGTAGTTCGGGTCGTCCTTCACCCGGCGGCCCTTCTTTTCCCGGCGATCCTTGCCCGACCTCTTGGTCTTGAAACCCATCGGCCATCCCTTTCTGCTGATAGTGATCAGTCCTCTCGAACAGCTTCAGCAAGCGCCGCCCTGGCCAGCAGGCGCGTCGAATCCAGTGTGGGCAACGGGCTGTCGGCCGGATCCACCAGCAGGGGGATCTCGGTGCAGCCCATCACCACCGCGTCACAGCCCTTCATCTTCAGCCCTGCGAATACCTCATTGAAATAGTGCCGCGATCGTTCGGTAAAGACTCCTTTGACCAGCTCGGTGAAAATGATCTCGTTGATCCGCTCCCTCTCCGCCTCGCCGGGGGTTTCGCAGTCGATGTCGAACTGACCAAGCACCTCCGGGTAGACCGGGCCATTCATCAGATACTTGGTGCCGGTGATGCCGAGTTTCTCGAAGCCGAGGGACCGGGCCTCCCGGGCCACCGCATCGGCAATGTGGATCCAGGGGATGGGTGACTCCGCCATTACCATCTCCCAGGCCTGGTGGATGGTGTTGTCGGGGCAGATGGCCAGCCGCGCCCCGATCTCGGTCAGCTTGCGGGCCGAGGAGATCATCAGGTGGCCCACCTCATGCCAGTCCCCGTCTCGGATCGGTCCCATGTACACCCCCAGGGGGTGGGTGTGCATGGAGATCTCGGGATGCATGTGCTCGCCAAGGACAAAAGGCCCCTCGGCGCAGATGGTGCGGTAGCAGAGGGCGGCGCCCTCGGCGCTGCAGGCAACGATACCGATGTGCTTGGGCATGACTCCGTCCGTCATTGGTGCGAACGGACAGACAGAACTCGCTGAAACCGTTCGCAAACCGCGGGCTTTTCAGTTCAGTCAATATGCTGCTTAATGAATGTTGTCGAAACACTTTTTCAACATGATAGAGGGAAATGCACCGTTGGGCAAGGATTTTTACAACCGACTCTGCCTGCGGATCTTGCGGAGGTTCTCCCGGAACGTGCGTCGCCGCCACGCCGTGAATTCTTCGCTGTACAGTTCCACACCCAGCGCGAGGAACCGCTTGTGCAGTTCATCCACGGTCATCCGTGCCGGCCGGAAGTTGATGTCGAAGAGGGAGCACTTCTTCCAGTTCCGCGGTTCGAGGAGCCGCCCCTCCCGCTCCAGACGTTCATAGAGCGGCGTGCCGGGGAATGGGGTGAGGATGGTGATCTGCACCTCGTAGAGCCCGGTCTCCCTGACAAAGTCCAGCACCTGGTCACCGATGTCGGGGGTCTGCCCGTCGAGGCCGATGACAAAGCAGCCGTTGACCGTGATGCCGTGGGACTGGATGGTGTGGATGGCCTCCCTGTACCGCGGGAATCGCTTCAGCTTCCAATCGTTGCGCAGCTCCAGCTGGTGCAGCCCGCTCTCCACCGGGCTCTCCAGGCCGATCAGCACCTGGGCACAGCCGGTCTCACGCATCAGGCCCAGCAACTCGTCGTCCTCTGCCACCGAGAGGTCGGTCTCGGTGAACCAGCGGAACTTGCGGCCTTTCAACTGTGTGAGCAGGTCCTTCCAGTAACCGTGGTTGACGAAGCTGTTGTCGTCGGCGAACTCGATGAAGGGATGGTCCCAGATCTCGAGGATACGGTCGATCTCGGCCACCACCTTCTCTGCCGGCTTCTGCTTGTAGCGGTCGGTGAGGATCACCGAGCTGGCGCAGAACTCGCACTTGTGGGGGCAGCCCCGGCTGGTCTGCACGGTGAGCCGGTTGTAGTTGGAGATGTCGAGCAGGTCGAAGCGGGGCATGGGGGCGTCGTCCATGCTGAAGTCGCCCTGGCGTGAACCGTAGCGCTCTTTCATCCCCGGGCCATCGGCATCCGCCAGCAGTTCCAGCCAGGTGTCCTCCCCTTCACCGATGACCACCGCATCGCAGTGCTCGAGGCCCTCGTCGGGCTCGGCGGTGACGTGGGGCCCGCCGATCACCACCGGGATGCCCAGGCGCTGGTACCGCTCAGCCAGCTCGTAAGCCTCGTCGATCTGGGCCGAGTAGCTGGAGATGCCCACCAGGTCGAAACCCTCCGGCGCACCATCACCCTCGGGGAGGTCGGGCATCTCGATGTAGGAAACGTCATGGCTGTCAGGAGTCATACCGGCCAGGGTGAGCAGGCCCAGGCTGGGCAGGGCGGCGATGGTCTTGCTCCGCTCCACAAACCCCGGCAGGGTGAGACCGAGTTCAAGAAGCTCGGTGTCACAGACCCGGATGCCGCTCATGGCGATGAGGCCGATCTTCATAGGACGATCTTCCAGAAAATGATGAGACAGGCAATGGTGACCGAGCCGGCAGGGATAAAGAATATATGCCTGAAAAAAGACTTCCAGGCGCTGAGGTAACAGACCAGCGGCATGGTGACCGCCCCCACTACCAGCAGAACCGAGGGCAGGGCCAGACTGGACTCAAGGCCCAGCAGGCGGCAGGTGACCCAGAAGGCGAGGTTAAGAGCGCCAATACCGAAGAAGGAGATGTGCCCCAGGCGGATCAACCGCCGCCGCCAGGAACCGTAGCCCCCCAGCCACTGCTCACCCTGGAAGAAAAGACCAGGCACGGCGCCGGCCAGGGCGCCGAGCAGGAAGCAGGTCCAGGCTGTGTAGAGGTTGAGGGGCATTGCACACCTCGAAGGTGATTGCTGTCACAGCGAATAATAAATCATGTTTGATGAAATGAAAAGCAAGCAGTGAGGCCACTACCCCCGCACCCGCCACTCCTTCACCTGGCAGTAGAGCAGCGGCACGACGAACATGGTGATCACGGCAAAGGCCATGCCGCCCACCGAGGGGATGGCCATGGGGACCATGATGTCCGAGCCCCGGCCGGTGGAGGTGAGTACGGGGATCAGGGCGAGGATGGTGGTGGCGGTGGTCATCAGGCAGGGGCGGACCCGGCGAGTGCCGGCTACGATGGTGGCTTCACGGATCTCCTGCTTGGTCTTTGGCTGGCGGCGACCGAAGATCTGCTCGAGGTAGGTGGCCATGATCACCCCGTCGTCCGAGGCGATGCCAAACAGGGCGAGGAAGCCGACCCAGATAGCCACCGAGAGGTTGATCGGGTGGACCTGGAAGAGGTGCCGCATGGAGGTGCCGAAGATCTCGACGTCGAGGAACCAGGGCTGGGCGTAGCACCAGATCATGACGAAGCCACCGCCCCAGGCCACCAGGATGCCGGAGAACACGAGCAGGGTGGTGGAGACCGAGCGGAACTGCAGGTAGATGATGATAAAGATGATGAACAGGGCCAGGGGCAGCACCACCATCAGCTTCTTCGAGGCCCGCACCTGGTTTTCATAGCTGCCGGTGAAGCTGTAGCTCACGCCGGCGGGCAGGACCAGCTCGCCTGAATCGAGCTTCCGGCTCAGGTAGTCCCGCGCCTGCTCCACCACCTCCACCTCGGCAAACCCGGGCTTCTTGTCAAAAAGCACGTAGCCGAGAAGGAAAGTGTCCTCGCTCTTGATCGCCTGGGGGCCGCGGACGTATTCGATGGTCGACATCTGGGACAGGGGGATCTGGGCCCCGCCGGGCGAAGGTACCAGGATATCCCCCAGCGATTCGATGCTGTCCCGCAGTTCCCTGAGATACCGCACCCGGATGGGGTAGCGCTCCCGCCCCTCCACCGTAACGCTGATCCGCTTGCCGCCCACCGCGATCTCGATCACGTCCTGCACGTCCTGGAGCATGATGCCGTAGCGGGCGATGGCCCGGCGGTCGATGTCGATCTCCAGATACGGCTTGCCCACAATCCGGTCGGCGAAAACCGCCGCCGGTTCGATCATCGGCACTTCCTTGAGCAGCTTCTCCAGCTGGAGGCCCACCCGGTCAATGGACTCCAGGTCCGGCCCCTTGACCTTCATCCCCATGGGGGCCCGCATGCCGCTCTGCAGCATGACGATGCGGGCGGCTATGGGCTGGAGCCGCGGGGCCGAAGTGGTGCCGGGGATCTGGGCCGCCTTGACGATCTCGTCCCAGATCTTGTCCGGCTCTTCGATGCCGGCCCAGGCCCGGCGGCCGTCGTTGAGGTCCGGGTCGAGCTCCGGCCGCCAGAGTCGGAAGGGCCGTCCATCGTCGTCGGGGATCAGTTGCCCGGCTTCGTCACGGACGAATGTCCCCCGAACCAGGTATGGCTCGCCGTCCGGGGCAGGCACCGGGTCACCCGCCTGGTTGCGGAAGTAGTCGTTTTCGTCACCATCCCAGCTGAACCGCAGCGGCTCCCCGCTCTCGTCCTGGACGAATTGCGGGTGGTAGTTGATCACCGTCTCGATCATCGAGACCGGGGCCGGGTCCAGCGGGCTCTCCACCCGGCCCAGCTTGCCCACCGCCATCTCCACCTCGGGGATGGCGCTGATGGCCATGTCCTGCTTGCTCAGCACGTCCATCACCTCACCGATGGAGGCGTGGGGCATGGTGGTGGGCATCCAGAGATACGACCCCTCGTCCAAAGGCGGCATGAACTCCTTGCCCAGCCCGGGGAAGGCATGTGCCATACGGGAGATAGGGGCTGTTCTGAGCAGCGGCCCGGGGAGCCAGCCGAAAAAGGCGTCGAAGCCGAGCCAGGTCATGCCGCCGAAGAGGACCACCAACAGTGGAGCGAGCAGGGCCAGGGCCTTGTGGTCGAGGCACCAGCGGAGCATGGCCGGGTAGGCCTTGATAAACAACTGGATAAAGAGCAGCAGGCCGCCGATGAGCAGGCCGGCAAAGATGAAGTTGCGGGCAAAGCCCTTTTCGGGGCCCAGGGGCATCCAGTGCCGGGTGAGCACCACGCCGACGAAGAGTACCACCACTGCCGTTGCTGAAACGCGTATGATCCTCCTGGCCTTGCTCTCTTCCTTCGCCTGTTTTCGCCGGCGGATAAAGAAGCGGGCAAAGGCCGGGATCACGGCCAGGGCCACGATCACCGAAGCGATGAGGGCGAAGGATTTGGTGTAGGCCAGCGGCTTGAAGAGCTTGCCTTCGGCCGCCTCCATGGTGAAGACAGGCAGGAAGCCCACCACGGTGGTGGCCACGGCGGTGAGCACCGCCCCGCCCACTTCACGCGAAGCGCGGAAGATCACCTCCAGCCGGTTCTCGTCCGGCCCGGCCTTCGACATGTGGCGCAGGATGTTCTCGCTCATCACCACCCCCATGTCCACCATGGTGCCGATGGCGATGGCAATGCCGGAGAGGGCGACGATGTTGGCGTCCACGCCGAAGCTACGCATGGCGATGAAGCACATCAGCACGGCCAGGGGCAGAAGGCCCGCGATGAGGAGGGATGAGCCGAGGTGCATCACCAGCACCAGCACCACGATCACGGTAACCAGGATCTCCTCCACCAGGGCCGTGTTCAGCGTGCCCAGCGTCTCCTGGATCAGGCCGCTGCGGTCGTAGAAGGGAACCACGGTCACCCGGCTCACCCGGCCGTCGGGGAGAACCTTTGAGGGCATGCCCGGGGCGATCTCGGCGATCTTGTCCTTGACGTTGTTGATCGCGGCCAGCGGGTTGTCGCCGTAACGGACCACCACCACGCCGCCCACCGCCTCGGCCCCCTCCTTGTCCAGAGCGCCGCGCCTGAGGGCCGGGCCGTGCACCACCCGGGCCACGTCACCCACGTACACCGGCACGTTGTCCCGCACCTTGATCACCGCATTCTCCAGGTCCTCGAGACTCTTGACGAACCCGAGGCCGCGGATCACGTACTCCACCCGGTTGATCTCGATGGTCCGCGCGCCCACGTCCACGTTGGACATCTTCACCGCGCGGAAGACCTCCTGCAGGCTCACCCCGTAGACCCGCATGGCGTCGGGGTCCACGTCCACCTGGTATTCCTTGACGAAGCCACCAACGCTGGCCACTTCGCTCACGCCGCCCGCGGACATCAGGGCATAGCGCACGTGCCAGTCCTGGGTCGAGCGCA
Source organism: uncultured bacterium (assembly GCA_965531145.1). Classification (GTDB taxonomy): domain Bacteria; phylum Acidobacteriota; class JAQAZP01; order JAQAZP01; family JAQAZP01; genus JAQAZP01. The sequence goes on along the minus strand of CBESOE010000067.1, from coordinate 6,763 downwards.
GTTCATCGAGATCCCAGCCGCCGGTGGGGTTGCCTTCCTCGTCCCGGCCCTCGAGGGTGTACCAGAAGACCTGGCCCAGGGCGGTGGCGTCGGGACCGAGGGTGGGGGAAACTCCTTCGGGGAGCGTGCCCGATGGGAGGCTGGCCAGCTTCTCCAGCACCCGTGAGCGGGACCAGTAGAACTCCACGTCCTCGTCAAAGATGATGTAGACCGTGGAGAAACCGAACATGGAGAAACTGCGCACGGTCTTCACCCCGGGGATGCCGAGGAGCGAGACGGTGAGCGGGTAGCTGATCTGGTCTTCCACGTCCTGGGGGGAGCGGCCCATCCACTCGGTGAAGACGATCTGCTGGTTCTCACCGATGTCGGGGATGGCATCCACCGGCACCGGGCTGCGGGGCAGGCCGCCCAGGTCCCAGTCAAAGGGGGCCACCATCAGGCCCCAGCCAACCACCATGATGATGAAAAGGGCGACGATGAGGCTGTTCTCGAGACAGAAGCGGATCAGCCTGTCGAGGGGGGAGTAGCGTTCCAAGTTGGTGGGTGGTGTGGTCATTGTGAAATCACTTGAGAAAGTAGGGACAGTTACTACTTTTTCATGGAAAAAGTAGTAACTGTCCCTACTTTCTCGTCCTAGTTCTGCCCCTTAACGATGGTCTCTTCCTCGGTGCCGCAGCGATACATCTCCGAGCCGAAGTAAGGGTTTTCCACACCGGTGCGGTTCTGCAGCCAGTCGGCGCCTTTCCAGTCAAAGGCCATGGGGCAGTGGAAGCGGATCACCTGTTGACGGCCCGAAGCGCCGAAGGAGCGGACAGCGGCGGTGACCGAATCGGAAAGCGGCTCAAAGGACACCCGTCCCTTCTTGATCCCCGCAGCCGAGATGACACCGGCGGCCTTCTCGATCTTCTGCGAGAGTTTCATCCAGGCCAGGTGCGTATCGCTGTCCAACAGGGTCATGTCCATCTTTTTCAGGGCGGCGATGATGGCCCTGGCGCCAACCCGGGCCTTGTCCACATCGTCCAGGCTGTAGGCGGTGGAGATCTCGAAGTAGGCGGCGTAAACCCCGTCCAGCTGTTCCCTGAATTTCACCGGCACGTTGTGGGGCTTGATGGTTCCGCCGGCCCCAGGCTTCTTCCCGCCATGGTCGTGCCCCGCAGCCGGCCCGCCCCCCTCGGGGTTCATCATGCTCGGCCCGGCCAGAATCTGGATCGCACTGTCGATCTTGAAGTTCCCCTCCACCACCACCAGTTCACCCTCCACCAGTCCCTCACGCACCACATACCACTCCCCGGCCCGGGGTCCCAGCACCACTTCGCGGCCCTCGAAGACCCCCTCCTTCTCCCGTGATGCCACATAGACCACGGCCCGCCGGCCGGTGATCAGCGGCGCCGAGGCCGGGATGATCAGCGGCGGTTTGCGCCTGGACGGATCGTCGTCGGTATAGCCGAGGGACCTGGCCGTAACCAGGTCCATGCCGCAGATGTCGCAGGGCTCCTGCCGGGATTTGATGATCTCGGGATGCATGGGACAGATCCACTTGCCGGCCAGGTTGGTGCCGACAATGGCACCGCTATCGGTGACACCAGCCTCCACCCGGGCCTGGATGAACATCTCCGGTTTCAGCCGGCCGTCCTTGTTGTCCACGTTGACCCGCACCTTCACCGTGCGGGTCCTGGCGTCGAGGGACGGGTCGATGAAGCTGATCTTGCCCTTGAAGTGCTCACCGGGATATGCCTCGGAGCGCAGTTCCACCTGCTGACCGTACTTGATCATGGGCAGGTCCGATTCGTAGGCGTCCAGCTTGACCCAGAGGCTGGAGAGGTCGGCGATGGTGCAGATCTCCTCGCCGGTTTTGACATACATCCCCTCCACCGCCGTCTTGCGGATCACGATGCCGCCCATGGGGGCATAAAGGGTCAGGTGGTCGGTGGGACGTCCCTGGGTCTCGATCTGCTCGATCTGCGCCGGTTTGAGGCCCCAGAGGCGGAGCTTCTCTCGAACCGCATCGACGGTTTCCAGGGCCGTTTCGCGGATCGAGTGGAGGCCGCTGGCCTTCAGTTCCTCGGCGGCACGCAGGGCCTGGATCAGTTCTTCCTGGGCCGCGATCAGGTCGGGGCTGTAGATGTCGGCCAGGTGGTCGCCTTTGCTGACCCGCATCCCGGTGAAGTCGACGTAGAGCCGGTCGAGACGGCCCGACACCCGGGCGGCGATGTGGCCCATCCGGGTCTCGTCGTAGTCCACCTTGCCCGAAAGACGAACCTCGGCGGGGATGAAGCGCCGCTCCGCCGCCATGGTGACGATGCCGGCCAGCTTCTGCGCCGACGGGGAGAGCCGCAATTCCCGCGGGCTGAGACCATCATCGCCCCCGCCGGTGACCGGGATGAGGTCCATGGCACAGATGGGACAGAGGCCGGGCGCCGGCTGGCGGATCTGCGGGTGCATGGAGCAGGTCCACTCGCTGGCCTCGGCTTCGGCAGCCGCCTGATCCTGGCCGGCGGGTGAAGGGCCGGACGAACTCCCGCAACCGCGCAGCATGTAGCCAAAGGCGAACGCGGCAATGGCCAGGACAGCCAGGGTGATCCAGGTGCGGCTCTTCTTCATCGGCGGCCTCTCAGGAAAGCGGGGACACCCTCAGAAGTGTGTCCCCGTTTTCCGGCTTAATCGTGATCGTGGCCAGCGTGGTCGTCATGATCGTGGTCGTGACCCTCTTCCTTGTCCTGGTCCGCGTCGTGATCATGATCCTTGTCATGGTCGTGGTCACCATCGGCGTGGTCGTGACCTTCGCCGTGGTCATGCTCCCCGTGATCGTGGTCGAGCTCACCGGCGACCTTCTCCAGAGCGATCCCCTCGGCGTCCATCTTCTTCATGAAGCCGTCGGGGTCCTCCTTGAACTTCTCAATGCAGGGCGCGCAGCAGAAGTAGATCCGCCGGCCTTCGTAGTCGTAGTGGACGTTCTTGTCCACCGGATTGCCCATGATGGGGCAGAGGCTCTGGGCCTTCTTCACCACGATTTTGGCATGTTCCACCGGCTTCTCCTCGTCGGCGATGCTCTGTCCGCCACAGCCGATCACGATCACTGCTGCCAGCGCGAATAACCCGAATATTGTCAGTGCGCGTTTCATCTCGATCTCTCCTTCTTAATTGCTTGATTTCCCGTCAACACCGACGAACTGACGCGGTGCCTTGAGAAACATCCATTACTTCATTCAGAAGGCGGCGATTCTCCCTCTCCGCGGGAGAGTTCCCCGCCTACGATCTCCTCGATCTCGGCCAGTTTCACCGCCCGGTCGGCCAGGGCCCGTTCGCGGGACAGCCGGAAGCGGAGCAGCGTGCGCTGGGCGTCAATGAGGTCCATAAAATCTGCCTTCTCAGCCGAATAGGCCTTCTGGGTCACCTCCAGCGACTGCCGGGCCTTGGGTAGCAGCGAGTTGGCGTAGAGGTCAATTTTTCGCTCGGCGTCGCGGAACTGGAAGAGCGTTTCCTCCAGCCGGGCGGCCATGCGGTTTTCCTCCTCCGCCCGCTGGAGCAGGGCGGCGTTGCGACGGGCCTCGGCTTCCCGCTGGGCCGCCCGGGAACTCTCCGGCCAGAGCGGGATGTTCAAGGAAACCATGGCCAGTATCGGATCCTTGCCGCTGTCCGGTGTGGTGGGGTCGAGGGCCGTACCGGTCTCCAGGTAATCGAGGCTGAAGGTGAGAGCGGGATAGAGCCCCTTGTGTGCCAGTTCGGCGGCCACCCGCTGCCCTTCGGCGGTCTGCTCGATGGCCTTGAGACGCGGGGCATCGTCGATGGCGGCGTTGAGCGCCTCCTCGTCCAGCACCACCGGCTCGGCCTCCAGCGATCCGGGCCAGGGCAGCTCGGCCCGGGCTTCGCGGTTCAGCTCGCTGTTCAGCCGTGCCGCTGCCGGCCGCAGCCGGTCACGGTGACTGATCAACTGGTCCTCCAGCTGGCCCAGCTCCACCTGGGCCTTGATGATGTCGGCGTGATTGGCCGACCCCACCTTGTAGCGTGCCCGGGCCACCCGCTCGAAATAGGTCATCAGCTGGACGTTTTCCTCGGTGATCTCCACCGTCCGGGCGAGGTAGGCAAATTCGTACCAGGCCAGCTTGACCCGGCGGAAGAGCTCGAGCTTCGCCACCTCGTAATACCGGTATTCGGCATCGGCCGACCGGGCCGCGACGTCCTTGCGGAGCTGCCGTGTGCCGTACCAGGGGAACTGCTGGGCCAGGCCGAACTTGTGGCGCTGGGGCCCCACCCGGGTCTCCACCTCGCGGATGAAGTAGCCGTAGGTGAATCGGGGGTCGGGCAACGTGCCGGCCCGGTTGGTCCCCTCCACCGCCGCCTGCCAGCGGAGAAAGGCCGCTTCCAGGCCCGGGTTGTTCAGCGCGGCGTACTGCAGGTAGTCTTCGATGGTGGAGGATTCATCGAGGACCGGGAGCTCCTCGTCCCCATTGTCCGCACCCCACCCAGGCCCGGCCAGCAGGCAGAGGCCAAGAGTCAGCAGCAGGATTTTATGGCGGACGTCCAAGATCTCTCCCCAAGCCTAGACAACACCTCTACTTCCACAATACCTCTATACGATAAAGGCATAGCCTTTGATTATATATTATTATTGTAGAGAATTACTGAAAAATGAATGAGTTGCCGGGATGCCGGCTCCCCAACCGAGTCCGGGGATGCACCTGGCGGCCCACCCGATTCCGGCAATAATCCAGCGATCCTGAGATCTCTTGACCGGTTTCTTCCCGTCTGTTAAGGGGAATGATATATTAAGGTGTTCGCCTCGCGCATTTGCGCGGTTTGCGTGTCATTCCATTCAAATTACAGCATCCATAACTCGATGGGAGCGCCGATGAACTGGTTCCTTGATTTCTACCGATCCACGGTGGGGAAGAAAGTGGTGATGGCCGTAACCGGGTCCATGCTCGTCCTCTTCCTGGTGGGGCACATGCTCGGTAACCTCCAGGTCTACCTGGGCGCCGAGGCCTACAACCACTATGCGGAAGCGCTGAAAGCGCTGGGCCCCGGCCTCTGGGCCATCCGTGCCGGACTGCTGCTGATCCTGGTGATCCACCTCTGGAGCTCGTTCCTCCTCTGGAGAACCAGCAGTAGCGCCCGGCCGGTGGGCTACAAGAAGTGGACGCCCGACGCCTCCACCTACGCCTCGCGCACCATGCGCTGGACCGGCCCGATCATCGCGGCCTACGCCCTGTTCCACATCCTGCACCTCACCGTGGGGGTCCAGCAGCCCTGGTTCGACCCGCACAATGTTTACGGCAACGTGGTGCGCGGCTTCTCCAACCCGCTGCTCAGCGGCATCTACATCGTCTCGATGCTGCTGCTGGTCTTCCACCTCTACCACGGCGCCTGGAGTTTCCTCCAGTCGCTGGGGGCCAACCACCCCAGGTACAACCAGTGGCGCAAGAACTTCGCACTGGTGGTCACCGCCCTCATCGGGCTGGGGTTCATCGCGGTTCCGCTCGGCGTTCTCGCCGGCTGGGTGAAGTGAGGAGATGACAATGAAACTCGATGCAAAAATACCCGCCGGACCGATCGCCGAGAAATGGAACAACGCCAAGTTCTCGAACAAGCTGGTCAACCCGGCGAACAAACGTAAATACAGCGTGATCGTGGTCGGTTCCGGCCTGGCCGGCGGCGCGGCCGCGGCCACCATGGCCGAGCTGGGCTACAAGGTGAAGTGCTTCTGCTACCAGGACTCACCACGGCGGGCCCACTCCATCGCCGCCCAGGGTGGAATCAACGCCGCCAAGAACTACCAGGGGGACGGCGACTCGATCTTCCGTCTGTTCTACGACACGGTGAAGGGCGGCGACTACCGCTCCCGCGAGGCCAACGTCTACCGCCTGGCCGAGGTGAGCAACAACATCATCGACCAGTGCGTGGCCCAGGGCGTGCCCTTTGCCCGTGAATACGGCGGCTACCTCGACAACCGCTCATTCGGCGGGGCCCAGGTCAGCCGCACCTTCTACGCCCGGGGCCAGACCGGCCAGCAGCTGCTGCTGGGCTGCTACTCGGCACTGTCACGGCAGATCGGTGCGGGCACGGTGGAGATGTATCCCCGCCGGGACATGATGGACCTGGTGCTGGTGGACGGCCGGGCCGAGGGGATCATCGTCCGAAACCAGGTCACCGGCCAGATGGAGGCCCACGCCGCCGACGCGGTGGTGCTGGCCACCGGCGGCTACTCCAACGTCTTCTTCCTCTCCACCAACGCCAAAGGCTGCAACGTCTCGGCGGCCTGGCAGGCCTACCGCAAGGGCGCCTGCTTCGCCAACCCGTGCTTCACCCAGATCCACCCCACCTGCATCCCGGTGAGCGGCGACTACCAGTCGAAGCTGACTCTGATGAGCGAGAGCCTCAGAAACGACGGCCGCATCTGGGTGCCGAAGAAACACGGGGACAACCGGGCCGCGGGTGATATCCCGGAGAACGAGCGCGAATACTACCTCGAAGAACGCTACCCCAGCTTCGGCAACCTGGTACCCCGGGACGTGGCCAGTAGAAACGCCAAGGGTGTCTGCGACGAAGGCCGCGGAGTGGGGGAGGGCGGCCTCGGCGTCTACCTCGACTTCGCCGACGCCATCGAGCGGATGGGCGAGGACCAGGTGCGGGCCAAGTACGGCAACCTGTTCCACATGTACCAGAAGATCACTGACGAGAACCCCTACCAGGTGCCCATGCGCATCTACCCCGCCCTGCACTACACCATGGGCGGCCTGTGGGTCGACTACAACCTGATGAGCAA
>CBESOE010000066.1:0-21704 GCA_965531145.1 uncultured bacterium | reverse complement strand
ATTTTGACATGGGGGACGTACATAACTTTATAACTTACGGCTAACCATATTTATGAGATTGATTTGACGTGAATCATCGCCATGCTGTCTTCAATGAAACCTCAATTCGGTCTGACAGGTCATTGTAGATATCGCCTTAAACATAAACACTTCTTTTGGTTACGAGCAAGTTATAAAGTTATGTACGTCCCCTGTTATGTCAACTGCGGATCCTCGGGATACTCCACCGGGTGACCTTTGAGATCGGTGAGTTGCTGGCCGCCGTCCCAGGGGACCTTGCCGCCGCCGTGCGGCAGGTCGACCATCAACCGCGGCAGGCTTGTGCCGCCGAGGGCGGGCCGCAGCGGCTCGAGCAGCGACGGCCCCAGAGCCAGCGCGGTACGGAAATGCTCGATGCCGGCCACCGGGTCGCACTGGTGGAGATAGAGTGGCCGTACGCGGATCCGGCTCAGCCCGCGCAGCAGTTCCATAAGTGTGTGCTGCTCGTCATTGACGCCGCGAAGCAGCACCGACTGGTTCTCCACCGGTATGCCGGCGCGGAGTAGGCGGTCCACGGCGGCGCCCGCTTCATCGGTCACCTCCCGGGGGTGATTGAAGTGGGTCACCAGCCACAGGGGATGATGCTGTTCCAGCATCCGGCAGAGCTCGTCGTCGATGCGCATGGGCAGGGTCACCGGAGCCCGGGTTCCGATACGCAGCAGCTCCACGCCGGGCAACGACCGCAGCGCCGTGAGGATGGTGTTCAGCCGTTCCGTCTCCAGCACCAGCGGATCACCGCCGGAGAGGATCACTTCACGCACTTCGGAATGGCGGGAGATGTAATCCACCCAGCCATCCAGCGGATCTCCGGTACTAGCTTCGTGCTCGCCAAAAATTCGCCGTCGCATGCAAAAGCGGCAGAGCACCGGGCACTGCCGGGATGTGAGCAGCAGGACCCGGTCGGGGTAGCGGTGGATCAGCCCCGGCACCGGGCTCTCCGCTTCCTCACCGGTGAAATCCGTGCCGCGCCCCGGTGTCTGGACCAGCTCGTCGCCCGCAGGAACCGCCATGCGGATGATGGGATCGTTCTCCAACGGCTCCCCGGCCAGGGAGAGATAGTAGGGCGTGGCTGCCATGGGACAGCGTTCGGCCGCAGCCTCCATCTCCGGTGAGACAACAAAATCCGGCAGCCAGCGGGCCAAGTCTCCGGGTTCCGTCACCCGGTTGGCCAACTGCCAGCGCCAGTCGTTCCACTCCCTGGTGTTCGCTTCGAGTCTGGTCATGGTTCTCCTGTGTGAAGGGTATTATAACTCTCTGACGATCAATGTGGACGAATGCTCGCCGAAACGATACTGTTTACAGATGAGTATTCCGCTGCATATCCTGGACCCGTTCACTGAGGCACGGTATCTTCAGTTCCGGAGATTCTTCCGTGCCGACTCGAGGTTGATCCTTGATGTTGGGTGCTGCACTGGACAGGGTGGAGCGGTTCTTGTTCGGAAGGACCGGAGTCTGGAAGTGCACGGTCTCGATTGCGTGGAGGAACACCACGACAAGTTGTCCTGCACCTATGCTCTGGGTATCTGCGGGCGTGCTTCAGCCATCCCGGTGAGCGACGGGATTTATGATGTGGTGCTGGCGGGAGAGTTTATCGAACACCTGCTGGACGACGAGGTGGACCGGCCGTTGGAGGAGATTCACCGTGTTCTCAAAGCGGGTGGTCTGCTGCTGCTGACCACACCGCACACCTCTTCCTTCAGCCACCGGTTGCTGAAGCAGAGGGTCTTTGACGACGGCCACCTGTCGGAGCACTTTCCCAAACCCCTGCGGCGTCGCCCGCTGCAGCACGGGTTTGACAATGTGCGTTGTTTTGGCACGGGCAGGATGTCCCGCTTCCTGGGGATGCGATTCCCCCTGCTGAAGATGTATGGAAGTTTCATGATGAAGGCGGAAAAACCCCGGGAGCAGCTCTCATGAAGACCATCTATCTCGATTACAATGCCACCACCCCCATCGATCCGCGGGTGGCCGAGGTCATCCGGCCGCTGCTTGGACCGGTCTACGGCAACCCCTCCAGTTCCCACACACCGGGACGCGAAGCGAAGCAGGTGGTGGAGCGGGCCCGGGGAGAGGTGGCCGGGTTGCTGGGCTGTTCACCTGATGAGGTGGTCTTCACCGGTGGCGGCACCGAATCGAACAACCACGCCATCCGCGGGGTGGTGAAGGCTTCGGGCCAGCGGCCGGCCCACGTGATCACCTCGGCGGTGGAACACCCGGCGGTGACCGAGGTCTGTGACCTGCTGAAGGCATCTTCCGGCTGCACCGTGACCCTGCTGCCGGTGGACGGCTGCGGCATGGTGGATCCGGCGGATCTTGAGCAGGCGATCAAACCCGAAACCGTGCTGGTCACCGTGATGCACGCCAACAACGAGGTGGGCACCATCCAGCCCATTGCCGAACTGTCCGCTGTGGCGCGGAAGCACGGCATCCCCTTCCACACCGATGCCGCCCAGTCGGTGGGCAAACTGGCAACCCGGGTGGATGAACTGGGCGTGGACCTTCTCTCGGTGGCCGGGCACAAGCTCTATGCACCCAAGGGCGTGGGCGCGCTCTACGTCCGGCAGGGCACCAGCCTGCACAACCTGATGCTCGGTGCGGGTCACGAGGCCGGCCGTCGACCGGGAACCGAGAACCTCATCGGCATAGCCGGACTCGGTGCGGCAAGCCGCCTGGCCGCCGCGGAACTGGACGATCGTGCCGACCACTGCCGCCAGTTGCGGGACCGGTTGTGGGGTGCTCTCCACTCCCGGATCCCAGCAGTCCAACTCAACGGCCACCCCGACCAGCGTCTGCCCAACACCCTCAGCGTGGCCTTTCCCGGTGTGGATGCCCGTGACCTGCTGGCCCGGCTGCCCGAGCTGGCCGCCTCACCCGGGTCGGCCTGCCACTCCGGCGAGTCCGAGCCTTCCGCCGTGCTGGCGGCCATGGGGGTGGAACGAGGTTTGGCCCTGGGCACCATCCGTTTCTCCACCGGCCGTGAAACAACGGAGGCGGATGTGGACCGTGCAGCAGAACTGGTGGCCGGGGCGGCAGGTCAATAATCCCCTTTTCAACACGGCCATTCGCGGCCCGTACCTTCTCGACTCCGGGGCCATTCTGTAGTAAAAATAGCCCTTCAGAGCGGACCTCTTTCCGGATCACGGGGAGAAGGCCGGCGAGCAGTTGACGCCAGCTTTTAACTCGTTTTTTTTGTGTGCGTTGAACCGGTCGGGAAACTCCGACGATAGCGAAAAATCGGATGCGCGACACTGGCGAGGCGCAGGTTCTGAAATCACCGAAGGTGTAGTTCACACTACATCGAGGTAATTTCAGGTTCTGCAACGATGCCAGTGGCGATGCAGACGATTTTGCAGCCGGAGAGGGTTCCCGACCGGCTCAGCAGGAGGTGCCATGAGCCCGGAAGCGATGGTGGTGGATCGGATTGTGGAGCGCTACGGCCATGATGCCTCGAGCCTGATTATGGTGCTCCAGGATGTGCAGGCGGCGCTCAATTACCTGCCGGCTGAGGCCATCGACCAGGTGGCCCGGCGTCTTGACGTCCCGCGGAGCCAGGTTTACTCGGTGGCCTCCTTTTACAAGGGCCTTTCGCTGGAGCCCCAGGGCAAGCACAAGGTGGATGTCTGCATGGGCACCGCCTGCCACGTGCGCGGGGCCGGCATCCTGCTCAACCAGCTGTCCGGCCACTTTGGCATCGAACCGGGCCAGACCACCGCGGACCAGGAGGTGACCCTCAAATCGGTGTACTGTGTGGGCGCCTGCGCCCTGGGCCCGGTGGTGGTGATCGACGGCGAATACTACGGCGAGATGAACCCCACCAAGCTGACCCGCACGGTGAAGAAGTGCTGCTCGGCCGACACCGCCTGCACCTGTCCCGAGGATGAGGCCACGCCGGTGGTGACCGAGCCGCTGGACCTGCCGCTGTTCACCGATCCCGATTCGCTGTCAGCACACCGCGAGAAACTCATCCAGGAGACGCCGCTGGAGACCCCGTCGATCCTGGTCTGCGCCGGCACCGGCTGTATCGCCAATGGCGCGCTCAAGGTGGCCGAGGCACTGCAGCAGCAGCTGGCCGAACAGGGCTCCTCGGCGACCATCGAGCTGGGAATCAAGAAGACCGGCTGCCACGGCTTCTGCGAAAAGGGCCCACTGCTGGTCTTCCACCCGGCGGGAACCTGCTACACCCGGGTCAAGGAACGGGATGTGGCCGAGATCGTGGAACGGACCGTGCTCGGCGGCGAGGTGATCCCCCGCCTGCTCTACAAGGACTTGCAGAGCGGTGAGCCACTGGAAACCTATCACCGCATCCCCTTCTATGCCGGCCAGCAGCGGAACGTGCTGCGCAACATCGGCCGCATCGACCCCGAGTCGCTGAACGACTACCTGGCCCACGGTGGTTACACCGCCCTGTCCAAGGCGCTGACCACCATGAGCCCGGAGACGGTGATCGGCGAGGTGGAGCGTTCCGGTCTTCGCGGGTGTGGCGGCGGCGGGTTCCCCACAGGACGCAAGTGGCGATCCTGTGTCGAGGCCGAGGGGGAGGTCCGCTACCTGATCTGCAACGGCGACGAGGGCGACCCCGGCGCGTTCATGGACCGCAGCATCATGGAGGGCGACCCCTTTGCCGTGCTCGAAGGCATGAGCATCGGCGCCTACGCCATCGGCGCCGAGCAGGGCTACATCTACGTCCGTGAGGAATACCCACTGGCCGTGGCCCGGCTGGAGGCGGCCATCCGCGAAGCCACCGCCCGGGGCCTGCTGGGTGACAACATCCTCGGCAGCGAGTTCTCTTTCCGTATCGAGATCAACCGCGGCGGCGGCGCCTTTGTCTGCGGCGAGTCCACCGCCCTGATGCAGTCGGTGGCCGGCAAGGTGGGCGAACCCCGGGCCAAGTACATCCGCTCGGTGGAGCGCGGCCTCCACGACCAGCCCACGGTGCTGAACAACGTCGAGACCTTTGCCAACGTGCCGCTGATCCTGGAGAAGGGCGCCGAGTGGTTCGCCGCCCAGGGGACCGAGAAGAGCAAGGGGACCAAGGCTTTCGCCCTGGTGGGCAAGGTGAAGAACACCGGCCTGGTGGAGGTGCCCATGGGCGCCACCCTGCGGTCCATTATCTACGACATCGGTGGCGGCATCCTCGACGACCGGCCGTTCAAGGCGGTGCAGACCGGCGGCCCTTCCGGCGGCTGTCTGCCGGCGGACAAGCTCGACCTGCAGGTGGATTTCGACACCCTGACATCCGAAGGCTCGATGATGGGTTCCGGCGGGATGATCGTGATGGACGAGGCCACCTGCATGGTGGACGTGGCCCGTTACTTCACCAGCTTCCTCAGCGAGGAGTCCTGCGGCAAGTGCGCTGCCTGCCGGCTGGGGCTGGACCAGTTGAAGGGAATCCTGGAGAAGATCTGCGCCGGCAACGGTGTGCCGGAGGACCTGCCGGCCATGGAGCAGCTGTTCACCATCCTTGACGAAGGCTCACTCTGCGGCCTGGGCAAGTCGGCGGCCAACCCGGTGCGCAGCACCCTGGCCCACTTCCGTGCCGAGTATGAGGCGCACATCAACGAAAAGAAGTGTCCCGCCGGCGTCTGCCGCGCACTGATCACCTACGATATCGATCCCGCCAGCTGCACCGGCTGTGCGGTCTGTGCCATGGCCTGTCCGCAGAAGGCCATCAGCGGGGAGAAGAAGGAGGTCCACGTTCTGGACGCCTCGCTCTGCGACCGCTGCGGGATCTGTTCCGCTGTCTGCAAGTTCGGCTCGGTGGTGACCGTTTGAACCGGGGGAGAAGATGAGCAACGCAACTATCGATATCACCGTGGACGGGCGTCCGGTTCAGGTGGAGCAGGGCGCCATGCTGCTGGGTGCGCTCCGTGAGCTTGGCGTGGAAATCCCCACCCTGTGCAACCACCCCTCCCTCGAACCGAGCGGTGCCTGCCGGCTCTGCGTGGTGGAGATCACCCGTGATTCCTTCCACGGCTGGTCCAAGCTGGTCACCTCCTGTCTCTTCCCGGCCGAGGACGGCCTGGTGGTTTTCACCCACTCGGCCCGGGTGCGCGAGGCTCGCCAGACCCTGCTGCGGCTCTACCTTGCCCGCAGCCCGCACTCCGAAGAACTGCAAGCCCTGGCCCGCAATGAGGGTGTTGACGAGACGCCCTTCGTGAAGGCCGAGGACGGTGACAACTGCATCATGTGCGGTCTCTGCACCCGGGTCTGCCAGGATCTGGGCCCCGAAGCCCTGGCCCCGCTGGACCGCGGTGCGGAGAAAGTGGTGGGACCGCGGCCCGACGGCTTTGGCGAGGACTGCACCGGCTGTCGGGCCTGTGCCGAGATCTGTCCCACCGGCGCCATCCCGACGACACTGAGCAACGGTACGCTGAACATCTGGCAGCGGACATTTGAACTGCCGCTCTGTTCGGTTACACCTGAGCACTGTCGGGCCTGCGGCGTCTGCGAGGAGGTCTGCCCCCACGACATCCCCCGGGTGGCCCTCTACAAGAACGGGCGCGCCGTCTCGAAGATCGCCCACGACAACTGCACCGGCTGCGGCATCTGTGCCGGCGCCTGTCCCACCGGCGCCATCACCCAGCGTGATGGTGAATACGGCGGTGACGGCCGGGTGCCCGGCGACTGGTCGCTGAAGGGCAGGAGTGTGGCCTTTGCCTGCTCCCGATCGCCAAAGCCCGAAGGTGAAACTGACTGGGCTCCGGTATCCTGCGTGGGCCGGGTGCCCGTGGAATCGATGCTCGAAGCCCTGGCCCGCGGCGCCGACGGCGTGGCCCTGGTCTGCCGTGATCGGGGCAGCTGCCCCGACGGCACGGGCGGTGAGCTGGGCGAGAAACGGGCGGCCATCGCCGAAGAACTGGCCGCCGCGGCCGGTCTGGGCGACGGTCGAGTGAGTTACCTGCACCACCTGTCGGGACACGACGGGCCGGCTCAGGCTGTGGACGCTTTCCGCGCCGGCCTCGATGCGACGCCGCTCACCGAACCGATGCCCCAGGCTGATGCACCGGTCACTGGCTCCGACCGGGCACTGGAGATCATGAACTGGCTGACCGCCCAACCGTCGCTGGAGACGGAACTGCCCCGGACCCTGGCCCGGGTCTTCATCGACAGCACCACCGAGGACGCCGACACGGTACTCTACCTCGGCGACCTTCCCTGGTTGGACCAGCTCCTCTCACCTGTGGTGGGGGAGTGGCGTCTCCGTGAAGTGGTTGGTGACGCCGTCCGGCTGCTCAACGAGAAGGGCTTTGCCTTCCGGCCGGCACTCACCGCCCGCCAGATGGTGGAGAGCGGCGCCGCTCGGGCCATCGTCTTCGATAGTGCTCAACTGGACGAACTGCCTGAGGGCGTTGAAGCCGTAACCCTCGAACTGGTGGCTTGCCTGGAACCCGCTGCGGACAGCAATGGTCTGGACCCCGTCTTCCGTTTCCGGATCAGTCCGAAGGAACGGTTGGAACTGCTGGAGAACCTGAAGAACATAGATACACCGCCGATCTGCCATACGTTTGGACAATTGGCGCAATACATGCTGCTGCGGCGCATGGGATCCTGGCAGACTGGATTCACCGCCGAACCGCGGATGGCCTTCCACGCCCCGGAGGCGCCTGGCTTGCGGATCGCACCCCCGCCTGAGAAGAGCGACCGCAGGCTGGAAGCTCACCCGATCCTGCCGCCCCTCGGTCCGGCCGATATCGACTTCACCTTCAACGGCAAGCCGCTCAAGGCGCGCAACGGCGAGGTGATCTCCTCCGCGCTTTACGCCGCCGGCATCTCGGTCTTCGGACACCACCACAAGGACGCTGGCCCCCAGAGCGTTTTCTGCGTCAACGGCCAGTGCTCCCAGTGCACGGTGGTGGCCGACGGTCGCCCGGAGAAGTCGTGCATGGCCCCGGTGAAGCCGGGGATGAAGGTGGAGAGCATCGACGGCAGCCTGCCGGTGCTGGATCAGGCCGAGCCTTCCGCCACCACCCACGAGGTGGACGACGTGGAGGTGCAGGTCTTTGTCATCGGCGGTGGCCCGGCCGGGATCTGTGCCGCCATCGAACTGGGCCGCCTCGGTGTGGGCGTGCTGATCGTCGACGACAAGCAGGAGCTGGGCGGCAAACTGAGTCTGCAGACCCACAACTTCTTCGGCTCGGTGGCCGACTGTTACGCCCGCACCCGCGGGGTGGATATCGGCCATCTGCTGGCCGACCAGGTGACCGCCCTGCCCACGGTGAAGGTCTGGCTCGACTCCACCGTTGTCGGTGCTTACAGCGACGGCAAGTTCGGTGTGGCCGGCCCGGACGGTTACCGCCTGGTTACCCCCGAGACCGTGCTGGTGGCCGCCGGGGCCCGGGAGAAAAGCCTCTCCTTCCCCGGCTGCGACCTGCCCGGCGTGTATGGAGCCGGCGCCTTCCAGACCCTGGTCAACCGCGACCAGGTGAGCTGTGCCGAGAAACTGTTCATCATCGGCGGTGGCAATGTGGGCCTGATCGGCGCGTATCACGCTCTGCAGGCCGGTATCGACGTGGTGGGCCTGGTGGAGGCGCTGCCCCGCTGCGGCGGTTACAAGGTGCACGAGGACAAGATCCGTCGTCTCGGCGTGCCGGTGATGACCTCGCACACCGTGCTGCGGGTGGAGGGCAAGGAGAACGCCGAACGGGTGGTGATCGCTGCCATCGATGACAAGTTCAAGGTGATCCCTGACACCGAGCGCTCCTACGAAGTGGACACGGTGCTGATTGCCGTGGGCCTCTCCCCGGTGGACGAGCTGCTGCAGAAGGCCCGGGAATACGGGATGACCGTCTACTCCGCCGGTGATGCCGAAGAGATCGCCGAGGCTTCGGCGGCCATCTTCTCCGGCAAGATCACCGGCCGCAGGATCGCCCGCGACCTGGGCATGGACATCCCGATCCCCAGCAACTGGGAGTCCTTCGGCGAGGTACTCAAGCACCGCCCCACCGAACCGGCGAAGTTCAAGCCCGAGGACAGCACGGCCCCGGTGCTGCCGCTGATCCGCTGTGTGCAGGAGATCCCCTGTGACCCCTGTATCGAAGCCTGTCCCAAGGGGCTGATCAGCATGGAAAGCTCGATCCTCGACCTGCCGCACTTCGCCGGTGACTGCATGGGCTGCGGCGAGTGTGTGCTGGCCTGTCCCGGCCTGGCCATCAACCTGCTGATCCAGGACTACGACCCCTCGGGTAAGACCGTACTCCTGATGCTGCCCTTTGAGTTCATCAACGACCAGATCCCCCTGGGGGAAACCGTCACCACCAGCGATCTGGTGGGGGACGTGGTGGGGGAGGGCCGGGTGATCGCCGTCCGCGAGGGCGCCACCCAGGACCGGCGCAAGCTGCTGATGCTCGAAGTGCCGGCGGAGGAGAAGCTCAAGGTGGCCGGCTTCCAGATCCGCGACCCGTGGGAGGGCGACCCGGTCGATGCTTTCGAGGAAGAGGAAGACCCCATCGTCTGCCGCTGCGAACGGGTGAGGAAGAGCGAGATCGTCCGCGAGATCCGTGCCGGTGTCCGCGACATGAACCAGCTGAAGGCGGTGGTCCGCTCCGGCATGGGGGGCTGCGGCAGCAAGACCTGCAGCGGTCTGATCCAGCGGCTGTTCATCGAGGAAGGGGTGGACCTCTCTGAGGTCACCCTTCCGTCGCAGCGCCCGCTGGTGGCCGAAGTGCACCTGGGCGATTTCGTCAAGTCGGCTGAGCAAGGGGAGGACTGACCGGTGAGCGAGAGCCAGACCACATTCGACGCCATCGTCATCGGTTCGGGCAGCGTGGGCAACCCCGCCGCCTGCTTCCTGGCCCAGGCGGGCCTCAGCGTGCTGGTGATCGAGGCCCGTCCGGCCTCGGGCCAGGGGGACAACAAGGCGGCCATCGGCGGCGTGCGGGCCACCCACTCCGACCCGGGCAAGATCTCCACCTGTATCGAGAGCCTGAAAATCTTTTCCACCTGGGAGGAGATCTACGGCCGCCACATCGGCTGGAAGGAAGGCGGCTACTGCTTCCCGGTCTTTGACGAGAATATCGAGAACACCCTGAAGGGCCTGCTGCCGATCCAGAAGAAGTTCGGCCTGGATATCGACTGGGTGGGCCCGGAGCGGATCGCCGAGCTGGTGCCCGGCATCGTCACCAAAGACCTCCGCGGCGGCACCTTCTCGCCCCACGACGGCCAGGTCTCATCGATCCTCGCGCCCCTGGCCTTCCAGCGCGAGGCACAGAACAACGGTGCGGTCTACCACTTCAACGAGCGGGTCACCGGCTACCTCCGCGACGGCGACCGGATAACCGGCGTGGTCACCGACAAGGGCAATTACTCATCCGCCGAAGTTGTGCTGGCCGCCGGCGCCGACGCCGGCGAGCACAGCGACTGGCTCGGCTTCGAGGTCCCGGTGGTCCCCGACTCCCACGAGGCCGGCATCTCGGCCCCGGTGGAGCAGTTCCTCGGCCCGCTGGTGGTGGACCTCCGCCCTGGTCCCGAAGGCCGCACGGCTAACTTCTACTTTGGACAGAACGCCGAAGGCCAGATCATCTTCTGCTACACGCCGAAGGAACTCTTCCTCGGCACCAACCGCGAGTCGCTCTCCGAGTTCCTGCCCATTCTGGCCAACCGGATGATCTCGCTGGTGCCCCGCCTCAAGAACCTGCTCATCCGCCGCATCTGGCGTGGCTGCTACCCCATGACCCCTGACGGCATCCCCATCATCGATCGGGCCCCCGGCGTCGACGGCCTGGTGCTGGCTGTCGGCATGTGCGGCCAGGGCTTCATGATGGGCCCCGGGGTGGGGAAGAACGTCACCTCACTGATCGTTGACGGCAAGACCTGCCTGCCCGAGGAAGCCCACCACTGCTTCCGCTACGACCGTGACTTCTACGCGGCCAAGAAAGAGGCGCTGAAGTAGGGGGCCTTCCCGTTGATATGATGGAGATGAATACCGCCATGGAACGTCGTACTACCCGTACAGCGATGATCATCGGGATAATCGCGTTCGTCTTTCTCACAACGGTCCTCCTTGCCATCCGTCCCAGTGGTTTACCTGCCTGGCTCCTGGTACCGATAGCCGCCGTCGCCGGTCTCGCCGTCCACTTGTTCATGACACGCAAGGTGCGCCGCCGGAGGAACATCCTCAGCCGACCGTTCCCCGCTGAATGGGAAGCGGTGCTGCAGGCCGAAGTAATTTTCTTTCGTTCATTGCAACCTGACGAACAGGTGCGTTTTCGGCGCGAGCTGCAGGTCTTCCTGGGCGAGAAACAGATCACCGGGATAAAGACCGAAGTCGACACCACAACGAGAGTCCTGGCGGCGGCCAGTGCCATCATCCCGATCTTCGGCTTCCCGGACTGGGAGTGGGACCAGATCAGCGAGGTCCTGATCTACCCATCGAGATACAACAAGGATTACCAGTTCGACGACGCCCAGGGGAGGTACACCCTCGGCCAGGTCGGCACAGGTTTCATGAACCGGTTGATGATCCTGTCGAAACCGGACCTGTTGCAGGGGTTCAGGAACCCGGGTGACAAACGGAACGTCGGCCTGCACGAGTTCGCTCACCTGGTGGACAAGTCTGACGGCACCATCGACGGCCTTCCCAGGGTCGGGCTGGACCGGAAAGCGGTCGGTCCCTGGATAGAGCTGGTACGGCGCAAGATGGAGGAGATCGACCGGGGCGACTCCGATATCAATGATTACGGTGCGACAAATCCGGAGGAGTTCTTCGCCGTTGCCAGCGAGTACTTCTTCGAACGACCCGGCATCATGCAGCGCAAGCACCCGGAGCTTTACGCCATGCTCGCCAAGGTGTTCAACCAGGACCTGCGTCAACGGGCGGATACATTTGCCCGGGAGATGAAACGCGGCCGGGTCCGTTTCGGGCGGAATTCACCATGCCCTTGTGGCAGTGGCAAGAAGTACAAAAAGTGTTGCTTGGGGAAGTAGGGGGCCAACCGGATGATCTCCCTGGTGCCCCGGCTGAAGAACCTGCTCATCCGCCGTATCTGGCGCGGCTGCTACCCCATGACCCCGGACGGCATCCCGATCATCGACCGGGCGCCAGGCGTCGAGGGCATGGTGCTCTATCTGCCTGCCCGAGGAAGCCCACCACTGCTTCCGCTACGACCGTGACTTCTACGCGGCGAAGAATGAAGCGTTGAAGTAACCCGGCCTCGCCACTGTTGACGAAGGGTTCGCAAATTCCTATCCTTTTATTCAGGCGACGTCGATCTGTCCTCTGAAGAAGCGTCGTACCGTTCCCCCTATATGTAGATCAACCAACCCGAATGGTGATTGACATGTTTGACCTTCTCCTTGATCCTGGTTTCTGGGCGGCGCTGTTCTCTGTTTCTTTGGTGCAGGTCGCGCTTGGGGCCGACAACCTGATCATCATCACGATCCTGGCCGGCAAGCTGCCGGCCGACGGGCAAAAGCAGGCGGTCAGGTGGGGGCTGATCCTGGCGATGGCCTTCCGTCTCGTGCTCCTGGGCCTGGTGAGCTGGGTGCTGCGGTTCGCCGGCGAGCCCTTCCTTCACTTCGACCGCTCGGTGCTTGGTATCCACTTCCAAGGGGCCCTCAGTATCAAGGCGCTGGTGCTGGTGGGCGGGGGCCTCTTCCTCATCTGGTCGGGGGTCAAGGAACTGCGGCACAAGATCAAGGGTGTCGGGCACGAGGTGGAGAGCGCCGCGAAGTTCGGTCAGGTTCTGGCGACCATCGTCGGACTCAACCTGCTGTTCTCCGTCGATTCGATCCTGACCGTTGTCGGTATGACCGACAGCTACCTGGTGATGGCGGCATCGGTGATCATCTCGGTCGCCCTGATGCTGGTTTTTGCCGACGCGATCGCGAAATTCATGCGGGACAATCCCGATTTCGAGATACTCGGCCTTTTCGTGCTCCTGCTCATCGGCTTTGTGCTCTTCCTCGAAGGCGGTCACGTCGCGCACATGATGGTCAACGGATCGGCATTCCCCTATATCCCGCAGTGGATCACGATATTCATCCTGTTATTGATGTTCGCGGTCGACTTCTACCAGAACTGGCTTGAACGCAAACTCGAAAAGGCGCCGATCGAGCTGCGGCGCAGAAAGAAGTGAAGCGCTTTCGTGACGATTACGCCGCCAAGAAAGAGGCGCTGAAGTAGGCGGCTGATTACCTATCCACGGCCCTTCAACTGTTTGCGAAACGGGATTCCCAGCTTCTTCATCCGGTGGCGGAGGGTGTGCGGGTTCACGCCCAGAAGTTCACCCGCTCCGCCCGGACCGTGGATTTTTCCACCAGTGATCCCCAGAACACGGCGGATGTGGCTCTCGATCACCAGGTCCAGTTCGAGCGATTCGACATCCGATCCAGTCTGGATTTCAGCTGATGGAATCGGCAGAGAAGTGCCGAGCGTGTTGAACCTCAACGACTCTCCCTGGTGCAGGATCATGGCCCGCTCCACCAGGTTCTCGAGTTCGCGCACGTTGCCCGGCCAGCGGTAGCCCCGCAGGTCATTGATGGCCCCTGGCGCCAGCTGGGGTGTATCGCCGATCTTCAACTCCGCGGTCTTGCGTTCGATGAAATGCTGGACCAGCGCCGGGATGTCATTTTTCCGGTCACGCAGCGGCGGGACGGTGATGGGGAACACGTTGAGGCGGAACCAGAGATCCTCCCGGAACCGCCCGTCTCGCACCATCGCGCCCAGGTCCTTGTTGGTCGCGGCGATGATCCTGATGTCCACGGGGATGCGCTCCATGCCGCCAAGGCGCTCTACCTCCCGGTACTGGAGGACCCGTAGCAGGCGCACCTGGGCCTGCAGCGGCATTTCCCCGATCTCGTCGAGCAGGATCGTCCCGGTATGGGCCCGCTCGAACCGCCCGCGCTTCCGCGACAGGGCACCGGTGAATGCCCCCTTCTCGTGACCGAAGAGTTCGCTGTCCAACAGTGAGTCGGGAATGGCGCCGCAGTTGACCGGAATGTACGGCCCCTCCCGTCGCGGTGAGCCAAGATGAATGGCGTTGGCGATCACGTCTTTTCCGGCTCCGGTCTCGCCGGTGAGCAGGACCGGGCTGTCGGTGGGCGCCACCTGGCGAACCTGGTTCATCACCTCGCGAAGACCGAAGCCGGCGCCGACAATCTCGTCTCCGGACAGACGGAGCAGTTCCGAGTTGAGATATCGGTTGTCATCCACCAGGCGCTCTTTCAGCTTGAGGACCTCCCGGTGCCGGAGTGCATTCGACATGGCGATGCCAAACGGTACCCGAAGCCTGAACACCAGGTCTGCATGTCCCTGTGTGAATTTCTCCTCCCCCTCGGTGATCATGACGATGGATCCGGCCCCGACCACCTCGTCGCCAAGCCCCAGCGGCATGACCATGAGAGAGGTCCCCCGTATTCCATGGAACTGAAACATCTCACGGGTGAGGACCTGATCGTACGGGTTTCCTCGGAACAGCCAGATATGGTTCCGGTTCTGATCGATGTATTTCTTTTCGTACCCGCGCATCTCATGCAGCGCCGCGTCGGACAGCGGTGTCAGCAGGTCGACAATTCTGCCCTCTTCGGGGGTGGCGATGGCGACGGTTCGCATGGCGTTCAATCCGGGCACGAAGATCTGGAGAAACATTCTGTCGATGGGCATCTCCTGCCTCAAAAACTTCACGCTGGCCAGCAGTGCTGATTCGAACTCCAGACTGCCGCAGATCTTTTCAGTCGCATCCTGAAAAAATTGGTCCGCTTTCATCATCACTATTCTCTATTCTCTTTTGTGATTTGTGATTATTCCAAATTTTTATCATAGATTTGCATATGCGCCAACTGAAAATAGCAAATATCATAATATGATATTCTCGAAGCATGCTATATGATTGATAATAAGTGATTTATGTGGATGGCATGAATATCGCTATTATGGTTGTCTTGATCGAGTAAAGCGATTCCTGATAGCGAGAGGAGGAGATACAGTGGATGACCGGTCACAACTGATTGCCCCCTGCGGCATTGATTGCGGTATTTGCGAACTCTATTTGTGCCAGGATGACAACCAGATGATGGACAATCTGGTGTTGAAAGGCATCCCCAGGTCGCTCCTGCCCTGCGGTGGATGCAGGGAGATCAGGGGGAGATGTCCTGCCATCGGCGGACGGTGTGCAACCTTTGTCTGCGCGATGGAAAGATGGGTTTCGTTCTGCTCGTTCTGCGAGGACTTCCCCTGCAGAAAGCTGGCACCGGCTGCTGACAGGGCTGGTACGCTGCCGCACAACATGAAACTGTTCAATCTCTGCATGATCCAGCAACATGGTGTGAGTGAGCTTGTCAAACGATCAGCCGGGGTCAAGAAGTCGTATTTCCAAGGCCGGGTAGCCATTGGGGAAGGCCCGCTGCTGGCGGTTCCGGGAGGGGCTAATGAACAGGACGTTCACTGAATGGTTCCCCATCACCGGTGAAAAGGAGATTGGATCATGAAACGGATACTGGTCGCCGGCGCAACCGGCTATCTGGGCGGGTTCGTGGCCTGGGAGTTCAAGGACCGAGGATGGTTCGTTCGAGCCCTGGCGCGCACGCCCGAGAAACTTGACCACCTCACGGATTCAGTGGACGAGGTCATCCAGGGTCAGGTCACCCGGCCCGAAACACTTGACGGCGTCTGCGACGGAATGGATGTGGTCTTTTCGTCTGTGGGTATTACCAGGCAGAAGGACGGTCTGACCTTCTGGGACGTCGATTACCAGGGGAACAAAAATCTGCTGGAGACCGCGCTTCAGGCGGGTGTACAAAAATTCATCTATATCTCGGTCTTCAACGGTCCCCAACTGCCGCACCTCGACATCGTCAGGGCTCATGAGGAGTTTGTCGAACTGCTGAAGGGTTCCGGTATCGACTACACGGTTGTGCGCCCCACCGGCTACTTCTCGGACTTGGGTGAACTCCTGGATATGGCGAGAAAAGGCCGTGTGTATCTGTTCGGAGACGGCAGGAGCCGCATGAACCCGATTCATGGCGCCGACCTGGCTGTATCCTGTGCTGACGCTGTGGATCAAAGCAATACCGAGATCGACGTCGGTGGCCCGCAAACCCTGACCTGGGAAGAGATGGCGGGGCTGGCTTTTGAGGCCCTCCGCCGACCGGTCCGGATCACACGCATTCCCGGGTGGATGATGGGGTTGGTCGTGTGGCTGGTTCGTCTCTTCAACCGGCATCAGGGTGAGTTGATGGCGTTTTTTGCTACTATGGCCACAACCGATGTGGTGGCGCCTGTGGCGGGCACTCACACGCTCAGCGCTCAGTTCCACGCCCTGGAGAGGAAAAATGAAACAGCTTGAAATTGTTCACCTGCGGTCATCCGGAGCACCGATTGAAACTCTCGGCAAGCAGATTGCCGAGGCGGTCAGGGCAGAGGGTGGACCGACTGATGCGGTAACGATATTTCGACGGTGCGGGCTGGAAACGGATATCGCCTTGCACCTTCATCACCACGATGTATCCGGAAGCGGGCCGAGCGCCCTCGCCCTCCACCTGGCTGCCGGGCTGAAGGCCCTGGGTCTTATCGAGCACACACTGTGGGAGGAGTTGAAATGAGGATGACCATACATTCCGGGGAGGGAGACCATGGCTAGTCGAGGTCTTCAACTACTCAAACTGAGTTTCCTGATCGGTACTATAGCGGACGCACTGGTTGCCGTGAACTGGTTTCTCATTGCGTCGGGCGCCGAGATCCCCAACATGATGTGCGGCCTTCTGGCCACGGGCGAAGACTACCGCTTCGCCATGTATATCTCCGCACTTTTCATGGCTGGCTGGACAGTCATTCTGGCCTGGGGTTGGCTCAGGCCATTCGAGAGAAAAGGGCTTTTGCTCATAACGGCAGTGCTGCTCCTCGTCTCGATTGTTCTGGAGCTTGCGCTCTACAGTTCACTTCTCCATGGCTCAGGGCTCACTATCGGAGTAGTGCTGCGGATTGCTCTGATCACCAAGTTTTCATTCAGCTACTTTTACTCGCGACAAGGCCTGGTGAATAATTGAAGGGCAGAGGAGTGTCAGGCCTAATATCTCGTTGCAACGGACACGAGCTGCTAACTAGGGGTTTAGGAGCTTGGAAAGGGAGTAGGATATGGCTTTTCCAGATCCGTCAGTCCCAATTACCACGTGTGAGGCTTCCGATTGCGCCGAATGCTCAGTCGCTGATTCCATCCACTGCCATTTTCGCCCAGCCGAATTGGTACACTTCCTTCTCATTTCGATACCGCCTTTTCTTGTTGGCGGAGCAGCGGTGCTTTCCGTGGGACTTATGCCATTGCTCATCTGGGTTGCAATCATTGTTGGGTTCTTTGGCTTTGTGGAAATCAGGGTGATGTGTTCGCATTGCCCACACTACGCTGAAAAAGGTGCGACGCTCGGGTGTTGGGCAAATCATGGCTCCCTGAAGCTGTGGAAATATCGTCCGGGGCCAATGTCTACGGTGGAGATTGTGGTGTTTTTTGGCGGCTTTATCGTCGTGTGGGGATATCCCATTGCCTTCTTTTTTGTTGGCGGGCTGTGGTTTCTCCTTGGACTTTATGTTCTTCTCACAACCGGTTTCTTCGTGACCTTGAAGATGTTCTTGTGCTCAAAATGCATGAACTTCGCTTGTCCGCTTAACAGCGTACCAAACGAGGCCAGGATCAAGTTTTTCGAGCGTAATCCGTCAGTCGGCAGGGCTTGGAATGATTGGCGCGAGAAGTAAACATTGAACGACCTGGCAAAATGGAGGGTGATATGGAACAGGCTCTTATGGCAGTTCAAGTGTTGTTTTATCTCATGGGTGGTTTGGGGTTGTTTTTCTTAGGGATTGGCGTGCTTTGGTTTGTGGACGTCTACAAGAAAAAGAGCGATTAGTATCGCGCTATCGCTGAATGGATCTACCTGTCCAGTCCGGGTAGCCTGGCATCTCAGGTTCGGAGATTGGAGGAACGATGGATCTCATCGTAACGGGAGTGGTCACCGGAGTGTTGGGGACGTTGGTGATGGATTTGCTGAACCATCTCTTCGCCTGGATGGGGATGATTCTGAAAATCGACATGAGGATGATTGGGAGAATGTCCGTGGGTTGGGCACACGGGCGCTTCCGCTATCGTAGTCCAGGCGAAATTGTACCGGCCGCAAACGAGAAGCTCTACGGTTATATCACGCACTACGCTATCGGCGTGGGCCTCGCGGTCCCATACGTGCTCGGTTGGGATCTGCTTGTCGGAGGGCCGGCATCACCGGCCTGGGCCTTAGCCTATGGCGTCGCGACGACGGCAGCCTCCTGGTTCTTCGTTTTCCCCTCCATGGGATTGGGAGTGTTTGGCAGGCGGTCGCCCGAAGCCATCAGGGCTCCACTTTCCAGCTTGGCCAATCACCTGTTCTATGGCGTCGGCATTGCGGTCGCGGTCGCACTTGCACATTACGCAAAGATCAGGTGAGTCATTAAGAAGGGATGGAGAAAATGGCACAAAAAGCAGCCCAGACCGGACCTGGACCGACGGTCATGGTCGCTCTTGAGCAACGCTTCCCTGATAGTGCACGTATCGTCAACGATGAATTGGCCTATCGAATTCTGCCATTTGCCGTGAGGGGCGGCATCTGGCTGAAGCTACGGTTCATATCCATAGATAAAATGGTCCGCTGGTCCGAAAAGAATATGCCCGGCATGTGGAGCGGTTTCATGTGCCGGAAACGCTACATTGATGACAAAGTGGCGGAGGCCGTGGACAGCCAAACAGAGGTGGTAGTGAATCTGGGGGCAGGATTCGATACAAGGGCATATCGGCTATCTGCTCTATCCAGTGTCCCTGTGTGGGAAGTCGATCAGCCGGCGAACATCGACGCCAAACGATCGAGACTGAAAAAGGTATTCGAAAATCTCCCGACTCACGTGACCTTGGTGCCGATTGATTTTGATCATGAGATATTGGGAGATGTGATGGCGTCACACGGCTACGTGGCAAACATGAATACTTTTTTCATCTGGGAGGCCGTAACCCAATATCTGGACGAATCCAGTATCCGGAAGACCTTCGACTTCCTGGCCAGGTCACCGTCAGCAAGCCGCCTGGTGTTCACATACATTCGCAAGGACTTTATAGACGGCGTTGCCCTATATGGCCATGACTTCCTATACAAGAAGATGATCCTGAAGGACAAATGCTGGCTTTTTGGCATGGATCCTCAGGAAGTCACTGACTTTCTTTGTGGGTATGGCTGGCGCGTAATAGAACACCTTGGCTATGAGGAGCTTGTTGAGCGCTACGTGAAACCAACCGGACGACAACTCTTGTCCACCGCACTCGAACGTGTGGTATATGCCGAGAAAATGTAAATGAATGCAGGCGATCACGATGGGATGATGACCGGGGAATGATTGAATATGCTTTTCGCGGGAGCCTGAAGTACTGGGCATGGATCACGGTCCTGCTTGCGCTGAGCAGCCTTGCCCTGCTGATGTTTATCCTTCAGCAGCGGGAGGGTCTCGGCGTCGAAGGCCTGGTGCTTGCCGTGGGCAGGTTGCAGCTAGGGCTTCATGATGGGCCCCGGGGTGGGGAAGAACGTCACCTCCCTGATCGTCGACGGCAAGACCTGCCTGCCCGAGGAAGCCCACCACTGCTTCCGCTACGACCGCGACTTCTACGCGGCGAAGAAGGAAGCGCTGAAGTAGGGGTTTCGCCTTTATCTGCTACAAGTGGCCACGCAGATCGATTGCAAGTGGTGGTGGGTGCTGCCGGTGCAACGCCTGGCCCCTCTCGATGACAACCGTGGTTTCCTCTTGTGTCAACGATAGCCCTGACTTTACCGAGTAACTGATTGGCAGGGTTCTTGCTCCCACCATCATGTCAATAACAAGCCGAGTCTTGAGAGAGCCATCCGCCTGATGACAAGTGGCCGAGAGAGGGACGTTTGCTGATGACTGATGCTGTTCGGTTCGATTTTGAAACCTTGGTATCCGCCATCCAGCATGTGCATGAGCACTTTGCTACGCAGGCGGGCAAGGCGATCAACATTAGCCTGACCTTGCGCAACCTGGCTATCGGTTACAACATCCGAGAGTTCGAGCAAAAGGGTGAAGACCGGGCTCAATACGGTGAGCATCTCCTGGAAGATCTGGCGAATCGTTTGCATGGTGAAGGGATGAATCGTGTGTCAGCCAGAGAGCTACGGCGCTTCCGTCTGTTCTATCAGGTCTATCCGCGTATTTGGCAATCCGCGACTGCCGAATTCCGTAACTTGTTGCCAGAGAATCTATTGCATGCCTCATTGCCAATGTGGGAGTCAGTGACTCCCAATTCCGGGGTCTCAGGAAAAGCTCTTATCACGAAGCTTTCATTCACCCATCTCACTGAGTTGGTTGCCATCAACGACCCGTTCAGGCGCGCCTTCTACGAGGTCGAGTGCATACGAGGGAATTGGTCGGTCCGGGAATTGAGACGTCAAATCGGCAGCCTGTATTACGAACGCTCCGGCTTGTCCGAAAACAAGGAGAAACTGACCGAGTTGGTTCGATCTGGCGCGGAACTGGCCGACCCGAAGCTAGCTGTTCGTGATCCCTACATCTTCGAATTTCTCGGAATCAAGTCTCGAGAAGTTATGGGCGAATCCGATCTTGAAGACCGTCTGCTCAGCAATGTGGAGGAATTTCTGCTCGAACTGGGTCACGGATTCTGCTTCGAGGCTCGTCAGAAGCGTATCCTCATTGGTGATACTCACGGGTTCATTGATCTCGTGTTTTACCACCGCATTCTCAAATGCCACGTATTGATCGAGCTGAAAATAGAGGAATTCACACACGAGAATCTCGGCCAACTCAACACCTACGTGAGTTGGTACCACAAGAACATGAAGAGTGAGGGCGATAATCCGCCCGTCGGTCTTCTCCTCTGCACTCGAAAGGACCAGGCCCTTGTCGAATACGCTCTTGCCGGGATGGATAATCAACTGTTCATATCCAAATACCAGCTCATGCTCCCCAGCAAAGCGGATATCCGACGCTTCATTGAGGAAGAGATCCGAGAAGCCGGGCAAGGGTGAGTGGCGCTCGGCACCAACCGCGAGTCGCTCTCCGAGCTCCTGCCCATCCTGGCCAACCGGATGATCTCGCTGGTGCCCCGCCTTAAAAACCTGCTGATCCGCCGCATCTGGCGCGGCTGCTACCGTAAGCTTCCCCATCTGATAGACGTCCAAAAGTAGAATTTCTGGCTTACTAGCGGCCGGGCTTTTATGAAAGGCTGCTTCCGCTACGACCGTGACTTCTACGCGGCGAAGAAAGAAGCGATGAAGTAAGGGGTCTCCTTTCCCTGCGTCAAGAATCCCACATCATGAAACCGCGTGTGGACCATCTTGAAATCAACTGATGGATTCGCACGCATTGAGGATCGGTGTTACCCTGATGCCGATGGAGGATTCCTTGCGCACTCATCACTGGATCAGCTTCATATTTGTGTTCGTGGTTTTCAACGGCTTCGCCGTAGGTCAGCCCATCGCTCTGGAGGAGCGAGACTCCGACCTCGACGGACTGCCTGACCGGTGCGATGACTGTCCAAAGGTAAGTTACTCGCCAGGGTTCGATGGGGCCCGTTGCCGGCCGATGGACCTGGATCCATCCAATGATCCGCAGCCGGAGTGCAAGGCGCGGGAGCGTATTGCCGGGTTCCTCATCAACGATCCCACGTTCATCACCCATATCGCGTTCTCGA
>CBESOE010000065.1:0-22208 GCA_965531145.1 uncultured bacterium | reverse complement strand
CGTCGAGCCATTTCAGAGCCTGACGGCACTTCATCTCGATGCCGTGCCCCCACTCGGCAAATTCGTCAAAGCCCTGGTGGAACCCGTAATCCTTTCCCATGGGCCCGCCGTCGGTAAATCCGCCGGTGGCGAACCCGGCCTCACGCAGGGTATCGGCCATCAGCCGCCGGTCCCGGCGGGACAGGGACTCTGTGGGGTATATGGAGGTGAAAAGCGAACGGTGGGACCGCACCGTCTCGTTGGCCTGGCTCACCGCGTATTCAAAGAGCACCGAGTCCGCGGCAAAGAGGTCGAGTTTCGGCGAGGTGTCCCGCTGGTAGCCGTAGCAGCCCAGGCGGTCGGCCCGCAGGGTGTCGAGGGAGACCAGTACCAGGTTCGGCGGCTCGGGAGCGGATCCGCAACCGGCCGGCAGAACCAGCAGGATAACGAGAAGGGAAATGTTCAGAAATTTAACGAACCAGCCGGGAATCGTGGAAAGAGAATTCTGGCTGTGGTTCAAGGACAAGGCGCACACCGTTGAGAAAGCGGAGCCTACTCCTGTAGTAGGTGAGCATTTCTCATCGGTGTGCAACGCCGTCATTGGGCCTCAGACAGGATTCTATTCCAGGCTGGTGAGGTATTTTTCTGCATCGAGCGCAGCCATGCACCCCATCCCCGCCGCGGTCACCGCCTGGCGGTAACGGTGGTCGGTGACATCGCCGCCGGCAAAGACGCCCTCCACCGAGGTGTTGGACCGTCCGGGGGTCACCAGCAGGTAGCCGCTCTCGTCCATGTCCAGCTTGCCCTTGAAGACGTCGGTGTTCGGCCGGTGGCCGATGCCGATGAACAGGCCCTCGACGGGGAACTCCGATTTCTCCCCGGTCTTGGTGTCGTTGAGCACCAGGGCGTGCACCCCGTCCGCCACGTTGCCCAGGATGTCGTCCACCGTGGCATTCCAGCGGAACTCGATCTTTGGGTTCTTCATCGCCCGTTCCTGCATGATCTTCGAAGCCCGCAGCTCGTCCCGGCGGTGGATCACGGTCACCTTGGAGGCAAAGCGGGTGAGGAAGTCGGCTTCCTCCATGGCCGTGTCACCGCCGCCCACCACGGCGATCTCCTTCTCGCGGAAGAAGAAACCGTCGCACGTTGCGCAGGCGGAGACGCCGGAGCCCATCAGTTTGGTCTCGGCCTCGAGGCCCAGCAGCATGGCCGAAGCCCCGGTGCAGATGATCAGCGCCTCGGCGGTGTACTCCGCCCGGTCGCTCTTCACCGTGAAGGGCCGCGAGCCCAGCTCCACCTCCTCGACGATCTCGGTGCGGATGTCGGTCTCGAAACGCTCGGCCTGGGCCTTGAAAACATCCATCATCTCCGGGCCCTGGATCCCCTCGGCATATCCGGGGTAGTTCTCCACTTCCGAGGTGATGGTCAACTGCCCACCTGGCTGCTGGCCCTGGAGGAGCAGCGGTTCCAGGCGGGCCCTGGCGGTGTAGATGGCCGCCGTGTACCCGGCCGGGCCGGATCCGATGATGATTACTTTCCTCGCTTCAGGCATCCTTAAAACTCCTTGAAATTTGTCCTGTTGGCAGAAATGCAAAGGCCTGATCAGTGTCCGGACGATGCGAATGCTCCTGGTGGGTCACTCGGCCAGGTCCAGGTCCTCACGCAGGGCCTTGACGGTTTCCTTTACCCTGGGGGTCATGGGCGATTCGATACCCAGATCGAGCCAGGTTTCCATCTGGTTCAGCGCGTCCCGCAGCTTGTTCTGGCCCAGGTAGGTGTTGGCCAGCAGCAGGCGGGCGTCGGCCAGTTCGGCCGCATCGAGCTCCAGCGCCTTGAGCAGCGCCTCCTCCGCCCGGTCGGCCTGGCCCTCCAGCTGTGAACAGCAGAGGCCGAGGTTGAACCAGGCATCGGCGTATCCCGGAGCCACCGCCACCGCCTGTTCCAGCAGGGCGGCCGCCTGTTCCAGTTCACCGGCCTTGATGTGGATCGAGGCCAGGTGCACGCGGCCCATCACCTCGTTGGGATTCTGCTCCACGGCGGTGGCCAGTTCGGTCTTTGCCTGATCGGTGCGCCCCTCGAGCTTGTGGATCTCCCCCAGCTTGGCCCGGGCGTAATAGAACCCCGGGTCCATCTCCAGGACCTCGTCGAGAATTTTTCCCGCGCCGTCCATGTCGCCCTTGTCCATCTTTTTCAGGGCCTTGGTGTAGGAGCGGGCCGCCTTGTCGGGAAACGGCTCCAGGTCCTCCCGGGGGGTAATGGTGGTCCCTTGCGGCAGCAGGTTGATGTTTTTCTCCACCCCGCCGCCGGTCACCGCTCCCCGCACACCTCCTGACCCGGTTTCCTCGAAACAGGAAAAGGAGACTTCCAGGGATTCGAAACCCTCTGCCACCACTTTCATATAGTAGGTGCCGCAGGGCAGGCCGCGGATCTGGTAGCGCCCCTGGACGTCGGTGTCGTTGGTCATGGTGGCCAGCGGGTTCCGGCTGGAGTCCAGAATGGTGACCCGGGCCCCCTTGAGCGGGTCTCCACCGCCACGGATCACGCCGGTAATCTTGTTGGAGCCCGACACCCCTCCCGACTGGGCAAGGGCGTCCACTGCGGGGAAGAGCAGCGCGAGGATGATGAGGGCCAGGGTGAGTTTCTTCATAAATCCTGCTCCTGCCGCGTCCCGGGGGGTCGGGCACACCGGCCGGCCGGGAAACGGTTCATAAGTGGAAGTTCAAGGGATTCTAAAAAATACTCCGACCTGCGTCAACCGCACACTGAATCCAGGGATTCGTTGCGGGGAGTGAATTGCTGCGGTATATTTAATAGTACAGCCGTTGCCTGCTGCCACCGGGAGAAAATGACATGGCCCGAAAGATCTTCGTGGGAAACCTGGACCGGACGATAACCGACCCCCAACTGGCGGATCTCTTCGCGCCCCACGGCGAGGTGGTGAAAGCCACCGTGATCTTCGACCGCCAGACCGGTGAGTCCCGGCGCTTCGGATTCGTGGAAATGGCCACCGACGAGCAGGCCCGCGACGCGATCAAGGCCCTGGACGGCACCATGGTGGCCGATCGCAGCCTCCGGGTCTCCCCGGCCCGGGAACGGCAGGCCCCCGCAGGGGAAAGCAACCAGCGGCTCCGCCTGCGTCTTCCCTTCCGGCTGGTCTCCACCCGGACCCGTCTCCCCCACGAGGATTGACGCGGTTCCGGCTGATCTCAATCGTAAATCGGATCTTCACCCGGCGGGCGGCGTTTCCAGCGGCGGTGCACCCAGTTCCACTGCTCGGGGTGCCGCCGGATGACCTCTTCCAGCACTTCCTGGTATCGCCGGGTGTTGTGCAGGATCCCCTGCTCCAGGGTCTCCCGCTTCTCGAACTCAATGGGCGGCAGCACCAGGATCCGGTGCTTCCCCCGCCGGCCGCGGATGTCGAACATGGGCAGGATAGGCAGATCCAGCCGCTGGGAGAGCACGGCCACGCTGGAGATGGTGGAGGCCTTGTGGCCGAAGAAGTCAACGAACACCCGCCCGTCGGAGTCCTGGGCGTCCTGGTCCAGCACCATGCCCACGATGCCGTTGGAGCGCAGGCTGCGGATGATCTCACGCAGGGAGTTCCGCTTGAGGAAGGAGTGGACAAAGGTCTCCATCCGCTGCCCCACCAGGAAGTGGTTCCAGAACCGGCTGCTCAGGGTTTTGGCCACCAGCCCCACCGGCTTGACCCGGATCCCGGTGGCCAGAGCCAGCAGGTCCCAGTTGCCCAGGTGGGCGGTGAGCACCAGTGTCCCCCGGCCTGCGGCCACCGAGCGCTTCAGGTGCTCGTAGCCCTGCCACTCCACATAGCGGTCAATGTTCTCCCGGCGGAAGAGGGGGAAGCGAAAAAATTCCACCAGGCTGCAGCCGTAATTCTGCCACATTCTCCGCAGAATTACCCGGCGGCGGGCGGCATCCAGCTGGTCGCCAAAGGCCAGCTCCAGATTGATCTGCCCGATGCGCCGCCGGTCGGGCAGCAGGTAGTACGCCAGGGTGCCCATGACGCGGCCGATGGCCAGGCCGGCCTCCGGTGAGGCGGACTGGAAAAAATTGAGCGCCAGACGGAGCGGCAGCGACTCCACCGGCGGTTGCTTCCTGGAGAGCATCCGCTTCCAACCTCGATGGGCCCCCGTGCATTTTGATGCCGGGAGCCGGTTTCCCAAATGAGGGATGATTATACCCCACGCCGGCGGCAGGGGATCAACCGGCCGAACCGTGACCCGAGCAGCCGTTCCGTATTATAGTAGCCCCAACATCAGTACATCCGGAAGGCGGGGCGCGGTCATGATCTTCGAGAACGAAAAACTGCTCAGGGAGCGGGTGGAATCGTTGCTGGGCCGCCGCGCTCCCAAGCAGCTCACCGTCACCGAGGACACCACCGACTATTTCCGGGTCAGCACCGGAACCGTGCTGCGGGTGGAAGGAGACGACTACTACGTGCTCAGCGAGGCCCGGGAAGGGCGTTTCGGCATCGACGACCAGCCGAAACACTGGGTGAAGTATGCCGTGGACCTCAGTGAGGGGTCACGGACCATCATCAAGCTCGTTTTTCTCGAACAGTTCGTGGCCAAGCTGGGCCCTTTCACCGCCCGCTGCACCCGCAACCCGGACAAGGAGAGCCGGATCCTGGAACTGGTGCGGGGCGACCGGCGTTTCATGCAGGGCCGGACCGTGAGGGACAGCAAGGGCAACAACATCCGGATCCTCGAGATAATTCGCGGGAAAACCCTGTTCAGCCACATCGCCGCCCTGGACGAGCCGCACCGGCACTACGTCCGCGACTCCCTGCCCTCGATCCTCACCCGGATCGACGGAGCCATCGAAGCCCTGGAACTGCTCCACGAGAACAATGAGCACCACGGCGACGTGCGCAACGACCACATTATCGTGGAGAGCGGCAGCGGGGAATTCCGCTGGATCGATTTCGACTACGAGGTGAACTTCCTCGACTACGACCTGTGGAGTGTGGGCAACCTGCTGACCTACGCGGTGGGCAAGGGGATCCGGACCCTCCGGCACCAGAAGAACTCTCCGGAGGAACAGCGCGACCCGGGTCAACCCCTCGCTCCCGAGGACGCGATGCTCTTCTTCAACTACCGCCTGGCCAACCTGCGCAAGATTTTCCCCTACATCCCCCAACCGCTGAACGAGATGCTGATGCGGTTTTCAGCCCACACCACCAACTACTACCACTCCCTGGCCGAGATCCGGGAGGATCTGGGCCGTGAGATCCCGCGCCTGGCCGCGGCGGACCCGGCCGGGTAGCAGCGGTTCAGGAAAGGTCGGGGGGCCGCTGCCGGCAGCGGCTCAGCCGGGCCAGTTCCATGTCGAGACGGTCGGGCAGGACGCGGACCAGCCAGGTGTCGGCGGTGATCTCCCCCGGGCGGCCGGCGGCGTCCTCGTTCACCGCCACCACCCGGCCGCTGAGCGGCATGAAGACGGCGTGTTCCTCCTCCTGCGCGGTGCCCAGGTGGATGCCGGCGTATCCCTGCTCCACCAGGTCCGATTCCTCGGGGAGCTTCACCGTGCTCACCTCGCCGATGCCCTCGAAAAAGGAGGGCTGGATCCCCACCTTCACCGTGCCGTCCTGGCAGCAGAGCGCCCAGGAGTGCCGCCTGAGGCACATCCGCACCCCGGTCTCCATCCCCGGGCAGGACCGCTCGAACCCCTCCGATTCCGGGCCGGTGGCCACCGCCGCCGGCTCGTCCGCCTCGGTCCCGGCACCCCGCCGCAGGGCCCGGTTCACCGGCCCCAGCAGTTCCTGGCGGGTAAAGGGCTTGGCGATGTAGTCCACCGCGTCGAGACGCAGCGCCTCGAGGGCGGTGCTGATGGTGGGATAGCCGGTGATCATCAGCACCGGCACGTTCAGCTTCCGCTCCGCCATCTCCTTGAGCAGCTCGATGCCGTTCATCTCCGGCATCATCAGGTCGGTGATCACCAGGTCGTACGGCGGGTCGTCGGCCAGACGCCCCAGGCCGCCGGCCGCGGTGAGCTCCGCCTCCACGTGGTGGCCGCAGCGGCCGAGAATCCGGAGCAGGCTCACATGCACCACTTCCTCGTCATCGATCACCAGGATCCTCGCCGGTGCAATTCCGTTATGACCGTTGTCCCTGACAGTGTCGTTGTTATTCATCTGCTGTCCTTTCTCCGCCCGTCACGTTCCCGCCACCGGCAGCGTCAGGGTGAAGGTGCTCCCCTGGCCCACAGTGCTTTTCACGTCGACCCGGCCGTTGTGCTGCTCCATGACGCCGAGAACGGTGGCCAGCCCCAGGCCGTTGCCCTGATCCCCCTTGGTGCTGAAAAAGGGCTGGTACAGGTCGTCCATCAGCTCCTCGGGGATGCCGCAGCCCTTGTCCGACACGGCCACCGCCACCTGGCGGCCCTCGTCCTCCAGGCTGCTCCTGATGGTGATCTCGCCGGATGCGTCCATGGCGTCGCAGGCGTTGATCACCAGGTTGAGGATCGCCTGCTGCATCTGTCGTGCGTCCACCAGCACCTCGGGTATCTCCTCGCCCAGTTCCAGGCGGAACCCGATGTTGTGGAACGAGGCCTGGCGCTCGATGATGGTCAGCGACCGCCTGATGACATCGTTGATGTCGGTGCCCTGGCGTTCCGAGATCTTCTGCCGCGAGAAGTCGAGCAGGTCCCGGACGATGTAACGGCAGCGCATGGTCTCGTTGACGATCACCTCGTAGTCCGGGCGCATGGGGTTGTCGGGCTCGGCCTCCAGCAGCAGGTCCTCGGCAAAGGTGAGGATGCCGGTGAGCGGGTTGTTCAGTTCGTGGGCCACTCCGGCGGCCAGCTTGCCCACCGCGGCCAGCCGCTCGGTCTGCACCAGGTCCTGCTGCAGCTGGCGGGCCACGGTGTCGTCGCGGGAGAGGCAGCAGATGGCCACCACGTTCCCCCGGTAGTCGGTGAGCGGAAAACGCTCGGAGAAAAAAATCCGCTCCTTGCCCCCCACGATTACCCGTTCCTCAGTGGCGTAGTAGCCGCCACCCTCCAGGGCCCGCTGGTCGTTCTCCTCGATCACCCGGGCCGCTTGCGGCTCGAAGAGCTCCCGGGCGGTGCAGCCCAGCAGCTCGTTCTCCTTCAGACCCGAGATCTCCAGCACCCGGGGATTGACCAGGGTGTAGCGGCCGTCCAGGTCCTTGATGGTGATGATGCCGTGCACCGCCTGCACCAGCTGGTGGAAGTGCCGGGCCCACTCCTCGGTCTCCTGCTTGAGCCTCACCTGCTGGGTCACCTCGCGGGAGGTGCGCACCACGCGGGAGACCTCGCCCTGCTCGTCGAGGATCGGCTTCACCGTCATCTGGTAGTACTTGTCCTCTTCCTCGAACACCTCCCCGTCCGGGCCGTCACGCTTGATCGGCTTGGTGGTGTGCAGCACGGTCTGGAACGGCCCGGGGAAGCCGTCGCAGGTGTTGCCGCAGCCGGCGAAGATGCAGGCCTCCTTGCAGGCCAGCCCCTCCACGTTCTCCCGCCGCTTGCCCGACACCTCTTCGAAACGACGGTTGACCCGCAGGATGGTGCGGTCCTTGTCGATCACCATCACCGAATCGGGCAGATTGTCGAGAATCTCCTGGAGTTCGGCCCGGTCCTTGGCGATGCGGGCTTCGAGGGTGGTCTGCTCGTCCAGCTGCTGCCGGATGGTCTGGGTCAGTTTCTCCAGGTCCCAGAAGACCCGGGCCATCACGTGGTCCATCACCCGCACGCCAGGGGGCATGTTGAAGAAGATCTTGTCCAGGGCATCCTCGGAACCGGTGAGCTCGATGATCAGCTCCAGCCCGTCGAGAACCAGCGCCTGTTCCAGGTCGGTGATGGTGAGCCACCCCTGCCGGCGGGCAAATACCATGCCCGGTGCATCGGGGTCGATGTCGACGACGGCGAGGATTTCCAGGTCGAGGATATCCAGCTGCCCCTGGATGAACAGTTCGAGAACGTCCCGGCAGCCGGCACCGCCGCCAACGAAAATCGCTTTCATTCCCAGGGCCTCCGCTCAGTGGATAATGCCTTTGTCAGCATTAGACCAACCGGCAGGAGATTAGTCAACCGGACGGCCCGGTGGCAGCATGGGGTACGATATACTTAACCTGCGCATCGACAATTTCCATGGACACGGGGGACAACCACTTGGTGAAGATAATGAACCTGTTCAGACCTGCCGCTCTATTTCTCCTGCTGGCCGCGCTGGTCGTGCCCGGCACGGTGCGGGGCGACGAGGAGACCGTGGTGGAGGGATCCATCCGCTCCTCGGCCTCTTTCGAGTTCGGCGAGGGAAGTTTCAGTGAAACCCCGGTGACCGTCAAACTGAAGATTCGGGTGGCGGACCTCAATCTCGAGAACCAGGGGTGGCGCAAGAAAGGGTCGGTACGGGTCATCGCCGAAGCACGGGGGTCGGGCGAGGAAATTCTCGACCAGGTGACAAAGACCTTCCGCATTTTCCGGCTCCCCTCGGACCTGGAATCCGAGGAGGCGCGCTTCGAGACAGTGGAACTGCCCCTGAAACTGCGGCCGGGCAGTTACCGGCTCTCCATTCGCATCAAGGAGTCCGGCGCCGGCACGGAGAACCAGCCGGGCGAGGGTATCCTGCGCACCGTCCTGCGGGTGCCCATCACCGCCGACGTGGACGTGCCCCTCACCCCGGCGGACATGGCGTCCCTGTCGGTGACGATCCTCGAACCCTGGCAGCGGACGCTCTCCGGCATGGTGACCATCGAGGCCGATGTCAGGGCGCTGGAAGGTGACCAGGTGACCCAGGTGCGCCTGCTGGTGGACGGCGAGCTGGCGGCCACCCTCGATACGCCGCCGTTTCGCACCGAGCATGACTTCGGCTCCGGCGGCGGCGATCATGTGATCCAGGCCATCGCTCTTTCGGCCAACGGCTACCGCGGCACCGCCCTGTTCAACACCTCGGTGGAAGCCGGAACGGTGCTGGGCCCCGGGTCGGTGGCGGCCGCGGTCTCCACCCTCGAGGTGCAGATCACCTCGCTCCGGGAAAACGACCTGGTCTCCGGGTCCACCCTGCTGGAAGTGAAGGTGTCCGGTATCCCCGAAGATGAGGTGGCCCGGGTGGAATACTGGGTGGACGAGGAAAAGCTGGCCAGCGTATCCGAGCAGCCATTCCAGGCCACCTGGAATCCCGGGTCGGTCCCGGGCCCGCACGTGGTGGAGGCCCGGGCCTTTGACCTGGATGAGCACCGGGCGGTGGCCCGGGTGACGGTGGAGGCCATCGTCACCGACCTGGTGGAGGAGGTGCAGCGGGTGCTGCTCAACGCCACCATCCGCGACAAACTGGGGAAACTGGTGGCCGGCGCGGAAAAGGAGGAGTTCAAACTTCTGGAGGAGGGGGAAGAGCAGGAAATCCTCGCCCTGGAGGTGGAAACCCGGCCCATCGTGCTGGCCATGCTCCTCGACGACAGCGGTTCGATGAAAAACGACCTGGCCCAGGCCCAGACAGCGGCCAAGCGCTTCATCACCCGGATCCGCCCCCAGGACAAGGCCATGGTGGTGGCCTTTGCCTCCGAGGTCACCCTGCTGGAGGGGTTCACCAACGACCAGCACCGCCTGGCCGACGCGGTGGACCGCACCAAGGCCGAGGGCGGTACCGCCATGTATGACGGCCTGGTCTACGCCCTGGACCGCATCGGCGAACCGGACAACTCGGTGCGGCGGGTGATCGTCCTCTTCGGTGACGGCGCCGATTCGGGAAGCAAGGCCGGCATCGAGGAGGTGATGCAGAAGGCGGTGGCCAAGGACGTGATGATCTACACCATCGGCTTTTCCGGCGGCGGCATGACCCGGGCGCGGATGAATGCCCGGGGGGGGATGAATACCGGCCCCTACGTCTCGGCGTTGAACAGTGTCCACCCTGGAGAGTCCACACTGCGCAGCCTTTCCGACGAGAGCGGCGGGCGGGCGTTCCTGGTGGAATCGGCCGGCGAACTCTCCGAGAGCTATGACGAGATCGCCGCCGAGCTGCGCAGTCAGTACGTTTTCGTCTACCGGCCACAGAAGGAAGTGGCCGACGGCGCCTGGCGCAAGGTGGATATCAAGTCCCGCAACCGTGGAAAATACGAGATCCGCACCCGCAAGGGGTACCGGGCGCAGGGGGGCTGAGCCGGCCCCATTCCACATCGCAATTGAACAAACCCCATCGATACGGTAGTCTACCCGCGGCTGATACGTTGCCGTTTGTACTTTTTGACTGACGGGAGAGATCGTGGAGAACATCTGTTGGCACAGCCGTGGGGGCCGGCGCCGCATTCGGCGATTCCCCGGTATTCTTTTCCTCGCCGCCGCACTCTGTCTCTGCCTGGCCGCGGTTGCCCGCGCCGGTCCCGGACCGTCCATCAGCGCAGCCGAGGCGCGGGCCATGATCGTTGAGCGCCACCCCGACGTGGCTGCCGCCCGCGCCGACCTGGGGGTGGCCGAGGCGCAGCGACGGAGTGCCGGCAGCTGGTCCGACCCCGAACTGGAGGGCCGGATCCTCTGGAACGGCGATGGCGGATCGGAACTGGAAGGTGCACTGCGCTTTCCCCTTCCCTGGAGCGGCCGGCTGGCATCGGCGCGAAACGCCGCCGATCTGGGCGTGGCGCTTGCCCGGCTGGACCTGGAGACGACCATACACCGGGCCGGGGTGGAGGCCGACCGGCAGCTGGCCCGGCTGGCCTGGGCCCGGTCGCTGGTGGAGCTGCACGAAGCGCTGTCCGCCCGCTCATCGGAACAGGCCCGGCTGGCGGTGCAGCGCCGGGATGCCAACATTGCCGATCCGCTGGAAGTCTCGCTGGTGCTGGCCGACGCTGCCCGCGACCGCCGGGCGCTGATCGACTTCCGCAACGAGGAATACACCATTTTGTCGATGCTCTGCCTGCTGGCGGGCCTGCCCCCCGGGGAAACCGGGATCGGATCCACACCCCTGGACTGGGAGTCCCCGGTTCTGGAACGGGAAACCCTGCTGGAGCTGGCCCGGGAATCCGGCCCGGAGCTGGCCGATGCCAGGCTGCGTCTGGAACAGAGCGGGCATGAGGTGAAAGCGGCCGGCCGGGCCCGGCTGCCCGACCTGCGTCTGGGGCCGTCGGTGCAGCGGGAGGAACTCAGCACTTCGTGGGGCCTGGCCCTGGGCATCCCGCTGCCGCTGTTCGGGCGCACACGGGCCGATCTCGATGCCGCCCAGGCGCGTCAACAGGGGGCAGCGGATGCCCTCGACCTGGAGCAACGGGCGCTGCCGGTCCGGGTGGAGACCCTGCTGGCCCGGCTGCGGGCCCTGGAGCAGGAGCTGGGCGAGTTGAGCGGCGAGGCCGCCGACGCCACCGCCCAGGCCTTCCGCCTGGCCCAGG
This sequence comes from uncultured bacterium, assembly GCA_965531145.1. GTDB lineage: Bacteria > Acidobacteriota > JAQAZP01 > JAQAZP01 > JAQAZP01 > JAQAZP01. The sequence continues at coordinate 10,875 of CBESOE010000065.1, read as the reverse complement.
CCCGCTGGTCAACGGGTACCTTTGATGTCCTGCACCTGATTTCGGCCCACCGGGCCTTTGCCGAGATACGGATTGAACGTCTGAACACACTGCTGCAGCTCAGGGAGACCTGGCTCGATCTTTCTCTGGCGGTGGGCAGGCCGCTGACCACCGCGGACGAGACGGCCGCCACGGAGAACGGACCATGAAAAACCTCTTGCACCTGTTGATCGCCATGGCCGCAATCGTCCTGCTGGCCATGCTTCCCGTGAGCTGCGGCCAGCCCCCCCCGGAGCCCGTGGACGATCACGATCACGCCGCGGACCAGGGTCAGGAGCACCAGGCGGAAGATGATCACGGCCACTCCCACGGACCGGCCCTGGAGAGCGGCCACACCGAAGACGACGGTCACGATCACGGAAGCGATGAGTCCGCTTCCCTCCCCTCGCCCTACGGCATCGAGGTGGAGCGGATCTTCCCTTCGCTCTATTCCGACACCATCAAGATCCCCGGAATCGTGGCCCAGGCACCCGACCGGCGGGCCGAGGTGTCCGCGTCCACCATGGTCCGGGTGGCGGCGCTGGACCTGCCGCCAAAAAGCACGGTGCGTGCCGGCCAGCGCCTGGCCGTGCTGGAGCTGGTGGACCCGGAGGCGCGGCAGCTGCAGATGCGGGCGGTGGAGATACGGGCTGATATCCTCGCCGCCACCACCGAGCGGGACCGCACCAGGGCCTACCTCGACGTGCTCCTGGCCCAGGACGAACCGATAGAGGTGGAAATCCGCCGGGTGCAGGCCGACCTGGCGGTGCTGGAGGCGCGGTCCGCCTCCCGCAAGAGCGCACTGGAAGCCAGCCTCGCCTCGCTGAAGGTGGTGGGGCTCAGCGATGGCCAGCTGCGCGAACTGGAGGAGAAGGGTGCGGTGTCCACCCGCATCGAGGTCTTCGCCCCCCGTCTGGACGGCACCCCCGAAATGGAGGTGTCGGAACGGCCGGTGGCGGTGGGGGAAACCCTGGCCGCCGGCAGCACCATCTACTCCCTGGTGGCCCTGGACCGGCTGCTGGCCATCGGTGAAGCCTTCGAGGCCGACCTGGCCGATGTGCGCCGGGCGGCACGGGAGGATTTCCCGGTGACCCTCTTCTTCCCCGCCGAAGGGCGCACGATACCCGGGCTGAGGATCGCCGCCGTGGAAGGGACACTGGACGGGCCCAACCGGGTGACCCACTTCCTGGTTCCCTTCCCCAACCAGCGGCTCTCGGAGAAAACAGTGGACGGCGCCCGCTACCTCGACTGGGAAAACCGTGTGGGGTCCCGGGTTCAGATCCTGGTGGCCACCGGCCAGACGGAGGAGCACTACGTGATCCCCTCCACTGCCCTGGTGCGCGAGGCCGGGCGCAGCGCCCTGTTTCTCCGCCGGGACGGCGCCTACATCCAGATTGTGGTCCCGGTGGAAACCCTGGACGCCGGCCGGGCGGTACTGCCGCTGGACTGCGGCATTTCACCGGGGGACGAGGTGGTGGTGAAGGGCGCACTGCAGCTGAAGCTGGCCCTGCAGGAAGGCAGCGGGAGCGGAACAGCCACCGACGGCAGCGACCACGGGCACCAGCACTGAGCTGACCGCCCGGACCGCCGAGGAGAACGATGCTCGATTTTTTGATCCGCAGTTCGTTGCGCCACCGGCTGCTGGTGCTCTCCCTGGCCGGCGTGATGCTCTGGCTGGGGGCAACGAAGCTGGTCCAACGGCCGGTGGACATCTTCCCCGACCTGAACCAGCCCACGGTCACCGTGCTGGCCGAGGCCCACGGACTGGCGCCGGAAGAGGTGGAGACCCTGGTCACCCTGCCGCTGGAGTCGGCACTGGGGGGCATCCAGGGGCTGCTCCGCCTGCGCTCCACATCCGGCGACGGCATCGCCATCGTCCGCCTGGAGTTCGACTGGGACACCGACATCTACCTCAACCGGCAGATCGTCCAGGAACGGCTGCAGCTGGCCCGGGCCGACCTGCCGGCGGATGTGATCCCGGAGATGGCTCCAATCTCCTCGATCACCGGCGAGATCCTCAACCTCGGCCTGAACAGCCCCGACGGCAGCCTCTCCTCCATGGAGCTGCAGACCCTGGCCGAGTGGGTGGTGAGGCGCCAGCTGCTCTCGGTGCCGGGTGTGGCCCAGGTGGTGATCATCGGCGGGGAGCGGAAACAGTACCAGGTGCTGGCCGACCCCGACCTGCTGCTGCGTCACGAGGTGAGCCTGGAAGATGTGGAGCAGGCGCTGGCCGGGGCCAGCCGCAACACCAGCGGCCAGTATCTGGTGGAGGGCACCCGGGAATTCCTGGTGCGTCACCTGGGCCGGCTGTCCGGGGTGGAGGACGTGAAAAACGTCATCGTGGCCCCCGAGCGCCAGCGGCCGGTGCGGGTGGCCGACGTGGCCACGGTGCAGGTGGGCCCCAAGTTCCGGCGGGGCTCCGCCTCCATCGACGGCGTTCCCGGAGTGATCCTGGTGGTGTTCAAGCAGCCGGGTGTGAATACCCTCTCGCTGACCAGGGCCATCGACCGCGAGGTGGAAGCCATCCGTACGGCCCTGCCCGACGGGGCGGTGCTGCGCAGCGATCTCTTCCGCCAGGCCACCTTTCTGCAGCGGGGGGTGGACAATGTGGTGGAGGCACTCCGCGACGGCGCCATCCTGGTGGTCATCATCCTGCTGATCTTCCTGGCCAACGTCCGCGCCTCGGTGATCACCCTCACCGCCCTGCCCCTCTCCCTGGCCGCCACCGGACTGGTCTTCCACCTGATGGGGCTCTCCATCAACACCATGACCCTGGGCGGGATGGCCATCGCGGTGGGCGAATTGGTGGACGATGCCATCGTCGGCGTGGAAAACGTGGTGCGCCGGCTGCGCGAGCGGAAACCGGGGGGACCCTCGGTGGCCGCGGTGGTGGCCGACGCCTCCTCCGAGGTGCGGGGGCCGATCTTCAGCGGGACCCTGATCGTGATCCTGGTCTTCATCCCGCTCTTCGCCCTCACCGGCATCGAAGGCCGGCTCTTCACCCCGCTGGCCATCGCCTACGTGGTTTCACTGCTGGCCTCCATGGTGATATCGCTCACCGTCACCCCGGTGCTGGCCCAGCTCCTCTTCCGCCGTGCGGCGCTCAAGGCCACATTCCACGACGCGCGGCGGACCCGGGCGCTGCGGCTGCTGCAGCGCGGTTCCGGGCGGTTGATCGCCGCCTCGATCCGGCGACGCTGGGCGGTGATCGTCCTCTTCACCCTGCTGGCCCTCACCGCCCTGGGGGCATTGACCACCCTGGGCACCGAGTTCCTGCCCCCCTTTGACGAGGGGACAGCGCTGGTGATGAGCTTCCTGCCGCCGGGCACCTCACTGGACGAGTCGGATCGCGTGGCCGGCGAGCTGGAGAAGCGCCTGGTGGGCATGCCCGGGGTCACCTCGGTGGGCCGTTACACCGGCCGGGGGGAACACGACGAGCACGCGGCCCCGGTGACCATCTCGCACATCCTGCTGACCCTGGACGAGGAGTACGACCTCCCCCGGGAGGAGATGATCGAGCGGGTCCGTGAGCGGTTGGCCGACATACCGGGCGTGGCACTGAACATCGGCCAGCCCCTGGCCCACCGTATCGACCACATCCTCAGTGGGGTCCAGGCCCAGATCGCCATCAAGGCCATGGGCACCGACCTCGACGTGCTGCGGGAGACGGCCCGCCGGGTGGCGGAGATGGCCGCCACGGTCCCCGGGGTCACCGATCTCTACATCGAACCCCAGGTGCTGGTGCCGCAGCTCCACGTGAGGATGAACCGGGACCGCCTGGCCGAGGTGGGCCTCAGCCCGGGCCAGCTGGCCCACGAACTGGAAACCGCGGTGGGCGGGGCCGTGGCCGGGAGCATGCTGGAGGGCGAACGGTCATTCGACCTCTTTGTCCGGCTTCAGCAGCCGGCCCGCGACTCGATCAAGACCCTGCGCCGGTTGCCGGTGCGGTTGCCCGGCGGCGGCTGGGCCCGTCTGGGGGATCTGGCCCGGGTGCAGGAATCATCCGGCCCGAACAGCATCTCCCGGGACAACATGCTCCGGCGGGTGGCGGTGAGCTGCAACGTCCAGGGCCGCTCCCTGGGCGAGGTTGCCTCCGACCTGCAGAATGCCATGAAAAAATTGGAAGCGAACCTGCCCGAGGGAACCTTCCTCCGCTTCGAAGGGCAGTTCGAATCACAGCTGCGGGCCACCCGGCTGATCCTGCAACTCTCGATCATCAGCCTGGCGGCGATGGTCTTCATCCTCTTCGGCCAGTTCCGCTCGCTCAACCTCTCGCTGCAGATTCTGGCCTGCCTGCCGGCCGCCTTTATCGGCGGGCTGGGACTGCTGATGGCCACCGGCCAATCGTTCAGCGTGGCCGCCCTGGTGGGATTCGTCTCCCTGGCCGGTATCGCCGCCCGCAACGGGATCCTGCTGGTGTCCCACTACCTGCACCTGGTCCAGATCGAGGGGGTGGCGGTGACCCCGGACCTGCTGGTTCGCGCGGGGAAGGAACGGGCCGCACCGGTGGTGATGACTGCCCTGACCACCGGCGCCGGGCTCTTGCCGCTGCTCTTTTCCGCCGGGGAGACGGGCCGGGAGATTCTCTACCCGGTGGCCACGGTGGTGATCGGTGGGCTGATGACCTCGACACTCTTCGAGTTCATCCTCCGGCCGGCGCTCTTCTGGACCATCGGCCGCAAAGCTCTGGCCCGGCTCACCACCGGCACCGACGACGGGGAAGGCCGCTAAAGCGTAATCAGCAACCGACCTTGCGCTTGAATTCCTTGAGGCGCAGTCTCAACCGCTCGGCCTTCTTGCGCTCGTCCTCCAGCTCCAGGCGCCTCATCAACTGGTCCAGTTTGCGCTCGATCCGCTGAACTTCCTGCATCGCCGCGTCGGCGTCGCCGGTGGTGTCCAGTCCGGCCAGCCCGGCAGACCTGAGGGCCTGGTTGAATTCCTGGGCCGCCCGCTCAAAATCCCGCTCCAGACGCTGGAGTTCCTGTTCCTCACCGCTGAGTGGGCCCCGGGGCAGCAGCGTCAGTTCTCCCGTAGCCGTGTAGTTGTAAACCATCATGGCGCCCAGCAGCAGCAGGACCAGCAAAACGATTTTCTTCATGGTGCCCTTCTCCCGGGAGGAATTGACACTTCCTCTCGGTTTGTCATACGATCAATCGAGTTACGGGTTACGACCAACTTATCGGCAAACTCCGACAATTCCGATAGATAGAGTCTGCTGGCCAACGTTCGGACACGATCCCATGCTGAAGAAAATCGGGCGCTACGAAGTCATTGGCGAACTGGGCCAGGGGGCCATGGGTATCGTCTACAAGGGCAAGGACCCGCGCATCGGCCGGGTGGTGGCCCTGAAGACGATCCACCCCGGCACGGCGCTGAGCAAGGACGAGCAAAAGGAGTTCTACGAACGGTTCTACCGCGAGGCCCAGACCGCGGGCAATCTCTCCCACCCGAACATCGTCACCATCTTCGACGCCGACGAAGACCACGAAGCGAAGATATCCTTTATCGCCATGGAGTTCATCGAGGGCCAGTCGCTGCAGCAGCTGCTGGACGGCGACCGGATCTTCACCGCCGATGAGACGCTGAAGATCGTGCTGCAGATCGCCGAGGGCCTGGGCTACGCCCACCAGAACGGCATCATCCACCGGGACATCAAGCCGGCCAACGTGATCCTCACTCCGGACAACCGGGTCAAGATCACCGACTTCGGCATCGCCCGTATCGAATCTTCCAGCCTCACCCGCACCGGCCAATTCCTCGGCACGCCCTACTACATGGCGCCGGAGCAGATCGCCGGCGGCCAGATCGACGGCCGTTCGGACCTCTTCTCGCTGGCCGTGGTCTTCTACCAGTTGCTGACCCGGGAGAAGCCGTTCTCCGGAAACAACATCACCACTATTCTCTACAAGATCGTCAACCAGGAACCCCTGCCGGCCACCACGATCAACATCAGCCTCTCCGGCGGGTTCGACATGGTTCTGATGAAGGGCCTGGCCAAGAACCCGGCCGACCGTTACCAGGATGCCGGACAGATCGCCGCGGACTTCAGGCAGTTGCTCCAGGGTGAACCGCCGCTCCATGCCGGCACCGCGGCCACCATGATGGCGCCCCAGGCGCCCTTCCCCGGCCAGACCATCGACTCCTCCAGCCTGGCCGCCCCGGCGGCGGTTCAGGACAGGGGATCCACCACCGCCGCCACCTCGGCAGTGAGTGCCCCGGCCCAGCCGGCGGCAGCGGTGCCCGCACCCAAAAAATCGAAGAGCCACGCCACCCTGATCGGGTTCGCCGCCGCCCTCACCGTAGTGGTGGTGTTCCTGGTCAGCTACCTCTTCTTCTGGAACGGCCGGGGTGACAGCCCTTCGGGACAGCACCCCACGGATCCGCCCGAAATGCTGATGGCCCAGAAGGAGACACCGCCCGGGGAGTCATCCGCCGCCACCGGTGAACCCGTGGAAACGGAAGCCGGCGAGGCCACCGAAATCATCGAACCGCCACCCGAGAAGCGGGCGGCCGCGGCAAAGAGTGAACCACCGGTCCGCACCGAGCCTGAAAAGGCGGCCGCCACGGCTCAGCAGCAACGCGAGGAAAAGCGCGAGGAAGAGAAGACTCCACCGCCACAGGTGACCGCCCCGCCAAAGGAGACGGCACCGCCCCGGCAATCCCCGGTGGTGACCCCGCCGGTCACCAGTCAGCCCGCGCAGCAGAAGCCGCCAGCCACCACCAGCCGGGAAACCACCCGGCAGGAGGAGGAACAGCAGCCGGCCCGGCCCCAGGAGATCGGCCAGGGCGCCGAGCAAGCGTCAGCCGGACCCGCCGGCGAAACCGTTGCCGCAACCGACACCCCCATGGAAACGGTTGAGGAGACGCCGCCACCGCCGGAACCGACCCAGGACTACGGCTACCTCGACGTGGTTTTCAAACACGGCTTCCAGGGCGGACGGTTGACCATCCGCGCCGACGGCACCGAGGTCTACAGCCAGCACTTCAGCGGCCGGGACGCCAAGGGCGGCTGGAAAGGGATGCTGAGCAAGGCCTCGAAAATGGTCAAGCGGTCCGTGTTCAAGGACTACGGCATCCAGGTCCCGGTGGGCCGCTACCCCCTTGAGATCAAGGTCACCGTGCCCGGGAAGGACATCAACCCCGTCAGCGTCAACGCCCGCTTCAAGGTCGACCAGGAGCGGTGCCTGAGCCTCAGCAGCAAGCGCATGAACCGTGACGAGATCCAGGTGCGCTGGGACTGCGAGGAGGATGACGATGATGATGACGAGGATGATGAGGACGACGACAAGAAGAAGGACGATGACGATTGACCCTGTCCCGGCCCCATCCCCGATGACCACCCCCACGGCACATCGCTGCCGGTCACGGGTTGGCCTGCGATTCACCCTGATCCCGGTGCTCGTTCTGTTGTTCCTCGGCTGGGTCCCGAGCTTCGCCCACAGCGCCGAGGACAGCACCCCGGTGCTGGCCATGCCCGTCCCGGGCGGCCCGCTGAGCAGCCTCACTTTTTCCGGCGAGGTGCGGCGGGGCCAGACCCTCTCCGCCATATTCGGCGACCACGATCTCTCTCCCACCCTCATTTCGCCGCTGCTGGAAGCGGCGGAAGGTCTGTTCGACCTGACCAGGATCACTCCGGGCCGGCGCTACGAGTTCTGGACCTCGGCGGACCACTTCCTCTCCGCCATGACCTACCAGATCGACGATGAGCAGTACCTGCTGGCCCAGCAGGCGGCTGACGGCACCTGGCGGGCTGAAATCCGCGACTACCCCTTTCGCTGGGTGGAACGGGTGGCCGGCGGGGAGGTGACCTGGTCCTTCTTTGCCGCGGCCGAGGAGGCGGGAATTCCCCGGGAGGGGGCCGCCAGCTTTGTCGACATCTTCTCCTGGGCGGTGGACTTCATGAGAGACCTGCAATCCGGGGACAGCTTCCGGCTGCTGCTCAGGGAGAAACAACTCCTCGGCACTGAGGAGACCGTGGCCTGCACCATCCTCGCCGTCCGCTTCGCCTGCGCGGGGAAGGACCACCTGGCCTTCCGTTACGAGGCTGATCCCGAAACCGGCCCCGAATATTTCGACAGAGACGGAACCTCCATGCGCAAGGAGTTTCTCAAGGCGCCGCTGGCCTTCACCCGCATAAGTTCCCGCTACTCCCGCTCGCGTCTCCATCCGGTGCTGCACCGGCGGATGCCGCACCACGGGGTGGACTACGCCGCCCCCACCGGCACCCCGGTGATGAGCACCGCCGACGGAACGGTGACCATGGCCGGCTGGGACCGCGGGGGTGGACGAATGGTGAAAATCCGCCACAACAGCCGGGTCACCACCTCCTACCTCCACTTCTCGCGCTATGCCAAGGGCATCCGCAAGGGAGTCCGGGTGAGCCAGGGCCAGGTCATCGGCTATGTCGGACAGACCGGGCTGGCCAGCGGCCCCCACTGCGACTACCGGATCATGATCGACGGCAGCTGGGTCAACCCGCTGACCGTTGAATTCCCGCCGGCCACCTCCATCCCCGAGGAGCAGATGGCCGGCTACACCGAATGGCGTGACCAGCTGCTGGCCCGCCTCGACCAGGACCAACCGGCCTGAGGCGCACCGCACCATGGAAAACTTCGACCTCCTGGCCCTGCAGCAGGCTCTCTCCAAGAGCGCCACCGGCGCCGTGATCCGCAAGATCACACCGGCAGCCGCCCCGGACAGTGCGGGAATCGCCTTCAGGCTGGATGGACTGGGCACACCATGGCTGCTCGTCTCCCCGGGCCCGCTCTACCCCTGCATCCTGCCTTTGGGGGCCGACCGGAACCCGTCCTGGACAAAAGGGGACAGCCCCTCCCCCTTCCTCATGCTGCTGCGCAAATACCTGGAGGGGGCCAGGGTCACCTCGTTGCGAAAGGTTCGCCTGGAACGGATATTCCTGCTGGCCGCGGAAAAGACCATGTCCGGAGGGGTCAGGGCGGCCAGCACGCTGGTGGTGGAGCTGACAGGAAAAAGTGCCGTACTGGCCCTGATCGACGGGGAGGGATCGGTGCTTGGATCAAACCGGCAGCCGGCCAACCGGCTGCTCCCCGGGTCACCATACAGCCCGCCCAAAAGGGCCCCGGGCCGGGAAAAATTCGATCCCTTTGCCGCCGGCCCCGGCGGCGAGCAGCGGGCCAGGGTGGAGGAGTTCCTGGGCAACACCCTGGAGCGGTTCGGCCCCGAGGGGGACCGGATGGGCCTCTACCGGTCGCTGATCAGCGCCCTTGAGGGATTCGGCCCGGTGTATGCCTCGGAGCTGGCCGCACGGCTGCTCGGCGCCGGCAGACCGAAAATGATGGAAGCCTGGGACCGTTTCCTGCTCCAGCTCGAGGAACTACGCCGTCTTGTGATTCACCCCGGCCACATCCACCGACCGCTGGACCCCACGGCAGCGGTTCCAGTGGCCGCCGCCATGCCCCTGGAGGCCACCCGGTCCTCGGGCCGCTGGCAGCGAGAATCGTTTACCACCCTGGTGGAAGCAGTCACCATATGTCGTGAGGAGATTCTGGCCGGAGCGGAAACGGACAGTCTGCGCCGGGACCTGACGCGCAGGCTGAACCGGGCAGCCAAGAAGCACAAGCGGTTGCTGGCCAAGCTGGAAGCCGACGAGGCGCGATTCTCCGCCGCCGAGGACCTCCGCCGCAACGGTGAGCTGCTCACCGCTGCCCTGGATACCTATGCCGGGGGGCGAAAGAAGCGAGGACTGGACAGTATTTCCGTGGATGACCTCTATCGGCCCGACACCCCCGAGGTAAAGATCAAGCTGGACCCAAAAATGACCCTGGTGCAAAACGCCCAGTCCTTCTTCCGCCGCTACCGCCGGGCCCAGCGCGGCCAGGAATCGGTGCAGACAAGGCTGGAACCGCTGCGGCTGGAAGGCGCTTTCATCGACGAGCTGCTCTCTGCTGTGGAACTGGCGGAGACCGTGGAAGAGCTGCGAGCAGTGGAGCAGGAAGCGCAGACGGCCAAACTCTGGTCGGCGCCGGTGGTGAGAGATCAGAAGGGCCGCAAGGACGGTGGCGATCAGACCATCGCCGGTGTGATTCGTCTGCGCTCCGCCGACGGCATGGAGATACTGGTGGGCCGCAGTGCCCGGGGCAACGACCAGGTGACCTTCAAGCTGGCCGGCCCGGAGGATTTCTGGCTCCACGCCGGGGGAATGCCCGGCTCCCACGTGGTGGTGCGTAACCCTGAGCGACTGGAGAAGCTCCCGCCGAAAACCCTCCAGCAGGCCGCCGGTCTGGCTGCCCACTACTCCCGGGGCCGCAGGAGCACGTCCGTGGACGTGCACCTGACCCGCAGGAAGTCGGTCAAGCGGCCCAAGGGGGCGGCCCCCGGGCTGGTGACGCTCAAGCGGTTCGAGACGGTGCTGGCCCGCCCGGTCTCCCCGGCGGAGCTCAGCACCAAAGACTCCTGACAGCCATCCGGATCATGGCCTCTCAAGATCGGTGGGGATCGGCACGTATTTCCGCTCGAATTCGGAATACTCGAATCTCGTCACCACCACATCCTCGGGATTCACCACCTGACTTTTCAGACTCGTTTCCGCGTGCTTGATCCGGTTGTCCGGTAAGTGGCTGCGCAGAAAGTCGCCGGGCTGATACCCGTCCTCACAACTCATCACAAACGAAAAGCTGGTGAACTGCTCGATTTTCTTTGCCGCCGGATGGTATTGGACCGGGAAGAGATAGATATCGACCAACCCCACACCCTCAAGATCAAACATGGGGCTGATCTGCACCAGGTTTCCGGGGTAGCGTTCCGAGGATTGATAGATCTCTGGTTTCCTGTATGGGGTGCTTGCGGAAGAGTCACCGCAGCCCGACCTGGGGTTGGAGG
>CBESOE010000064.1:0-22459 GCA_965531145.1 uncultured bacterium | reverse complement strand
GGGTTCCCTTTCCCGAATGGCCAGGTCATCAGTACTCCTCCCTGCTCATTTTTTCAGACGCTGGTGGACTCCATCGCCCTGAAACAAACATCATTCATAACACTCAAATCATTACAATCGGTCGCAAATTCAGCAAAGAATGGTTGTTTTCGGACGATCCTGAACGACGCAGAATTTCAATTTGGTAATTCAAGTGGTCACGAATTGTAACTCCCGTCAGACAATTCGTTGCCGCATCATGGGAACAACGTGAAGTGTTGATATAGCTAAAGTTAATTTCCCGCCTGAAGTATACGAATCTGGCACGACTATTGCCATATAGAGAGTCATCCGCAGAGTCCATCGCCGCTGTCGGATGGCGGCTCGAAACACCCGTCAAGGGGGGAAGATGAAAACCACAGGGAGAGATTATGCAGTTCCTCCACGATCGTAGCCAACCATCGATTCTATCCTCCAGACAACATACACCGATCAGCCAAAATCGCACCGGGCATGCCGTAGTGTCGAATTCATTTGTTCTACCGGTATTAATCTCGCTGTTTTTACTGATACCCGGACCGGTCCAGGCTTCCTCGTTCCTCGTCAGTTGGGACGCTCCGTCCTCCGCTCCTCCCGGATCCCTTGACTACTATGTCTACGTCTCCACAGTCCCCGGATCCTTCGACGAAGAGGACCGCTACTTTGTCGATGGCGAGGAGAGCGTGGTGATCGACGTGCCCTGCGAGGCGGAGACCACCTACTACTTCGCGGTCCAGTCGGTGGATGACTACGGCAACACCAGTTCACTGGTCTCGCCGCGCTGTCCCCGCCTGGCCGCCGGTCCCGGGCCGGGCCAATCCAGTTCCGATACGGCCCGGCTCTTCGCCTTCGAGGATCTGGCGCCCGAGCTCTGCTGCTTTGCCGCTTACGACAGCGGTGAACCCACACGGGGGCTCCAGTTGGCCTGCGGGGATGTGCTGGGCACCGGTGTAGACCAGGTGGTGGTGGCCCCGGGGCCCGGGGATTTCGGACCGGAGATCCGGGTCTACCATGCAGACGGGACGCTGGTGGACAACGGTTCATTCCTCGCCTTCTCCTACAACAATATCGGAGCGTCGGTCTGCTGCGGAGACCTCAACGGCGACGGGGTGGATGAAATCATCGCCGGCGCCGGACCAGGGCAGCTGTACAAGCCGGGGGTGAAGGTGTTCAGCTATTCCGGCGGGACCTTCAACTCGATCACGGAACTCGGGTTTCTGGCATTCCCCCGGGAGCAGGGGTTCGGCGTCAACGTGGCCTGCGGCGACGTGGACGGTGATGGCTGTGACGAAATCATCACCGGCTGCGGCCCGGGACCGGTTCTCTGCGCCAGGGTCCGCGTGTTCAAACTCGAGGACGGCAGTATCAAGGCCGTTGACGGGCTCGACTTCGTTGCCTATGACATGGACACCAGGGGGGTCAATGTGGCCAGCGGTGACGTGGACGGCGACGGCTACGACGAAATCATCACCGGTCCGGGGCCGGCACTCAACTGCGGCTCCGACGTTCGAATTTTCGACGTTGACGGTGGAAACTCTCCCTCTTCCGGGCTGGCCTTCCGGGCCTTCCCCATGCCTCACTTCGGTGTCAAGGTGGCCGCCGCGGACGTGGACAACGACTGTTTCGAAGAGGTGATCACGGCTCCCGGTCCCGGCGCCAGGTATCCGGGTGCGATCCGCTGGTTCAGCCTGGCCACCGGCAGGACCGAGTGCCTGGGCCAGATCAACGCATTTGACGGCACCACCGACAACGCCTACGGCGCCAACCTGGCCGTGGGCCAGCTCTACACCCGGTAACCGAATTTCCCTCCCCTTGTCCCGGGCGGTCATCCTCCGCGGATGCCGCCCCGGTGTGCCCGGGTGACTTTTCCGCCCCCTGCCCTGTCCATACAGGTGAAAGCAATTTTTAGAACGTCACTTCTCAAGTGAAAGGAGTTAGCAAATGCAATTCATCGGGTTCCTGCTCATCGGCGCTGTTGCCGGCTGGCTGGCCGGGCAGATCATGAAAGGCCGCGGTTTCGGCCTGCTGGGCAATGTGGTGGTAGGTGTGGTTGGCGCCGTCCTCGGTGGCTACCTTTTCAGCCTCTTCGGCCTCGCTGCCGGTGGGCTGGTGGGCTCTCTGGTCACCGCGGTGATCGGGGCCGTGGTGCTCCTCTTCGTGGTGGGTCTGATCCGCAAGGGGTAGTCAACGATAGTGGACAAAGCTGGTATAATGTCTGAGGGGATATCACCGTTCACGTCGTAATTCATCTTAAAATTGAAAAGGGAGAATGTGTCATGTGGATCAAGTCACTGCTGATGGTGCTCTGTCTGGCCCTGGTCTTCGGGGTCTCCATGGGCTGCGCAAAAACCGAGGATGAAGGCTACATGGAAACCGCGGGCAAAGCCGTGGACCAGGCCGTGGAGAAGACCACGGAAACGGCCAAGGAGATTGGCGAGGAGACGGCCGAGGCTGCCAAGGAGCTGAAAGAGGATGCCATTGAAGTCGGTGAGGAGATCGCCGAGGGCGCCGGAGAAGTGGTGGATGAGGTCGAGGAAGCGGCCAAGGAAACCGCTGAGGCGATCAAGGAATAAGGTGACTATTTTTTCTTTCTCATGTCTTGTCTGATGTGGATATAATGACCTGCCGGGCCGCAACCGGGTCCGGGCTCCAAAACTCAACCTGAACACAGATCTATAAGGAGAAGAATCATGTCCGTTGCCAAAGTGATCGAGATCAGCGCCGAATCCTCCAAGAGCTTTGAAGACGCCATCCAAGAGGGCATCTCCCGTGCCGGCAAGACCGTTGAAAACATCAAGAATGCCTGGGTCAAGGACCAGCAGGTGACGGTCAAGGACAACAAGGTGATCGCCTTTCGGGTGAACCTCAAGGTGACCTTCATCATCGGCGACTGATCGCACCGCGGGTGAGGTAACAAATGAACAGGTCCCGCACCTTCATGCTGATGACTGCCCTCACCGTCATGTTCGTGCTGGTGGGTGGGGCGGTGGGAGGCCGGAACGGCGCCGTGATGGCCTTCCTCGCCGCCGCTGCGATGAATCTCTTCTCCTACTGGTTCAGCGACAAGCTGGTGCTCAAGCGCTACCGGGCGGCGGAGATCACGGCGGAGGACGGATCAGGCCTCTACTCCATGGTGGCCGGCCTGACACAGAAAGCCGGCCTGCCCATGCCCAAGGTCTACCTTGTGCCGGAGGACACGCCCAACGCCTTCGCCACCGGGCGCAATCCTCAGCACGCGGCCGTGGCGGCGACCAGGGGAATCCTGCGGATCCTCGACCGGGATGAACTGGAAGGCGTGATGGCCCACGAGCTGGCCCACGTGAAGAACCGCGACATCCTCACCGGCACCATCGCCGCCACCTTTGCCGGTGCCATCGCCACCCTGGGACAGTTCGCCCGCTTCGGCACGGCCGGCCGGTCCCGCAACAACAACCCGCTGGGTATGATCCTGATCATGGTGGGCGCACCGCTGGGCGCGATGCTGCTGCGTATGGCCATCTCCCGGACTCGTGAGTATGCCGCCGATCGCGGGGGCGCCGAGATCTCCGGCAACCCGCTGTCCCTGGCCCGCGCGCTGGCCAAGCTGCACCAGGGGGCGCGGCAGATCCCCATCAGCCGGCGGGGAAACCCGGCGCATGCCAACATGTTCATCGTCAACCCCTTCATCGGTGGGCTGCAGAAGTTCTTTTCCACCCACCCGCCCATGGAGGAGCGTATCCGGCGGCTGGAAGCCATGGCTCGGGGTTGAGGAGGCCGTCAACAAAGCTATCGGACGGCAGATGGGGTTTTCAGCGGCTGAAGGTGTTGTAGCGGATTACGCACCACAAGGTGCGGAACGCGTCGCGGAGACCTATTTTCTTGCCCTCGGCGTAGGTGCGCCCGTAGTAACTCACCGGCACCTCGTAGATCCGGACCCGCAGCCGCGCGATCTTGGCCGTCACCTCGGGTTCGAACCCGAAGCGATCTTCCTTGAGGGTGATCCGCCGCAGGACCTCACTCCTGAAAGCCTTGTAGCAGACCTCCATGTCGGTGAGGTTGAGGTCGGTGAAGATGTTGGAGAGCAGGGTCAGCAGCCGATTGCCCACCGAGTGCCAGAAATAGAGCACGCGGTGAGTCCCGCCGCCGGCGAACCGGCTGCCGTAGACCACATCGGCCTTGCCTTCGGCGATGGGCTGAATCAGCCGACCGTACTCCCGGGGGTCATATTCCAGATCCGCATCCTGGACCAGGATCACGTCTCCGCTGGTGGCGGCGAATCCGGTACGCAGCGCGGCGCCCTTGCCCCGGTTGGTCTCGTGCCGCAACACCCGCACTTCCGGGATATCCAGATCGGCGAGGATCTCACCGGTGCCGTCGGTGGAGCAGTCGTCAACCACCACCAGCTCGTCCACCAGCTCCTGCTCGCAGACAAGATCGATGATCGACCGAATGGTGGCCGCCTCGTTGTACACCGGCATCACCACCGATATTTTCAACTGTTCTATCGTCACACCCATCGGCTCGGCCTCACGGCATGGGGAATTCCATCATTGGGAATCCAAGTATAGAGAAGAACCTGCCGCCGATCAAGATCGGCCGCCGACACCACCGGGGCGAGTTGGAACGTGGACCTGCTTGCAACAGGGAGATAACGGGGTTGATGGAGAGCCACTCTCCGGTGTGTCGGTATCAGTCACGGCGATCGAGGCCGACATGGATCTCGGTCCTGCCGATCCCGAAACCGGCGGGGTCGTCTTCACACCCGGCCCGCTGCTCGATCCGGTGCTGGAGCCGCTTGACCCAGGCCGGGGACGAACCGGCGAATTCCACCAGAACCTCCAGACGGGAATGGACTTCCTGGCCAAGAACGTGCTCCAGGCGGTGGACTTCCGGGATGGCCGTCACCGGATCCATACCCAGTATCTCCACCAGCAACCTGGTGAGGCAGTCACTGCGCCGGACCAGGGCCTGGCCCACACGGGCACCCTCCGCGGTCAGCTCGATCCTCCCATAGACCTGGTGGTTGACCAGTCTGAGCCTGGACAACCCGGTGACCGCCCGGCTGGCGCTGGGAGCCTTGACCCCGAGCTTCGACGCCAGATCGCCCATGCGCACCGGCCCGTCGAGAGAGAGGCGGTAGATCCACTCCAGATAGTTCTCCTGGCTGGGGGTCAACTGGTGCATCGTGATCCTCGACAACGATTGCATACAATTCAAAATTAGCTTAAGGAAACTTTGGGAACCTGTCAAGAATGGGATGTGTTTTCGACCGACACCGTGGTATAAAACTCTCACGGACACCGGGCGGCAATTGTCCTCACGAAATATCTCGGCGGGGAGCAGCCATGCGCTGGAGCCAGGATCTTCTTGCACGGGTACAGGACCGGGCCATCTTCTTCAGGGAATTTCTCCGACACCCGCGTCAGATCGGGTCCGTGGTTCCCAGCTCGCGGTTTCTCGAGAAACGGGTGGTGCTGGCCGGTAACATCGGCAGCGCGCGCTCGGTGGTGGAGCTGGGGCCGGGGACCGGTGGAATCACCAGGGCGATTCTCGCCGCCCTGTCCACCGAGGCTTCACTGCTCAGCCTCGACATCAATCCGCTGTTCTGCGACCGGATCCGTCGCATCCGGGACGGCCGCCTGGCGGTCCACTGCGGCGCTGCCCTGGAACTGGAGCAGGCTCTGGCCGGCAAGGGTCTGGCCCACCCGGACGTGGTGGTCTCCGGAATTCCCTTTTCCACCATGGGGCCTGAGAGCGGTACCGACCTGCTGGACCTGATCGCCCGCCTGCTGCCGCCCGGCGGCCGTTTCGTGGCCTACCAGGTCCGCGACTCCGTGGCCGGCCTGACCAACC
Organism: uncultured bacterium; assembly: GCA_965531145.1. Classification (GTDB taxonomy): domain Bacteria; phylum Acidobacteriota; class JAQAZP01; order JAQAZP01; family JAQAZP01; genus JAQAZP01. The sequence continues at coordinate 16,609 of CBESOE010000064.1, read as the reverse complement.
CCCGGCTGGGCGAGGCGCAGATAAGCCTGGAACTGCTCTGCATCCCCCCCCAGCGGGTCTTCCGCTGGGAGAAGAATTCCAACTGACCCGGCTCTACTCGACCTTGTCCCAGCAGTAGGTACAGACCTTCTCCTTGGGCATGCCAATGGCCTCCACCATGTCCTCCAGTCGCTGGTAGCGGAGGGAGGTGAGACCCAGGCGCAGGCCGATACGCTCGATCATGGCGTGGTGCTTGTCCGAGTCGGGATCGACGTAGGCCGAAAGGTCCTCGGGGTCGGTCCCCTCCAACTCACGCACCGCCCGGCGGGCCGCCAGGTCGAGCTCCGATTTCGAGCGGGAGAAGTTGAGGAACTTGCAGCCGTACATCAATGCCGGGCAGGCCGGCCGCATGTGCACCTCCTTGGCCCCGTAGTCGAAGAGTCGGGAAATGGTGTCTTTGAGCTGGGTTCCCCGTACGATGGAGTCCTCACAAAAAAGCAGACGTTTGCCGGTGATGTAGTCGCGCACCGGGATCAGCTTCATCCGTGCCACCAGGTCGCGTACCGTCTGGTTCTGGGGCATGAAGCTGCGGGGCCAGGTGGGGGTGTATTTGACAAAGGGCCGGCGATAGGGAACTCCCGCGGCACTGGCGTAGCCCAGCCCGTGGGCCGTCCCCGAGTCGGGAATCCCGGCCACGATGTCGATCTCTATCTCTTCCCGTGCGGCCAGCGCCTCGCCGCAGCGGTTGCGGGCGGCCTCAACATTGATCCCCTCATACCTCGACGCCGGGTAGCCGTAGTAGACCCAGAGGAAGGCGCAGATCTGCAGCCGGTCCCCCGGCGGCTGGACCGTTTGCCATCCCTCACCCTCCACACAGACGATCTCACCCGGCCCCAGTTCGTGAACCGTCTCGTAGCCCAGGCTGGGGAAGGCACAGGTTTCCAGGGTCAGGGCCACCGAACCCGGCTTCTCGCCGACGATCACCGGGGTGCGGCCCAACCGGTCGCGGGCGGCGTACAGCCGGTTCCCCCGGAGCAGCAGCATGGAGCAGGACCCCTCGATCCGCTCCTGGGCCAGACGGATCCCGTCCACGAAGCTGGTGCCCTGGTTGATCAGTGCGGCCACCACCTCGGTGGGGTTGGGTTCGGAACCGCTGATCTCGGAGAAGTGTGTAGACTTGTCGGCGAACGCCTCGTTGGCCAGGTCCTCGAGGTTGGTCAGCACCCCCACGGTGACCAGGGTGTAGAGCCCGAGGTGGGAGCGGATGATCAGCGGCTGGGATTCGTAATCGCTGATCACCCCGATGCCCTGGCGGCCCTTCATCGAGCCAATGTGTTCGTCGAACTTGCTGCGGAACTGGGCGTTGGTGATATTGTGGATTTTTCGCTGAATGCCGGAATCGGACCAGACGGCCAGTCCTCCCCGCTGGGTTCCGAGGTGTGAATGGTAGTCGGTGCCATAGAAGAGATCCTCCACGCAGTCAGTCCGTGAAACTACACCAAAAAATCCGCCCATGATCCCCCTCCAGTGAGTTCGCCGGCACCATACCGGCCGCTTCAGTCAATACTATTTTTATTCAACAATGTATCCGAGATCGCGGAGACGTTCCCTGGTCTCCTCGTCCAGTTCGGGTATTCGCTCCTGCTCTTCGCTCTCCTCATCCAGCCGGGCCTGGCTGTCGATCCACTCCAGCAGACGGGCCTGGAGCGCTTTCCTGGTGATCTGCTCACGTGTGGCCAGATTGACCTGCTCGCCCGGATCGGCCTCCAGGTCGAAGAGGTAGTGCAGTTCCCGTGTCCGGCCCAGACCCTGGCCCATGCCCCAGAGGTGCCTGGTTCGCGGGGCAAAGATGTATTTCCATTTTCCGGTGCGCAGGGTGTAGAGCCCGGTGGCCGACGATGCCGAGGAATAGACCGGGCGGTCCGGGCCCGGGGCAGCCGGTGCGCCGGCCATGAACCCGGTGAGTGTCTCCCCCTCCAGCGGCGGGGTATTCCCGATGCCGCTCAGTTCGAAGATGGTGGGCGCCAGGTCCACCAGCCGTACATTGTCCGCAATGACCCGGCCCGGCGATCCGGCCGGCGGAAGCAGGATCAGCGGCACGTGAATCTGCTCATCATACAGGGTGTAGCCGTGGAGCAGACCGCCGTGGTCGGCCAGTTCCTCACCATGGTCGGCGGTGAAGGCGATCACCGTCTCCCGGTCCGGGCCCGGGCCTCGCAGCCAGGCCAGCAGTCGTCCCAGCTCCAGGTCGTTGTAAAGGATATCGCCATCATAGAAATCCTTCATCCGCTGCAGGGTGCTGTCACCCATCTGCCGTTCGCCATGAGCAAAACCGAGCAGTGCCTCGGTGGAGAGGTCCTCGGCCCGGTTGCGCTGCTCCGCCGGGAGGAACATATGGTCGAAGGGGAACGGCGCCTCGTAGGGATTGTGGGGATGAATGGTGTGGACGTAAGCAAAATACGGTTGGCCAGGGGGCAAACTCCCGGCCCACCGGACAAACGCGTCGGTGGCCTGGCGGGCAAAATCCTTCACCGGCTGTCGGCGAAAGAAGATCTCCCGGGCCACGTGACCGAACCCGCGGTGATACCCGACTTCCGGGCCGAGGTTGGGGTTGTTGGTGAACAACCCGGTGGCATACCCCGACCGGGTGAAGACCTCGGCCAGTGTCGGGTGATCCGCTGACAGGACGGTGTGGCCGGTGAAGGGGAGATAGCGGCCGGTGAACAGCGACTTCACCGACGGGGTGGTGTTCGGCGCCTGGGCAAAGGCGCTGCGGAAGAGCAGCCCCTGACGAGAGAGGCGGTCGAGCACCGGGCTGGTCCGCCGCTGGTAGCCATAGGTCGAGAGATTGCCGGCACGCAGGGCATCCATCACGTAGATCAGCACGTTCGGCGGCGCGCCGGTGGCCGCGGCCATTTCCGGGGGAAGCACAGGCGGAGGTGAGGCCGGAACCCGGATCTCGGGGCGGAGCAGGTGAAATGTCGGGCCATTGTCACCGCCGGCCCCGTCCGCCGGATCCACCGAAAAAGTGAGTCGGACCGAGCGGTCGGCCCAGCGCTCCAGGTCGAGAACAACCGGTTTACCCGGCGTGCCGGCACGGAACCGACGACGGAAAATCTCGGTGGTCGGCCCATCATCGACGGCCACGGTCACCCGCAGCAGGGCCGTATGGTCGGCCTCACCGCCAAAGATCAGCAGCCCCTCCTGCGGTATCTCGACATACCAGGAAACGTCCGCGGGCAGGGGAAGGTCCACCCCTTCACCCACGGCCGTCACCGGCTGCGCCTCATCGCCCGCCTCCGTGTCGGCAATGATCCGGATCGCATCCAGCTGCACCGCCACCCGGCGGGTATCGGTTGACCCCGGGAACACGTCCGGCAGGTAGACGTCCTTCGAATAGAGCAGGACCAGGAGGTTGTCGCCCTCTCGCCAGACCTCGGCCGGCGTCTCCAGCCGGTGATCGGCGTATTCGGTGCCGGGAGTGAAGGTACCCAGCAGGGTTCCGTTCAATGACACACTCACCAGCAGGTCTTCCAGTGCCTCCACCCCCAGCCGCCGGCAACGGATGGCCAGGGTCCGCGGGCGGACCGCCGGACAGGTGAGCTGGAAGATGGAATTCTCACCCCAGGACCAGGCATAGGTCCGGCCGTCGGGTTCCCGCTCGGCGAAATAGAGCCCGTCCACCAGGTTCAGCTTGTGCTGGCCGGTGCCCAGGTCGAGCAGTTCCACCGGGCCCCAGGCTTCGGCCCGGGGGAGTTGGGACCCCAGGTCGAGATACTGCACGGTACCGTCAAGGGAGGGTTGGCGGCACCCGCCGGCGAAGAGCAGAACCAGCAACAGAAAGCTGCCGAAAACCGGCGTAAAAAAAGTCCGCCGATTCCTTTTTCCACCCTGCCCCGTCATAGCTGTACTCCGGATCGATAGCCTGGAAGGTGAGTTCCAGAGGAGTTTATCACATGCCGCCGACCGCTACGAAACACCAGCCCGGTTTTCATGGACAATGTCATCGGGAACGGCGCTCACCTGCCGCCACAGACGAAAAGGGGGATGGATCATGAGCGGTTTGGGCTGGCATCACCTGACAAGGAATGACAAATTGGCGATCCTCGCCGGTCTGGAGAACGGCAGTGCCCGCGGCGGCCCCTACCATGTTGAGTTGCATTCCACAAACCGCTGCAATATCAACTGTTTCTTCTGTGCCACACAAAAAATCCGCCAGGCCGACGAGATTCCGCTCTCCCGGCTGGACCGGCTGATCCGGGAGATGAAACAGCTGGGAACCCGCTCGGTGGGCCACGGCAAGGGCTGTTTCATGCGAAACTTCTACTATTGGACCGATGGCCCCTTTGTCCGCCGCCTGGGCGGGCGCCTCTCCGGGCTGCGCGCCAGCGCACTCAATCCCGCCACTGCTTGACGTTCCCTAGTAATAAACTATATATTATAGTGTATTGAGGGGATTTCACCGTACACCGGGAGGAGAGTCGTGCGTTTTTCCACAGTAAAACCGATCGCAGCCGTTTCACTGCTCCTGCTTCTGCTCGTTCTGGCAGTGCAGGCGGTCACCAGTGGAGAGAGTGATGTCGTCCCGCCGCCCGACCCGGCTCCCGGCGACTATGTCCTGCTGGCCTGGAGCGACCGCGGAATGCACTTCATGAACCGTGACCACTCGGTGATGTCACTGATGCCGCCCCACAGCACCCTATGGGCCCAGGTGGTCCACCGTAGCGACACTGACGGTTCGTCATCCGCCGGCGGGATTCCCGGCGCCGCCATCAGCTGGCCCCGGATCGAGACCAAGGACCTGACCCTCGAATACTCCATACCCGGCAACAGCTATTCCGCAGGCAAAACCGACTTCTGGGACCACGCATCAGCGCTCTACGGCAAGACCATTCCCCCGGACACCGGACTCACCGGCAGGGGGCTGACCGGTACCTTTGACCAGCGCCTCGGCTATTTCGAGGCCGCGGGCATCCCGCTGACCCCCTTCCCCGACTTCATGCCGGACCAGGAAAAGCCATATCAGAAAGCCCTGGTGGTGCTGAAGGACCGCAAGGGCCGCGTGCTGGCCACCTCCACACCCACCCTGCCGGTGTCGGTGGAGGTGAACTGCTCCACGGTACACTGCCACGAGAGCGATGAACAGATCGTGGAGTCGCACCCCGCCGGCGGCGGCTACGACCCGGATCAGCGGCCGATGCTCTGCGGTTCCTGCCATGCCCAGCAACTGGTCGGCCTGGAAGGTGAGAAGGGTGCCGGGTCACTCTCCGAGGTGATTCACACGTCGCACAAATTCATCGATCAGGAATACTCGCACCTGGATTCGTGCTACACCTGCCACCCCGGGCCGGAGGCGCAGTTCAACCGCGGGATCATGGGCCACCAGGAAGGGATCCTCTGCCAGCACTGCCACGGCTGGATCGAGGACGTGGGCCACTCCATCAGTGAAGGACGGGAACCCTGGGTGGATCAACCGGACTGCGACGCCTGCCACCCCCCACCCCACGAAGAGGAGATGCAGACCGACTGCGACTGTTTCTTCACCGGGGGGCACTTCGGCCTGATGTGCGGCGGCTGCCACAACAGCATGCACGCCATCTGGCCCTCGCGGGAGATGTCGGACAACGACAACTCGGTGGCTCTTCAGGGGTACGCCGGGTCGCTGTTCGCCTGCACGCTCTGCCACACCCTGTCCCCGCCAGGCGATCCGGGGTTCGGGCACCAGCAATAAAAATGGGGACGTACATAACTTTATAACTAACGAATCCCTGCACCGGTTCGGGATCCGTTAGTTATAAAGTTATGTACGTCCCCGTCTGTAACTACTCCTCTTCCTCCTCCGGGTCCTTGGCCAGTTCCACCGACGTGGTGGTGTAGGAGGGTATGGCGGTGGCTTCGTCACGCACCCCCACCGCCACGGTCTGGTCGCCAGCCTTCATGCCCAGCTTCATCTTGTAGAAGAAGAACCCGGCCCGCGCCTCGTCGAGGCTCTCGTCGGGTATCTGGATCGCCGGCGGGACCGGCGGCTCGCTCACCGTGGACATCCAGCCCCGTTCGTCCCGGGCGGCGATGGAGAGGCTCACCCGGCACTCGTGGTACCCGGTGGCCGGATTGAAGAAGAGGCTGTCCATGGGAACAGCCACAATGGTGGGCACCAGGTAGTCATCCTTGCCCCGCTTCTCCGGTTCGCCAAAGGCCATCTTGATCCCGAAAGTGTTATCCGGCTGCCCGAAGAGCAGGGTGGCCCGTAGCCCCTCGGCCATTTCGGCCCCCGGTCCCTTGTGCATCGAGACCCGGCGATAGCGGGTCCTGAGACCCCGCTTCTTCGTTTTGACCTTGATCTTGAAATAGGGGTTGTCCGCGCTGTAGATCGGCTTGTAGCCCAGCGAGTAGAAGCTGTCCATATCGGCAAAGACCAGTTCCATGGCCCGATCGAAGTTGTTGGTGTTGGTGAACGACAGACCGCCGGTCTGTTTGGCCATGTACTTCAGTGACGCCTGGAGGTTCAGCCGGGCGATGCGGTCGATGCTGGTGGTGAAGGAGCTGTTCCGGTTGGCCACGTCCAGGCTCCCCTCGCCGCCGCGGAGGCCGCCGGCGTCCACGGTGTAGAAGGTGACCCGGTTGGAGCTGGCAAAGGCGGTGAGGTCGTCGAACAGTTTGCTGGCATCATGGCTGGTGGAGCGAAGATACATCCCCTTGGTCCGGCTGCCGGTGCCGGCGCCGGTTTCCGCCCCAGCCTTGTCCGTCTTCTCCTCCAGGGCGTAGAACATCTCCTCACCGGCCACCATGGGCAGGCCGTCACTGACGTAGAGCAGGGCCTTGCGGCCGTTGATCCCGGCCAGGGCGCCGACAAAGAATTTCAGCGCACCGAGGGTGTACTTGGTGTCCTGTTCCACAAAGCTGGCATAGGTCTCTACGCGGCCCACCAGCGACTCGATGAACGCGGAACCGGGATCGTAGCCGGCAATCTCATTCAGCAGGTCGCGCCGTTCGTCGTCGAGGTAATTCCGCTGGGTGGTCAGCTTTTCCGTCTCCTCCAGGGCCAGGCGAACCAGTTCCATGTCGGTGGTGAACGGCTGGCGGACGTTGAGGCCCCGGTCGAAGCTGACCACCATCACCCGGTCGTTGCCGCTGACCCGTTCGGCGAGAAAGGTCTTCAGGGAATCAAAAATGCGGTTTCGGGAAAAATGGTGGAGATTGTAGTTGTCGACGTAGACAATCAGGTTCAGCGGCGGCCGTTGCTCAGCAGCGGCCGGCGTATCCGACGACTCATCGAAAAGCGATGGGTCACCCGGGCCGGGATCGATCCTCTTGCCGCCGTCCATGGCGTAAAAGTTCAGGATTTCCAGGGGGATTTTATTCTCGAAGAGTTTGAAATCGTCCGGGCCGAGGCCCTTTACGGGGTTGCCCTTCTTGTCGGTGACAAAAACCTCGACTTCGCGGATCCGCACCTCGAGACTCTCCTCGTAGCGGTCCGCATTTTCCTCCTCCTGGTTCGCCCGGGCGGGGATCATCACCGCCAGCAAAAGTAATACCAGGATGCCAATAATCGTGCGTTTCATGTTTTGCTACCTCCGACTCCATTATACCGTGCCTGGCCGAAGGGGTTGATGTTTCTGCCAAATAAAATGGGCGGTTGCCGGTGGAACCGGCAACCGCCATGGGAAAACCAAACCTTGTATTGCTTACCGGCCGCGCCGTTCAGTCATCCGGGCCCGGCGTTCCTCGTGCAGGTCCTCCATCTTCTCCTGCTGTTCGGGCGTCAGCACGCCGTCGATCTTCTCCTGGACTTCGCTCCGTTTTTCCTGACGGTCTTCGGCAATGATCTCCCGGATGGCGTCCTGCTGGTCGTCGGTGAGTTCCAGCGCTTCGGCCATCCGCTCCAACCGGGCACCGGGGCCACCCGGGCCTCCGGGACCGCGCATTCCACGGCCCCTGCCCTTGCCCACCATCGCAGGATGCTCCTCCTTCAGTTGCTCCAGCTTGCTCTGCTGATCGCTGGTGAGCACTTCGGCCACCCTCTCCTCGATCCGCTCCCTGGCCGCCGGCATCTCCTCAGCCATGATGGCCTGGATCTGCTCCTTCTGTTCGTCGGTGAGTTCCAGTTCCTCTCCCAGACGCCCCAGTAGTCCCCGCTGGGGCGGTCCCTGCCCCTTCATTCCCGGTCCGTCCCCCTGCCCCAGGGGACACTGGTCGGGCTCCTGGGCAGCAGCGGTCAAGGGCAGTGCCAACAGCAGGGCGAGGGCGATCATCACAACACTTGTCATCGATCTGTTCATGGCGTTTCTCCTTTTGAATTTCCGGGATCGACCACTGCGGCCCCCGGTGTTTGCCATACACACCCCATTAGACGCACCGGGCCCCTTAAGCAGCGTCAAGCCGGAGTAAAGAAAACTGAAGAATGGTCAAGGTCCCTTCTCTTATTGCCGGGGAACGTGGAATGGAATAGAGTTGAGCGCAGTGACGAATGCCGGACCGATCCATAACAGACAACCCTGGTGACACATTGACCACCGAGGCCACCCAGTTGACCGCCGGCGAACAGGACCTGATGCGCCGGCTGGGTGAACTGCTGTGCGAACAGCAGTACCGGGACCGGCACATCCTCGCCCGAATCCCGCACCGGAGCGACTCCGATGGCATCGCCGCCCCCTGGGTGCTGGAACAACAATTCGATGCCGCCGACACCTTCGACGCCTTGGTGATGCTCTTCTACCTCCAGGGCAGCATCCCCGCCGACCTGGCCGGGAAGCACTTCCCAACCGGCCTGCTGGATGGGCTGATCGACCTCGGCCTGCTGGCGGCGGCGCCGGACAACAGCAGGATCCACTCACTGGTGGACATCTTCTCCTTTGACGAGGCGATCTTCATCACCGATCCCTGCCGGGTCCGCGCCGTCCACCAACCGGAGTGGCTGCGCCGGCGGCTGCCCGCGGCGGAGCGGGTAATGTATCTCGGAATGGACTCAATCCTGCTGGCCCAGGGAACGGTGCGCCGACAGCGGCACCGGGTGCTCGACCTCTGCACCGGCAGCGGCATCCACGCCATCCTCGCTGCACAGCACAGTGACGCGACCACCGGTGTGGACATCAACCCCCGGGCCCTGCGCTTCAGCCGTCTCAACGCTGCCCTGAACGGCCGCCCGGATGTCTGCTTCCTGGAGGGCGATCTCTACCAGCCGACCGGTGAGGGTCGTTTCGACCTGGTGCTGGCCAACCCGCCCTTTGTCGCCGCGCCCGACGTGCGGATCCTCTTTCGCGACGGCGGGGATGCGGGGGAGGACGTGCTGGCACGCATTGTCGCCGGGCTGCCCCAGCGGCTGGTGGAGGGCGGCATCTGCCAGATCGTCACCGACCTGGCAATCCGCAAGGAGTCGAGCTACGAGCAGACGGTTCGCGGATGGCTTGGGAAAGGTGCCGAAGCTTGGGACATTCTGCTGGCGGTGAAGACGCGCACCAGCCTCATCGACTACGCCTTGTCCCACCGGGCCTTCGACGCCGAGTCCATTGAGCCGGCCGAACAGTCACGCCGGTTTTCGGTGATGATGGAAGACTTCCAGCGGGAGGGCCTGGCCCGCTTCGACTTCGGCCTGATCAACATCCGGCGCCGTCCAGCTGGTGAGCAGGGCTGGTACCGGGAACAGTCCCTGGCCGACACCGGCGGCGAAGGTCTGGGCGAGGCAATCGAGGAGTTTTTCGAGCGCTGCTGCCGCTTCTCCGACGACGGCCTGCCGGATTCGATGACGACGCTGAGGCCGCGGCTGAGGCGGGATCTTCAGGTGAGCCAGTTGCTGCTGCTCCGCCCGGGAGCGCCGCCGTTGGACGGCGTGATCAGGGCCCTGCCGGCCGGCAGCCACTGGGCCGACCTGGACCTCATGCTCACTCCGGAATCCTGCCGCCTACTGGGTCTCTGCAACGGCAAACAGAGTGTGGCCCGGATCATCGAGCACTTCCACCCCCCGGGAACCCCGGCCCCGGCCGCCCGCCGCTTTGCGGTGGCAAACCAGATTCGCCTATTCTACGAAGCGGGGGTCGTGGATCTCGACGACGACTGATGCGAGCATTTTCAGCCGTACCGGGCCGCCTGCCCCCCGGGCAGCGGACCAGGGGCCGGCAGGGCACAAAAACCCGGGTTCCACAGGCAAAATCGACCTCGATCCCTGATAATAAAAGCAGTCGACGAGGAGAAAACTCCCCCTTGGGCACCCCCACTCCTGATCAGCGGAGGCCACGATGAGCAAAGAGAACAACAAAAAATTTGGCGAGCTGCTGCACGAAGAGCGGATCTTTTTACCCCCGGACCAGTTCCGTGACGCGGCACACGTAAATAACGAAACCCCCTACCTCGAAGGCAGCGAGGATTTCGAAGCGTTCTGGGCCAACCAGGCGGCCGATCTGGACTGGATCGAACCATGGGAGAAGGTGCTGGAGTGGGACCCGCCCCATGCCCGCTGGTTCGTCGGCGGCAAACTCAACGTCAGCGTCAACTGCATCGACCGCCATCTCTCCACCCCGCGGCGCAACAAGGCAGCTCTGATCTGGGAGGGCGAACCGGGCGAACGCCGGGTGCTGACCTACTGGCAGCTCTCCCGACAGGTGAACAAGTTCGGCAATGCCCTGCGCAAACTTGGTGTGAAGAAAGGCGACCGGGTGGCCCTCTACCTGCCGATGATCCCCGAGCTGGTGGTGGCCATGCTGGCCTGCGCCCGCATCGGTGCGGTGCACAGTGTGGTTTTTGCCGGCTTCAGCCCCGAGGCGCTGCGTGACCGGATCAACGACGCCGGGGCCAAGGTGCTGGTCACCGCCGATGGCGGGTTCCGCCGCGGCAGCATCATCCCGCTGAAACACGACGCCGATTTCGCCATCCGCGAGTGCCCGTCCATCGAGCACGTGGTGATCGTCAAGCGGGGCGAGTTCCCCCTGCGGGTCAAGGAGGGACGCGACCACTGGTATCACCGGCTGATGCAGGACGCGGACCGCCACTGCGAACCGGAGCCCATGGACTCGGAGGACCTGCTGTTCATCCTCTACACCTCGGGCACCACCGGCCAGCCCAAGGGAATCATGCACACCACCGGCGGCTACCTGACCCAGACCCACGCCACCAGCAAGTGGGTCTTCGACCTCAAGGAGGAGGACACGTTCTGGTGCACCGCCGACTGCGGCTGGGTCACCGGCCACTCCTACCTGACCTACGGCCCGCTGGCCAACGGCGCCACCTGCGTGATGTACGAGGGTTCGCCGGACTGGCCGGACCGCGACCGCTTCTGGGAGATTGTGGAGCGTTACGGGGTCACCATCTTCTACACCGCACCCACCGCCATCCGCGCCTTCATGAAGTGGGGCGAGGAGTGGCCCGACCAGCACGACCTCTCCACCCTGCGCCTGCTGGGCACAGTGGGTGAGCCGATCAACCCCGAGGCCTGGGTCTGGTACCACGAAGTGATCGGCAAGCAAAAGTGCCCCATCGTCGACACCTGGTGGCAGACCGAGACCGGGGGGATCATGATCACGCCCCTGCCTGGTCACGTCCCGGCCAAACCCGGCTCCTGCACCCGGCCCTTCCCCGGCATCGAAGCGACGATCCTCGATGACGAGGGAAACGAGATCAAGACCGGCGGCGGCTACCTGGCCATCACCCGGCCCTGGCCCGGGATGCTGCGCGGCATCTGGGGCGATGAGCAGCGGTTCCGCGATGTCTACTGGAGCAAGTGGAAGAACATCTACTTTCCCGGGGACAGCGCCAAGCGGGACGAGGACGGCTACTTCTGGGTCCTGGGCCGCGCCGACGACGTGATGAACGTCTCGGGGCACCGCATCGGCACCATGGAACTGGAGAGCGCCCTGGTGTCGCACCCGGCGGTGGCCGAAGCGGCGGTGGTGGGCATCCCCCACGAGATCAAGGGCACAGCGGTGGCCGCCTTCGTCACCCTCCGTGACGGGGAGACCCAGCGGCTGGAACTGATTGAAATGCTGAAGGAGCACGTGGTGCAGAAGATCGGGGCCATCGCCCGGCCCCAGGAGATCCTCTTCAGCTCCGACCTGCCCAAGACCCGCTCGGGCAAAATCATGCGCCGCCTGCTGCGGGACATCGCCGAGGGCAAGGTGCTGGGTGACACCACCACCCTGGCCGACCCGGCGGTGGTGGAGCGGCTGAAGAAGCAATACGAGGAGACTGAGGGGTAAGAAAAATGGTGACTGTCACCTCTGGAGAGCGTCGCGGGCGGCTTCGAGGAAGGCACGGCCGTGGCGCAGGTCCGGTTCGAGGTGGCACCCTTCGGCCCACTCGTTCCAGGCGTTGACGAAGACCAGCTGCCGGTCCGGGTCGTCGCCCCTCACCCGTTCCGCGGAGTGGGCCAGCCAGCGGCCGAAAAGTGCCGGGTCGTCGTTTTCGATCACCATGGCGTTGGTCCGCCGCCGGGCGCTGTTATCCCAGCCGGGCATGACACAGGGGAACACCGAGAGCGGTTCGTTGCGCGGCCGCATGGCCTCCCGGACCAGGGACAGGTAGGAAAAGCGGTTGGTCACCGGAAACCCGGGGACCCGTTCCCCCAGCCCCAGCAGCTCAAGGACCCGGTTCCAGATCCGGGGCAGGAAGGTGCCCAGCCGGTTGAACAACAGCGGCCGGCCGTGGTTCCGCTGGCTGGGCCAGAACTCCACCGCGGCGTCGAATCCGGCGGCCGCCGTCTCCCCCGCGGTCATGGTGTTGTTGTAACTCTCCACCGCACAGAGATAGAGCCCATTCAGGCCCTCGGCCGAGGTAGCCTCCCGCAGGCCGTCCACCACCCGGGCGGCTTCCGCCATGTGGGAGGGGTTGTAGATCAGGAACAGGGGCCGCCCGTCCACCCGGATGTAGCGACTGTCGGCAAGCGCCCGGGAGAGCCAGCGCAGGTGGGCGGCCGCGTCGTATGACCCGTAATCCTGGGCCAGGAGGATCTCCCGGTCCCGGCCATCCCACCGCCGGGTCCAGTTCTCGTTGGCCCAGCAGAGACAGAAGGGGAAGTCGGGCACACCACTCTGCAGTATCTGGTCCAGCGGCTGTTCGAGGAGCAGTCGGCCGTTGAACCAGTAGTGGTAGTAACAGAACCCGCCCAGCCCGTGCTCGCGGGCCAGCGCCGCCTGGGCGGCCCGGGTTTCCGCGTCCCGCGGGTCGTAGCAGCCCAGTTCGGACGGCTGGTGCGGCTGCCCGTGACCGCGGAATCGGGGCCGGGCCTTGCGCACGTTGACCCAGTCGGTGAACCCCGCACCCCACCACTGATCGTTCTCCGGGATGGGGTGGAACTGGGGCAGGTAGAAACTGATGATCCTCATCGGTTGTCGGCCGTTCAGTATCCGTAGCGCTTCATGGTCGGCGAATCGCTCACCGCCTGGTGGAACGCCCGCAGTTCCTCCTCGCGCTCCCAGGCGCTGCGGCGGCTGGTGTCCAGCGATGACGCCACCGCCGCCAGCTGGCCTTCCCCCGGGGAAACCCCGGCAAAAGCGCTGAGCAGACGAAGGTATTCCGCCGGATCGGTGAGAAGTTCTTCATAGCGGAGAGTCATCGCCTGCCCGTCCGGCAACAGGGCCAGTTGCTCCTCCGCTTCGACGCAATAGGTCTCCCAGAGCCGGAACCCCTGTTCCAGCTCCAGACAGGGAACGGACAGTTCGGTATCGGGCAACTGCCGGTCAGTGGCAAAATCCTTCCAGGAGAACTTCTCCCCCAGGTTGGCCAGCTCCAGTTCCCCCCGCCGGGCCAGGCTGGCGGCCACGTCCACCCCGCTACGCACCACGTGGATCACCCGGGCCCCGGGATAGAGGTCGGTCCAGAAGGGCAGGGTGAATGTGTTGCGCGGGTCCTTCCAGCCCCAGGGAAAGGGAAACCGTCCCGGCGTGCGGTAACGCAGCCAGTTGAGCCAGCCGGTATAGGCGCTGACCCGCGGAGCGTGGACCAGCCGCTCCAGTTGCCGGGTGGCCGCTCCCCGTGCCTCTTCCCGCGAGGCCAGCAGCCGCACCGGGTGGGGATGGTCCCAGGTGGCACCGCTCAGCTGGAAGAGCCAGCGGTTGATCCGCTGGAAAAAGAGCGCCTCGTGGTTCTTCTCCACCCGGCGGCCGGTGAACAGGCCCGCCCCGCGAAGCGCCCGGGCCACCATGCTGGTGCCCGAGCGGTGCATCCCCACAATGATGATCGGCTGTCCGGGCTGCGGGGTCATTGATCGCTCCGGGTATGTTCCGGCGGATCTTCACCGCCGGACAGGGGGTAACCGTAGCGGGCCGCGTGCGGGTGGTCGCCCTGAAGCGCCTGCTGACGCCCGGGATTATATCAGATCGTGATTTTATGGCCGGATTTACGCCACTGCACGATATCCGAACCGGGAAAGGATCTTCTTCAGATCGGAACGGTCAACAGCAGAGAGGCTGAAAAAGAGCAGCCCCGCAAGAAAGAGCACCGCTCCCGGCACAACCGCAACAATCAGGTCTCCCCAACTCTCCGGAGACAGGAGCATCTTCATGGCCAGCCACCCGGGAAGGCCAACCAGGGATGGAATCACCCCCGGGATCACCGTGATCTTCACCCACTGTTTAAAGGTCACGCCGGCCATCCGGCAGCCCATGCGCCACATCACCAACGGCTGCATCACGGTGAGGACAACACTGGCGCCGATAGCTGCACCCACCGCCCCCATGTCAGCACGCCAGATTAGCATGGCGGAGAGGGCAAGACTGATCCCCTGGTTGAACAGCACTTGAAGTGAGAACTGCCTGACCTTGCCCGTGGCCATGGCCAGGTGGCTGAGCATCACGTTGCCGTACTGAAAGGGCAGCATGACCAGGAGGAGGGCCATCACCAGAGCTGCGTCAAAATATTCAGACCCGACATAGATGTTGAATAACTCGCGGCTGAAAATCATCAGGGGCAATGTGATAAAGGTGACAAACCAGAGACCGATACGCCCGCCTCGGAGATAGACATCGGCCAATCCGTTCCGGTCTCCGCGGGTGTGCATCGCCACCAGGGCGGGGAGGAGCGGCTGCATGGCGAGATAGGTCATGTACTGGATCTGCTGCAGGGCGAGGGAGCCGAGATAGAAGCAGGAGACCTGCAGGGCAGTGGAGAGCCTGTTAAGCAGGATCGGGATCACTCCACGGCGGAGGGTGCTGGCCGCCTGCATGACAAAGGTCCATCCGCCAAATGACAACAGTTCCGGTGCGCACCCCCAGCCAAAACAGCGGAGACGGAAGCGGAGGGACGGGACATAGCGACAGGAGAGAATTACGGTGGTGATCAAACCAAGGCTGTCGGCAAATGTCGCGGCCACCACCAGCCAGAGCACCCGTGGACTGATCCCGAAGAGCAGCACCATCAGCAGGGTGAACCGGAAAATTTGGGTCGTCACCTGGATCGAATTCAACAATATGAATTTCTGGCGAATGAAGAGGCCTATCTCAAACGGGGAAAGAACCACCCGCAGAGCTGCCGCAGCCACCAGCAGGACCAGCATCAGCCTGGCGTCGTCCACCAGCGGTGGAGCGATTTCGAGAACATACTCCACCTTCCAGGCAAAGAGAATACCGAGGATCATGATTACCGCACCAACCCCGGCCAGCAGGGGAAACATGGTGGAGACAATCCGGGTGACTCGCTCCCGGTCCCCCCTGGCGTATGCTTCCACTCCGAAGCGGCCCAGGCCGCCGGTGAGGACAATGCTCAGCAAGGGCACAAAGACCAGCGGCGCAACCACCACCGGGTACAACGCGTATTCGTCGAGACTGACCCGTCCCAGCAAAAATGGTTGGAGCCAGAGCAGCACACCGGTATTGAGCAGGTAAGCAGCAATGGAGCTGGCGGAGTTGATCAGCACCAGCTTCTTGCTCACCGGAACGTGCGGTAGCGTCTCCGATTTATCGGAATCGATGAACATGGGGTTGTCGGATCCTTCCTTCACCATTCTATCCCACGGGTCATGGCCCGGTCGACCGGGCCCCGCAGTGGCCTGGTCAGGGGGATTCCGCTATAGTCTGAAGAGAACCGCTGTGCCGCCGCAACATCGGTAAGGGAAACAGGAGCGCATAACGATGCCGCAACCCCTCTTCTCCATCATCATCCCCACCTGGAATCGACCGGAACGGCTCAGGGCCTGCCTCGAGGCCATCGGCCGCCTCGAAGTGCCGCCGGAGGGGTACGAAGTGGTGGTGGTGGACGACGGCTCACCAGGGGCGGAGGATGCCGGAGTGGCGGCCCGCTCCGCTCTGCCTTCTCTGTCACTGCGCTATATCATCCAGCCCCACGGTGGCCCGGCCAGGGCACGGAACCGCGGAGCGGAGGAAGCGTGCGGACGGTTTCTCGCCTTCATCGACGATGACTGCCTGCCCGACCCTGACTGGCTGGTTCAGTTGTCTCACTCACTCTCCGGGGGAGAAGGGCGTCTGGCGGGCGGACGGGTGGTCAATGCCCTGCCCCACAATGTGTATGCCGAAGCGAGCCAGGCGCTGATGTCCTACATGTACGGCTACTACCTCGGAGAGGAACGGCCCTTCTTCGCCACCTGCAACATGGCGCTCTCCCGGGAGGATTTCCAGCGGACCGGCGGTTTCGATACCCGGTTCATTCCTGCGGCAGCACTTCAACTACGGCCGGGGAGCCATGTTCCACC
>CBESOE010000063.1:0-22650 GCA_965531145.1 uncultured bacterium | reverse complement strand
CGCTGGCCGGCAGCCGCATCGGCCCGGGCCAGGCGCTGTTCCAGTCGATCACCGCCCGCACCGCCGGCTTCAACACCATCGACATGGGCGTCCTCTCCCCGGCCAGCAAACTGCTGATGTGCGGACTGATGTCGGTGGGGGGCAGCGCGGCCAGCACCGCCGGGGGGATGAAGACCGTCACCCTGGCCATCCTGGTGCTCGCCGTCTGGAACACCTTGCGCCGTCGCAAGGAATTCGAGCTGTTCCACCGCAGCATCTCCGCCGAGCTGGTACGCCGGATCGTGGCCCTGGCGGTGATCTACGCCTCCCTGGTGGGCGTGGTTACCCTGGCCCTGGCCGCCATCATGCCCGGCGTCCCGGTGGTGGATCTGATCTTCGAAGCCAGCAGCGCCTGCGGTACGGTGGGCCTGACCACCGGCATCACCCCCGGTTTGACACCCGTGGCCAAATTGATCATCATGGCTGCGATGTTCGCCGGCCGGATCGGGCCGCTGACGATCCTGCTCGCACTGACCACGCGGCTGCGGCCGGCCGACTACAGCTACCCCACTGAACACGTAATTATCGGGTGAGAAGATGGAACGATTCGCCGTCATCGGGATGGGACGCTTCGGCAAACGGCTCTCCGCCCTGCTGGCCGAGGCCGGGGCCGAAGTGATCGCCGTGGACCGGGAAAAGACCGTGGTGGACGAGATTCGCGACACGGTGACCCTGGCCGTCTGCCTCGACAGCACCGACGAGGACGCCCTGCAAGCCCAGGGAATTCACAAGGTGGACGTGGTTATCGTGGGCATCGGCTCGTCCTTCGAAGCCAACCTGCTGACCACCGTGGTGCTCAAACAGCTGGGGGTTCCCCGGGTGATCAGCCGGGCCACCACCGACCGGCGGGCAAAAATTCTCATGAGCATCGGTGCGGACAGCGTGGCCAATCCCGAACTGGAATCGGCGGCGCGGTGGCGCAGCCAGTTGCTGGCGCCTTCGCTCATGGAGCGTCTCGACCTGGCCGATGGCTACAGCCTGACCCAGGTGGCCGCGCCGGAAATCTTCCACAACAAAACCCTCGAGGAACTGGACGTCAGGAAGAAGCACAAGATCACCGTGGCCGCCATCCGCCGCTCCCCCGATTCGGAGAAGAGCGAGACGGAAACCAACCGGCGAAGTACCCGGCTGATCAAGGTTCCCATGCCCGAGACCAGGATCCGGCCCGGCGATATCCTGCTGGTCATCGGCAGCGATGAGGCCATCGAAGCCCTGGCCAACCTCTGATCCCGCCAACAGCCATTCTCACGGTTTGATCCTGATCCAGGGGAAGGGTGACTCTCCGGTGCGGAGGATTCTGCGCCCCACCCGGGAGAGCAGGCGTGCGGGGTCGTGGAGCAAGTGCGGGCCGAACAGCTCCAGCAGGTCTTTGCTGTGGTGATGGTAGTGGGCGGCCATCTCCGGACAGCCGAGACGGCGGTAGTAGTCTTCCGAACGGGCCCGGGCGCGCACCGCTTCCTCCCGGTCATAGAACGGGCTGTCCATGATGTGCAGTTCCCCGCCCGGCCGCAGCAGGCGGAGCAGTTGGGGGATCAACGCCGTAAGATCGCTGAAATACTGCACCGACCCGGCCAGCAGCACCAGGTCCACCCGGGCAGCGGCCAACGCCTCCCCGCCCACATCACCAAAGAGGAAGATCAGCCGCGGGTTGTCACGGAAGACCCTGGCCCCCTGCTCCAGCTCGTGCTGGTTGACGTCAAGGGCGTAGACCAATCGACCGGGCGGCTCGGCCAGACGGGCCGCCATCCAGCCGTTGCCGCACCCCACGTCGAGGACTACCTGCAGGTGCCGACGGGCGTCGAGATATGACTGCAGCCGGGCCAGGGACCAGGCCCGCACCCGCCACTCACCGGCCTGGGGGTGCCCGCCCGGAACCGCGGGCAGTCCGCTCACCGTCATGTCATCCGGCAGGCGCCCTTCGCGCTCCCGCACCTCGAGGTAGCGGGATTGGTGCCCGGCAAAAGGCTCGGCGTCTGACAGCTGCCAGACTCCCCGATGCCTGGGAAATCCTTCGAGGTCGAGGCCCGCCAGGGGGCCGGAGAATGTGCTGGGATCCTGTCCGTCCACGTGGATCAAGCCCCGGATCAGGGCGCCACACCGGTCACCGTACAGAGGGCCGAAGCGGTGTCGCCCGCCGCCGGGTACGGCGGCTGGTTGTAAGGCGCCGGTGTGGTGTCTGCACCAAGAAGGTGGAAGGTGTTGCCGCCAACCACCGCGGGCAGTGCCGGGATGTACTGGGTCCAGGTCAGGGTGACCTGTTCGAAGGGCGAAGTGCTGGTGTAGCCGCGCCGCCAGTTGGAGAAATAGCCGCCCTCGGCCAGGTTCACGTCCATGCGTCCGGAGAGCCGGCGGAACCAGGGCGAGGGGTTGCTCAGTCCCACGTCAAAGCGGAGGGTGAAGGGCAGTGTGCCCAGCAACGGCTGGCAGGCCAGGTCCACCGCGATGAACCCCGGGTCGCGGACGAACAGGTCGTCCCACTCCCACTCCAGCCGGCCGGTGCCCCCCGGGTCGAGGCGGCCCTCGAACCAGAGGGTCATGTCCCGCCCCCCGCGAAACTCGGTACTCACCAGGTGGAGTGGATTACCCTGATCCGGCATGGAATCCCAGTGATCGGCCAGATCCTTGGGGCCCCCCTGGTTGTAGTAGGCCTCCATGAACCAGGCGCCACCGGGGGTGAAGCTGCCATCGGTCCACTCATTGCTGGTCACCAGCACCTCGCCGTTGAAATAGACCGCCTGGGGTTCGCGCAGTTCGGAATAGCCGAGGTCGGTGGTGCAGGTGATCACACCGCCGTGCCCGCCGGGAGAGAAGTAGTTGATGAAGCTGCTGATCCAGGCCTCACAGGTCTGGAGCACAGCAAAGCCCTCGTCCAGGTGGTTGGCAATATCCGGGCCGTCGGGGTGGGTCAGCAGCAGGCGGGCCGCCACCGAGCGCGGCATGGGGCTGGAGCCCAGGGTGCCGCTGACGTCGTAGTCGTGGAGCGAGAGCTGGGAGCCGTACTCGTTGACCGCGGTGATCACCGTCACGTAGCCGGGCCAGGCAACGTTGATCCACCATGGCGAACCATCGTCCGGCTCCCAGGCACAGATCACGTGGTGGTTCAGGGCGGGGAACGGCGTGCCGATGCCCAGCAGCCTGGTGGCCAGCATCTCAACCCCCGGCTTCACCATGCCGCCCCAGCAGGCGTGGGAGCGGCAGGCCCAGCCCCAGCCCCAGTCGCTGAAACTGTTGAGGATCTTCAGATCGGTAAGGTCCACCGCCGCCGCCGGGTGCGCGATGGCCAGGGCGTCCATCATCCCCTGCAGCTCGTCCACCATCTCCGCCGGCTGCCAGTCCGAGGTGGCCATCACCACCCGCAGATCGGCGTAGTCGCTGCCCAGCATCATGCGGAAAAAGTCCACCGCATCGACGATCTCGTCGGCAAGGAGCGAGGCGTGGGCAAAACCCATCTCCTGGTGCGTGCCCCAGACGTGGATCACCGAATAGCCCTTGCCCTCCCCGTCCAGCTGCTGGTCCAGCAGCACCCCGTTCTGTGCCGCGGCAGGCATGGCGAGAATGGCCAGGAGCAGCAACAGGGGAACGATTTTCAGGACAGCAGGGGTAATCGAACAGCTGTTCGGCATGATAAATCTCCGGACACGGGTTTCGGCGAACGGGAACAGTCCCTGCAGCGGCAGCCCAGCTACAGATTAAACATAAGTGCCCAAAGGGGTACCTGTCAACCGTTGTCCGGCCGAACAGGTGAAACCTCGGGGGGTGTTCTGCGTATAGTCATGAAGCACCCGCGGATTTCCGCCGGGACACACCCACAACGTCACAGGTGGATCAATATGGACGCACTCAAGATCGATTCGGTAACCAAGACATACGAGGGCCACCAAGCGGTGGACAACCTGGACCTGACGGTTCCCCGGGGCAGCATATTCGGCCTGCTGGGACCCAATGGCGCGGGCAAGACCACCTCCATCCGGATGGTGATGAACATCATCATCCCCGACCAGGGCCGGATCGCGGTGTTGGGCGAAGGGATGAACGAAGCGCTCAAGGAGCGTATCGGCTACCTGCCGGAAGAACGCGGGCTCTACCCGAAGATGAAAGTCTGCGAGGTGCTGCACTTCCTGGCAGCGATCAAGGGGGTTGCGGCCCGGACAGCCAGGGAGCGCACCGACCAGTGGCTGGATCGGTTGGGACTGACGGACTGGAAGGACAAGAAAGTCGAAGAACTGTCCAAGGGTATGCAGCAGAAGGTGCAGTTCATCTCGGCGATGGTTCACGACCCGGAACTGCTGATTCTCGACGAGCCCTTTTCCGGCCTCGACCCGGTGAATGTGGACCAGTTGAAGGAGATCATCCTCGAACTGCACCAGCAGGGCAAAACCATCGTCTTTTCCACCCATATCATGGAGCAGGTGGAGAGACTCTGTGAATACATCTGCCTGATCAACAAGGGCCGGAAGGTGCTGGACGGCCGTCTGAGTGACGTCAAGCACAGTTACGGCGAGAACACCATTGCCCTGGAGTTCGACGGCAAGGCCGATTTCCTCAAGGACAAGACGCTGATCGACAACGTTGACGGCTACGGCAACTATGCCGAGGTGATCCTGGCCAAGGGGGTAGAGCCCCAGCAGCTGCTGGAACGGGCGGTGGCCAGCGGGATCATGCTCAAACGCTTCCAGGTGATGGAGCCGACCCTGCACAACATCTTCGTCAACATCGTGGGAAGGGAGGCCGCGTGATGAACAAGATACTGGCCGTCCTCAAGCGCGAATACCTGACCCGGGTAAAGAAGAAGAGCTTTGTCATCTTCACCATCCTCGGCCCGGTGCTGATGGCCCTGCTGATGGGCCTGCCATCGGTGATGATGATGCTCTCACCCTCGGTTCAGCAGCAGCTGGCCCTGGTGGACCTGCACGGTGGATTTGCCGGGCCGCTGGAAGAGGCGCTTTCCGAGAGCACCCTCGATGACGGCCGTTCACGTTACCTGCTGGAAAAAGTCGACCCGGGTGAGGAAGGCCCCACCGCAGCCCGCCAGGAACTGAACCAGCGGGTGCTGGACGGGACCCTCGACGCCTACCTGGTGGTTGAACAGGAGTTCGACGAGGAAGACGGCATTCGGTATTTTGCCCGCAACATCAGCTTCAACGAGCAGCAGCGGATGGACAACGCGCTGTACAAAACGGCGCTTGACCTGCGGCTGGCCGACAGCGACTCGGGCCTGGACCGCGACGAGCTGCGTCACCTGACCCGGGGCATCGAAATGAGTGTGGTGGAGGTGGCCGAAGGCGGCGAGGAGCAGGTGCAGTCGGAAGGGGCCCGGGTGGTCAGCTTCGCGGTGAACTATATTTTCATCTTCCTCTTCTACATGATGTTCGTCCTCTGGGGCGTGGCCATCATGCGCGGGGTCATCGAGGAAAAGTCCTCACGGATCATCGAGGTGCTGCTCTCCTCGGTCACCCCCTTCCAGCTGATGATGGGCAAGGTGGTGGGCATCTCCCTGGTGGGCCTGACCCAGATGACGGTCTATGCGCTCTCCGGTGTCGGCTTCCTGCTCTACGGGTCGTCCCAGGAGACCCTGGGGCCGCTGCTGGAAGGGCTCTCCCCGGCCATGTTCGGCTACATGATCCTCTTCTACGTGCTGGGCTACTTCCTCTACGCCACCCTCTACGCGGCGGTGGGCGCGGTCTGCAACACCGAACAGGAGGCGCAGCAGGCGCAAACGCCGGTGATCCTCCTGTTGATCATCCCCCTCTCCACGGTCTTCTTCTTCATCAACAACCCCACTTCGATGGTCGCCCAGGTGGTGTCGCTGATCCCCTTCTTCACCCCCTTTATCATGATGGTGCGGATCAACACGGTGACCCCGGCCTTCTGGCAGATCGCCCTGTCCATCGTCCTGCTGATCGGGGCCAATGTGGGGATGATCTGGCTGGTGGGCAAGATCTTCAGGGTGGGGATACTGATGTATGGCAAGCGCCCGGGGCCGATGGAGATCCTGCGCTGGCTGCGACGCTCGTAGATCCGAAGCGGACGATGGTCGACAGGTCCTGTTACCTCAGGCTGCCGGCGGCAATGCTGCCACCGTGGCTCACCAGGCCATCAAACGCCAGGAAATCGCAGTAGTCCAGTTCCAGCACTCCGCTGCCGGTCACCTTGAAGCCCCGTACCCGGCAGGGAGCCAGCGGATCGGCTCCCGGAGCCGTGACCAGCTCGTCGGCGCCGTCCAGGTCCAGGTCGCCCGCAGCGACAACCGCACCGTAGCGGTATTCTCCGCCATAGGCCAGGAAGCTGACCCCGTCCACGGGCACAACGGCAGAGCCGTTCATCCGCCAGGCCCGGACATGGGCCGAGAAGGTCTGTCCCGGCCCCGGGCCGGTGATGATTTCAGCAGATCCGTCCCCCTGCAGGTCGCCGCAGGCCACGTTGACGCCGAAACGGTTGGTCCCGTAAGCCAGGAAACTGAAGCCGGGGATCGGCACCGCGGCCGTCCCACCATCGTAGTCCCAGCCACGGACATGGGCGCCGAATACCGATCCCGGTCCGGCGCCGGTGACGATTTCATCCAGGCCGTCTCCGTCCACGTCACCGCAAGCCACATTGACCCCGTAACGATTGGTCCCGAAAGCCAGGAAACTGAGACCGTCCATCGGGGTCACCGTAGCGCCGTCGGCATTCCAGCCCCGTACGTGGGGTCCGAACACCGGCCCGGGCCCGGCGCCGGTGATGATCTCGTCGATGCCGTCGCCGTCCACGTCACCGCAGGCCACGTTGACCCCGTAACGCCAGGCACCGTAGGCCATGAACGACACGTGGGCCAGCGGACTGCCGTCGGCCTCGTAGGCCCGGACCAGCGGGCCGTACCCCGGACCGGGGCCCGGGCCGGTGACGATTTCAGCAGTGCCGTCACCATCGATGTCCCCCAGCGCCAGACGCAACCCGTATCCAACCCCTGGTCCATAGGGCTCGATCTCACCGCCCAGGTCGGACTGGCCAAAGGGATCGAAGATCCGGCCGCGGGCCGGGTTGCCTTGCTCAGGCCCCGGGGCACTGACGATCTGGGAACGCCAGCGGGTGTGCGCTTCGGATCGCGCCTCGTCCGCCGGGTCATCGACGTCGATATAGACCGCACTCACCAGGTCACCGCTGCCGCAGTCCAGCAGCCCGTCACCGGATACCGGTGGGTTTGACGGTGAAAAGACGGTGGGCAGGGTTCCCCCGAAGCGTCCGCTATCCGGTGCGGTTTCCAGCAGAACAGCCGTCTCTTCGTCCGCGGTGGCCGTGTTGACCACTTGCACCTGGACGATCTCAGCAGTCCCCGGATCGGTGTTGGCGTCTCTGTCTTCCAGCAGGAGCCCCAGTTCCAGACCCACCAGGATCTCCGCCGTTTCCCTGCCCGCACGGTCAAGGATGGAGAGGAATGAGGTGGGCAGCCGGGCCATGGCCATGTATCCGCCGGCCCCCTCTTCCCGGGCATGGCAGGCCCTGCCCCCGAAAGCGGCGAAAGCCCCGTCAGCGGAAAGGGCCACGCTGAACGTGGAGCCGATTCCCTGGGCCACCTGGTCCGAGACCGAGAAAACCGTGCGCCCGCTGTCCCGGTCAAAGACCGCCAGCAGGGAACCGTCCCCACCGCCCTGTTGTCCGTGAGAGGCAACCGCAACCCGTGATCCATCGGGGGTCAGTTCAACATCGTTGACCTGGTCCCCGAAGCTGCTGTCACTGAGCAGTGGCAGCGGTGACGAGGCGTCAAAAATTCGGCAGCTGCCGCCATAGGTGCTGGTGGTGGGGAAATCGAGAGTGCCGGCAGCCACCGTGCTGCCGTCAGTGGAGATGTCCACGCAACTGACATAGCTTTGATCGTCCAGCACCGGAAAGGTGTGGCGCCACTGTTCCAGGTATGCCGCACCGTCCCAGGAAAGCAACGACAACTGGCCCTCGGTGGTGCCCACCGCCAGCAGCGTCCCGTCGCCGGAGAGGGCAGGCAGGGACTGGCTGCCCGCGGGATGTACCACCCGGTCCACCAGCAGCCCGGTGGCCGTGTCCAGCACCACCGTCTCCCAGCGGCTGGCGGCGGCCAGTCGGCTCCCGTCGGCCGAGCAGTCCAGGCCCAGAGCCTGGTTCTGCATCTGGTAGTGCCAGAGCTGCAGCCCCGACAGCCGGTCGTAGCAGATCACCCGCCCCAGGTAACTCGGTGACGGTCCCTGGGCCAGGCCGAAGAAAAATCTGCCGTCGTCGCAGGTTTCCGCATCGACCCAGAGGTGGTCCGGTGGAGGCAGCAAGGCGTACACCGGATCCGCCGAGGATTTATCCCACAGGTAGAGGAGAGATTGGAGCTCCGCGTCGTTTCCCCGGGTGGCGCAGACCAGGCTTCGCCCCTCGCAGTCGCTTTCCAGGGGAAGAAACCAGTCGGTGCCGGCGATGTCCGCGCGCCACTCAGGATCACTGGTGTCGTCCTGCCGGTACAGCTGGACCCGCTCGTTGTTTATCCACCACCCGGAGAGCACGTATTGCCCGTCGGCGGTCATCGCCACCTGCTTGCGGTTTATCGCAGCATCCTCGTGATTCCTGTCCACCCAGAGCAACCCTGGTGGAACCGGTTCCTTCCCGCCCGCCAGGGCGCCACTATCTCCGGCACCCGCGATCTGCGGGAGCAGTAAGAGCAGCAGACCGGCAACGAACCAGCGCAGATGGAAGCAGGATAGCGTGACAACTCTCAATGTACCCCTCCATGAGTCGGATAACGGCGCGTACATATCCCTGCACGCCGAAACGGGCCGCATTCCAACCAACATGGGGTACTTATCGGCAGTGAAGAAAGGCGAGATGAGGCCTTGTTATTCCTCTTGGGTGAGATCGATAATCAGGCCTTCGCGGGCCGCCTCGGCTCCGGGGAAGAGACGGCGGGCCGCACGCTCCACCCGAGCCACCTGGCGATCATCGTGGTCCGGACTGAAGTGGTAGAGCATCAATCTCCGGGCCCGGGCCCGGGAGGCCAGTTCACAGGCCATCTCAAAGGTGCTGTGACCAAACCCGCGCCGGCCGCCATCACCGTTCCCGGCGTATTCGGCGGGCAGATACTGGGTGTCGTGGACCAGGATATCGCAATCCCGGCAAAAGGCCGCCAGGCGCTTGCCGTTCTCTCCACTGCTGCCCTCGATATCGCTGGCGTAGACCAGGCTGCGGCCGGCCAGTTCCACCCGGAAGGCCAATACTCCCCAGCCGGGGTGGTTGCGGCAACGGAGCACCCGTACCCGCGGAAGGTTCTGTGCAGATGGCGCCCGCTTCCTGAGTTCCGGCCTGTCCCGGCCCCGGCCCCGGCCCCAGGCAATGATTTCACCGCCCTCCAGGTTACCGATCTTCACCGTTGCGGCGAGGCTTGCCAGTTGCACCGGAAAATAGGGCGAGAGCAGAGCGGTGGTCAGGGCATCCTCCATGGTCTCACCGTCGTAGCGCGGGCCAAAGATGTGCAGGGTGGAGCGCGGGTCGTGGAGCGGCCGAAAAAAGGGGAAACCCTGGGTGTGGTCGTGGTGGGCATGGGAAATGAGCAGGGTCAGTTCCAGCCCGCCCTCGCCACGGGCGGCCTCTTCCGCCGCCAGCAGTTTGCCCAGGCCAACGATCCCGGTTCCGGCATCGAGGACCACGATCCGGCCGGCGGCCCGCACCTCGATGCAGGAGGTGTTCCCGCCAATTTTCACGGTCCCGCGTCCGGGCACCGCATGGCTGCCCCGCACGCCCCAGAAACGGACCAGAAACTCGCCCTGCCGTTCACTCTTTTTTCTGGCCATCACCCTCCTCCTTCAAGCATCCTAGAAGGCATTGCCGATGCTCAAATAGAACTCGCCGCTCCCCTCTCCCTCCCGTCGATCCAGAATCCAGCCATACTCCATGCGCACCGGACCCACCGGAGTATGGTAGCGCAACCCCACACCGGCGGTCCGGCGCAGGTAAAAGTCGTCGAACATATTATCCACTGTGAGAAAGACATTACCCACATCGACGAACAGGGAGGCTCCCAAATCCCCGTACAGTGGAAAGCGAAGCTCCTGGTTCAGAACCACCAGCGACTCGCCGCCCAGGGGCAGACCCGATTTGGGATCCAATGGCCCCAGCCGGTCGTAAGGAAATCCACGCACGGTGTTCGGGCCCCCGGCGTAGAAACGCACGGAGAGCGGTAAATAATCGTCGGAACCGGGCCAACCCATCAGACCCAGCCTCACCCTGGAGATCCAGGCCGTACGGCGGGTGATCGGTTGGTAGTAGCTGACGCTGAACAACGAGCGCAGAAACTCCACCTGGGAGCCCAACGGCTTCAGCGCCGCTTCCAGCTCGCCGCTGACAAAGAGCCCCCGTGTGGGATTGAAGATATCGTCCCGGGCATCATAGATTGGCGACAGCCGGAGCCGGGAAATGCGGTATGTCTCCTCGCGGGCTTCGATAACGTCCTCCAGCACCCGAATGTCATCCAGGCGGTTGGCCTCGAAGTTGTAACTGGAGAGGAACCGCCAGTGTGGTGAATATTTCCAGTCCACCTGGAAGGAGGCGCTGAGCCGCGAGATATCGTAACTGACTTCCTGCTCCCGGGCGGCAAAGGCCACCACCGTGGCCTCCATGTCGGTGCGGTTGAGAAAGCGGGTTTCCGTGCCGGTGAGCTGCAGCCGCTGGCGCTTGCTGGAGCCCCTGAGCTGCAGGCCGAGAATCCGGCGGGCACCCATGAAGTTGAGGTTGTTGAACTGCAGGTATCCCCGGATTTTCTCCTCGGTATCGTATCCCAGGCCACCGGTGAGCTGGAGATTGTCCCGCTCCTCCATCTCCACCAGCAAGCGCACATTGAGCGGCCCGTCCACCGGGCCGGGCAGCGGCTCGTAGCGGATGAGCACCTGGTCGAAGAGGCCGGTGCGGTACAGGTTGCGCTGGCTCTGCAGCATCCCGAAGCGGCTGAGCGGCTCCCCGGGCCGGACCACCATCTCCTGGTGGATCACTCGGTTGTCGGTGAGCACGTTGCCGGTGAAACGCCAGTGGTCCACCAGGTGGCGCCGGCCCTCATCCACCAGGACCTCGATCATGTGCGGCACCGGGCCATCCTCTTCTCCCTCCAGATGGCTGACCTCGATCTTCAGTTGGGCTTCGACAAAGCCCTCCTGGTCGACCTGGCGTACAATCCCCTCCTCGGCAGCCTTCATTCTGGAAGAGTCGTAGGGTTCGCCCTCCTGGTAGAGAAACCGTTTGCGCAGGTCGATTTCGTTGAGACCGTTGAGCCCGCTGAACTGGATCCGGCTCACCATGTCCCGCGGCCCCTCGGTGATGAAAATCTGCAGGGGGACCGACTTCTCCTTGCTGTCGGCTGAGTCGGCCGGCGGCATGCCGGTGAAATGGGTCAACTGGCAGCCGTTGTACCCCCGGGAGCGGTAGGCCGCGCGCAGCCGGCCAATGGCCTGAAGCACCTCGTCTTCCACGTAGAGCACACCGCTCTTCAACTGGATCTCCTCCGGCACGCCCTCCAGCAGGGCGAGCACCTGGGGCGTGCTCAACACCTGGTTGCCACTGACATCGATACTGGAAATACGGGCCGCCGGCCCTTTTCGCACAACAAAGGCCAGCACTGTGTGGCCCTCCGCCGGCTCCTGCTCCGCCGATACCTCGGCGCCGGGGTAACCTTTCCGGTGGAAGTGCTCGGCAAGCATCTCCCGGGCCCGACGGACGTTGTCGTCGAAGAACGCCTCCCCGGACCAGAGTTTGCGAATCTTCCTCTTGAGCCTCATGGGGGCGTGGCCCCCGCGGTACTCCACCTTGAAACGCGGCCCGCCTTCCACCGTCCAGAGCAGGTCGGTCCGCGGTTCATCTATCTCAGCGGTATCCCGCGGCAGGCGGTCCACCTTGACCCGGCAGCGGAGGTGCCCCTGCTTTATCAGGTAGTGGGTCAAACGCTCCTGATCATCCACCAGCTCCCTGGCTTCCAATATATCCCCGCGTCTCACCTTGAGTTTCCCGGCCAGAGTCCTCTCCTTCACCGGTAACTGCTCCGGGTCAGCGAAACGGATTTCGCCCACCCGCGGCCGGGCGGGGCCGTCAGTGGCCGCACCGTCTTCCGTGGCGGCCTTCCGGCCGTACCGGCCAAAGAGGCTGTCCCACAGGCTCTTGTCCTTGCCCTGGGCAAAGCTCATCGAGGTGCGATACTGGAAGTCGGCGCCGTAGGATCCGTCCTGTTCCCGGGAACCGAGCACGGCCATCCGCTGGTCGATGCGGTAGCGCAGCAACACCAGGGAATCCTCGATTGAAGACAGGCTGGAAGAGTAGGTGAAGAAGAGGTCGTCGGAGAGGTCCTTGCCCACGGTGATGCGGGCAGTGGGATCGGTGGTCCCCTCGAGAAACATGGGCTGGATCTCGAAGCGGGTCAGACCGAACGCCTCCTTGAACATCGCTTGCAGCTCGCCGGTGACCCCGCCGGTGAAGTAGGAGGTCACCTCCTGCCCGGCCTGTGTCGCCCCCTCGATCCCGGGCAATTCGGAACTGAGCCGGCCGAAGGCGAGCAGTGAGATGATGTCCCGGTCGTTGAGCCGGGGCACGGACGTGACATCAAAGGAGAGGTCATCGAAGGGACCGTCAGCCATCAGGGTGATCAGGTAGGTGTCCACGGTGGTGGATGCCTTGAGATAGAGCACCGGCTGCACCCCGGTGGGGTTGATGAAATCGACCCGGGCCTCTTCCACGTCGTATTCGATCTCACGGAAGAGGAAGCGGCCGCCGGGTACCGAGGTGACCGTGCCGGTGATCCGCGGCTCGGCAAAGGTCTGGCCCACTTCGAGGCTGCCGGTGAACTGCACCGTTCCCTCCTCGCTGCGGATAAAGAGGTTTTCCGGTGCCTCCAGGGTCAGGTCGAGGGCCAGCCGGCCCAGCCAGTCGACCTCTTCATCCTCCCGGATGATCGGGTCGTCCACCACGGCCGCCGCCTCCTCCTCGAGGAACACCGACCCGCTGTACACCGTTCGGCGTATAATCCCCCGGCCGGAGAGGGTGTGACCCTGCCGGTCCCCTTCCAGAACCAGGTCGGCGTCAAAGAGGGTGCTCACCTTCTCGGGGTAGGCCAGCACCATGTCCCGGCCGCGGGCTTCGAAGCGGAATGCCTCGGCGGAGTAATCCGCGCCGAACTGCAGGGTGCCGCTGCCGCTCACCGGCCCGCCGCCTATCCGGCCGCTCATGCTGAGCAGCTTGAGATGGTCCGGCTCGAGGGCGATGGCCGCCTCGATATCTGTGCAGGCAAAGTGAATCTCGGGCAGGGTCAGTTTGCCGCCGGTGAGATCCACCCGGCCTGTCTGACTCAGGTTGGGGTAGAAACCGCCCAGGTGCAGTTCGGCCATCCCGGTACCGCTGAGCTGGTAGGCCTCGCGGGAGAAACCGAGGCCGTCGAGGTCAAAGGATCCGAGCAGCAGCATGTCGGTGGGTGTGGTCGCCCCTTCGAAGGCCAGCCGGCCACCGGCGCTGATCCGCGATCCCCCCGGCCCCTGGAAGCTGGCCCGGGGCAGTTTCAGGCTGCGCACCCCCTGATCCATCAGGATGGGGAAGCCGCCGCGGCTTTCCAGGCGATAGCTCTCGGCGGTGCTGACCAGGCAGTGCTCCACCTGGCCGCCGAGCACCATCCGTTCGGCGGCGGCCCCCGGGCCCCGGAGCCATACCCGGCCGGTTAGATCGGCCCACTGGCCGGGTATCGGCTGCGGAATGATATCGTCCTCCCGGCACTGCCGTACGTGCAGCGCCGAGAGCTCGCCGGCCAGCCAGAGGGGCCAGTTGTGGCCATCGGCAAAAAGCATCCCTCGGATCCGGCCGCTCCCCGCCTCCGGCTCAAGCTCCAGCCGCCAGATGTCTCCGTCCATGGCCAGGCTCGCCGTGCCCGGGCCCAGCAGGTTGGCCCCGGAGGAGAGCCAGGGAAATTCAAAGCTGCCGCGCAACATGAACCTGCCCCCGTCATATGAACCCTGACCGGCGAAATTGAGGGGGGCCCGGAAATAGGGTTCCCCGTTCTCCTCGTCCACCAGCACGGTGCAGGCTTCGGCGAACTGGGCCGCCAGCCCGCGGCAACGGAAGTGAACGTCTTTGAACCCCGGCTCGATCCAGCCGGAGCAGTTCATCCGGCCGTTGCCCCGGATCTCGCCGTGCCAACGGAGGCCGCTGCCATCCACCCCCACCCCGGCCGTGGTGCGGCCAAAACGCCAGGGATCGAGATCCCAGTGGCCGCTCTCCACCAACCCCCAGCCGGTGAGCGGGGAGAACGGGTCCTTGCGGTCGAGGAGCAGCTGCACCGCGGCCGGGCCGCCGGTGATCAGCGGCATGGGCAGCATGTTGCTCACCGTGTCCAGGGGAACGCCGTCCAGGTCACAGCGCAGCCCGATCAGCGGGTCGAGAGGACCGAGGACGGGGTCGGCAGCCGGCTCGACGGATCGGCCGTCCTCCTGCAGGACAAAATCCAGTTCATCCTCTCTCCGGTCCGCCGGCTCTTCCCTGGCGGCGCCCCGAGGTCTCAGTTTCCAGCCGAAGTAGTCCACCGTGCCATTGACCCCCTCTCCACCAAGCACCAGGTCACGCAGTTCGAAGCGTCCCGGATCCAGGTGGAAGCGGCCATCGGCCTGTCCCAGCCGGAACCCGGCCAGCTGGAGGTTGTCACCCCGCATCCACCCCTCGAAGTGGAAGGGACTGCCTTCCTCACGGACCAGGGTGGCGTCGAACTCCAACGCCCCGGTCATGGAGAGCGGCGTCTTCCCTTCCCCGCCACGGAGCATGGGATACCGGGGTCCGAGAATCCGCTCCAGGGAGTACCTGCTGCTGCGCAGGTCGGCGGCGGCCAGCCGGATGTTGACCCGGGTGTCGCCCCCCTCCAGGCTCAGCGGCCCGGAGAACTGAATGGCGGTCTGCCCCACCACCAGCGAACTCTCCTGGAACTGGAGCGTCCCCTGGAAGGCGTGGAAGGAAACCCGGCCCCGTGCCGATGGCGGACCCATGGCACGCAAGGTGTCCTTCCTCAATCCGGGATCCACCACCAGGTCGCCCGCGGCCACCAGGTTGGACCAGTTGTCCACCGGCATGGTCCCGGCCACCTGTCCGCTGACCAGACCTTCGGGCCACTCCTGTCCCAGTTCGAGCCAGGGCTGAATCAGGGACAGGCGGATCTTGTCCAGTTCCAGCGTCGCCTCCAGCTCACCCCGGGTGTTGAGCGGGAAGAGGCTCCCCGCCCCGCGGCAGCGGCCTTCGAACATGCCGATGTCGAAACGGTGCACGGTCAGCCCGGTGCTGCCCACCTCGGCGAGGATGGTGTAATCCTCCAGGGGCAGATCATCGATCCACGCCCGCTCACCGTAGACAGTGCCGCCCAGGGTCCAGAGCCCGGTCTCGTCCGGTTCGCCCCACTTGCCGTTCAGTTCCAGGTCCACCGAAGCGTTGCCGGTGAGGCCGAAGGGCAACCGGGAATATCGGGCCACCCGCTCCAGCCGGCAGACACCCTCGATATCCAGCCGCCGGGGAACCTCCCCGTAGCGCCGGAAGCCGATGACGCCATCGCCGGTCAGATGGGCCACCGGTGAGGAGACTTCCAGGTGGCGCACCCGGACGCCCGTGAGGTCGAGGCCAGCCGAAGCCACCAGCGAATCCACCGGGAAACGGTACCCGTTGGCATCCACCATCCCCGGCCCGCACTGCACCATCCCCTCAACCACCTCACGGCTGTCGGTGGGGGCCAGCGAGACGGTCACCGACTGGACCTCGATGTCCAGGGGAAACTCGTGCCGCCCGTAATGGAATACCGCCCGGCGAACGCTCACCCCGGGGAGGCTCACCGAAATATCCCGCGGTTTCCTTTGCTCCCGCTTGCGGTAACGATTGATGAAAGCCATCAGCGAATGCTGCTCCAGTGCCACCTCCATCCCCTCGAGATCCAGCTGGTGGGCCCCGAAAGTGAAAGGCCGGTGAAAGGAGGGACCAAAGGCAAAACGGAGGGATTCCAGCGCGACCGAGCAACCGGGAGCCGGCCCGTCAGCAGTTGGCTGTGCCTCGGGATCAGGAGGTATTTCCAGGTGGATACCCGTGATGTGCAGCTCCCCGGAGTAGAAGTCGAGGTCCAGCCCCTGGAACCCCGATCCCGGAACGAAGTGCTTCTCCACCAGGCCCGCGAGTATGCTGGTGGTGATACGGCTGCTGGGTGACCCGAAAATGAGGTAGAGCAGCACGACGAAGAGGAGGATGACCACCGCCCCGGCGATTCTGGCCGCCAGGCCGATACGGGAGAATCGCAATGTATCCCGTATCTTCCTCGTTTTCTTCGCATTTTTGCTGGGGGTCTTGTGGGCCAGAGCCTTGTCCTCACTTGTCTCCAGGAAGATTCCTGTACAATAATACTATTCAAATGACCAGCTTGCGAACCGTTTGGTGGTGAGGAGACGTTGTCATGGAAGAGAAACCGGAAGCCGGCTACGAGATGGTGGACCATCCCGCTGACCTGCGTTTCCGTATCTGGGCCCCCGACCGGGAGTTGCTCTTCCGCCAGGCCGCCCGGACTCTTGTGGAGACCCTGTTTCCCAGCCAGGACTCAGCGGGCGGTGAGCAGACTCTCGCCGCCCGGATTGACATCGATCTGGAAGGCGTGGATCAGGACGATCTGCTGGTGCGCTGGCTGGGGGAGTTGCTCTTCCAGGCCGATACCCGACGGCTGGTGCCCCAGGCGGTCACCTTTCAGCAGCTGGACGGGCAACGGCTGAGGGCCGAGTGCATCATGAGCCGGGCCGGCACCCCCGACTGCGAGATCAAGGCGGTAACCTATCACCAGTCGGGTATCCGGGAGAGCGGCGGCCGGCTGGAAGCCACATTGCTTTTTGACGTTTGAACAGCACAGGGGAACGGACATGAGCGGAGCGGGATTCAAAAAGATCGGCGAGTGCACCTGGGAGATCGAGAAACGGGGCCGCATGCGGGTTCCGGCCCGCTTTATCGCCCGGGAATCGGCCCTGGACCAGATCCGCAGGGACCAGGCCCTGGATCAGTTGACCAACGTTGCTCAGCTGCCGGGTATCGTCGGCTACTCGCTGGCCATGCCGGACATCCACTGGGGCTATGGCTTTCCCATCGGCGGCGTGGCCGCCTTCGACCTCGATCAGGGCATCGTCTCCCCCGGCGGCGTGGGCTACGACATCAACTGCGGCGTGCGGCTGATGCGAACAAAGCTCGACCTGGATACGGTGAAACCGCGGATCCGGGCACTGGCCGACGCGCTGTTCAACGGGGTGCCCTGCGGCGTGGGTTCCACCGGCGCCATCCGCCTTTCCCCTGCCGACCAGCTGAAAGTGCTGGCCCGGGGTGCGGCCTGGACGGTGAAAAACGGCTACGGCCAGCAGAGCGACCTGGAGTATATGGAGGAACGGGGCTGCCTGTCAGAGGCCGACCCCGGCGCGGTGAGCAAGAGGGCCCTGGAACGGGGCCGCAACCAGCTGGGGACCCTCGGTTCGGGGAACCACTTTATCGAGGTGGGGCTGGTGGACACGGTGTTCGACGAGACGGCGGCCGCGGCCTATGGCCTGGCCGAAGGCGGCATCACCGTGATGATCCACTCCGGATCCCGCGGCCTGGGCTACCAGGTCTGCGATGACTACCTCAAACGCCTGGTGCCCCGCAGCAGGACCGATCTGCCCGACCGCCAGCTGGCCTGCGCGCCCATCGATTCCAGCGAGGCCAGAGAGTACATCGCGGCCATGGCCTGTGCCACCAACTACGCCTTTGCCAATCGGCAGGCGATGAGCCACCTGACCCGGGAGATTTTCCAGAAGATCTTCCAGGCCGGTCCCCGCGACCTGGGTATGGGCCTGGTCTACGACGTCTGCCACAACATCGCCAAGAAGGAACGGCACACCTTTGAAGGCCGGGAGCGAACGCTGATGGTGCACCGCAAGGGCGCCACCCGCGCCTTCGGCCCCGGCCGCCCCGAAGTTCCTTCGGCCTATCGCACGGTGGGCCAGCCGGTGCTGATCCCCGGGGACATGGGATCCTGCTCCTACGTGCTCTCCGGCACTACCAGGGCCATGGAGACCACCTTCGGCAGCACCTGCCACGGCGCCGGCCGGGTGATGAGCCGCAGCAAGGCCAAAAAGGCTGCAAGGGACCGGTCCATCGCCGCAGAGCTCGCCCACCGGGGGATCCACGTCCGCGCCAGAGGCAGGGGTACCCTGGCCGAAGAGATGCCCGAAGCCTACAAGGACGTGGAGGACGTGGTGGAGGCGGTGCACCGCTCGGGAATCTCACGCAAGGTGGCCCGCCTGGTGCCGCTGGCGGTGATCAAGGGGTAGGGTAGGTAACGTCGAGCCACCGGGTGGCGTCCTCCAATGTTCTGAAAGCCTGCAGTTCCCAGGGTATGTCCCGCAGTTCGCCAATGGTGCTGGTCATGCGTGCCAGGCCATATTCATAATCCGCCGGGGCAACAAGGGCCGTTCTGCCGCTCTGGCGTTTCGCCAGGTTCTCCATCGCGTAGTCAAAGATCTCTCGGATATCCTCGGCCGTGAGCAACCCGCCGCTTACATCCCTGAAATCCCAGATGACATCCGTGGTTGGACCGCGATCATAAAAAGCCTTGATCGCCTCGAGCGGTTCCGCGGGCGGAATATTTCCGGTCATGACGATGACGGTCAGGTCCTGATCCTTGTACTGCTCGATTGAGAAGGGCATGTTCACATCCTCAGGATGATCAGGTGTACAAATCCCAATTCTTCTTAATTTTACCAACAAGCGGACGATAACGCGGAAACCACACCACATTCAAGATCAAGGCGAGGGCAGCGTACGGTAGAACAAAGTACGGAAAGCCATATTGAAAAGAGAGCACCAAGCCATCGAGTAAGATGGCGATATGCAGAGCCAACGCGACGAACCGCTGGACGCGGCACGTTTTATACAGTTTCACGGCAAGCTGATCCGCAGGGGACAGCTCGGAATCAGCGCCACGTTCATTCTTTCTGGCATCCCTGACCCTCAAGCGCATCCTGTGGCTTGACGTCACATACCATTTCAGGCCAAGAGATATCGTCGTCAGTGCGAGGGACAGTACCGTGAGGGGCACGATGAGATAGATCACATTCGCTGTGTCAGGTACGGCTTCCTGGAGACTGAAGAAAACAAGGAACACAAAGATAAAGATCAGGACGGTCATGACCGTCCAGGAGAAAAGCGACATTCGATGGACGGGCTTCAATGCAGTCATCAGTTGAGGCGTAATGTCCATACTCACCTAAAACTCCAGCACACCACGATACCGGTGCCTGCCCCGCTGGACCATCAAGGTGAATGAACCGCGCCCCAGGGCCGGCACCAGGGCCTGGTGCAGGTTCTCCATTTTGTCGATGTGTGTGCCGTCGACGTGAAGCAGCACGTCCCCGCCGTCAAGGCCGATGGCATAGGCCGGGCTATTTTCACGGACCCGGCGGATGGCCACCCCGTCCGTGGCCGGCAGGTTGTAGCTGCGGGCCAGGGCCGGGGTGATCTCGATCACCTCGAAGCCCACCCGGCGCCAGAGTTCCCCTTCCACCTGGTCGGCGGGAAACTCGGTGCTGCGCACCGTGCCCTCTTTCTTCTCCCCGCCGCGGTAGTAGGTCAGCATGACCTCGTCGTCGGCGGTGTAGCCACGGAGGCTCTCCCTGAAATCGCGCGCCGACTCGACGCTGTCGCTACCCAGGGCGGTGATGATGTCACCCCGCTGGAGTCCACCGGTCCCGGCCGGGCTTTCCTCCACCACGTCGGAGACCAGCGCCCCGCTGCGCAGGGGGAAGTCGAAACTCTCAGCGAGAGTGCGGCTCAGGTCCTGCACCTCAACCCCCAGCCAGGCCGGCACTACCGCGCCGAAGCGGATCAGATCGTCGACGATACGCCGCGCCCGGTCGATGGGGATGGTGAAGCCGATGTTCTGGGCATTGCCGCCGTAAATCGCGGTGTTGATGCCGATCAGCGACCCGTTGATGTTGAGCAGCGGGCCGCCGCTGTTGCCGGGGTTGATCGAAGCGTCGGTCTGGATGAAGTCGCGGTAGACCCGTTCTTCGGTGCGCAGGATCCGGCCGGTGGCGCTGACCACTCCGGTGGTCACGGTGTGGTTCAGACCGAAGGGGTTGCCGATGGCGATCACCGACTCGCCGATCATCAGGTCGGAGGAGGTGCCCATGGGCACAAAGGGGAGAGAATTGCCGGTGTCGATTTTCAGCACGGCCAGATCCAGGGTCGGGTCGGCACCCACCAGTTCGGCCTCGAACTCCCGCTTGTCGGAGAGCACCACCGTAATCCGCGAGCCCTGGAGAATCACATGCTGGTTGGTCAGCACGTGCCCCTGGTCGTCGATGATCACCCCCGAGCCGAGGCTGCTGCGGGTGTAGCTGCGGTCCGGCTCGCCGAACCAGTCAAAGATGCTCTGCGTCCGGCGCTGCAGAAAAGGGTTCACCTCCACCAGTTGCTCGGTGGCGATGTTGACCACCGCCGGTGCCACCTGCTCCACCACGTCCACCACTGCCGTGCGCCGCGAGGCCTGCAGGGCCGCACCGGCCTCCAGCCGGTCCAGGGCCGGGGCACCGGCCACACTCTCCTGCCCGGGTGCCGAAGCGAGCTCCACTGCCGCGCCGGCCTGGTCCGGGCCACCGTGGCCGCAGGAGATGAGGAGGAAGAGCACCAGGCCCGCGGTGAACACCATCTTGCGCATATGATCAAATCCCTTCTGGCGGAAGCGGTCTGTTTGACTATTCGAACTGATCGCCGGAATCATTCTCGCTGCTCTCCAGCGCCTCACGAAGCTCCCAGGCCCGGTCGAGGGAGGGGCCGCCACGGCCGCCCAGTGCCAGCTCCAGGGTGGCCAGGCCCAGGGAGCGATATACAGCATCGGTGGTCTGTCCGCAGCGAGCCAGCCCCTCCAGGTGGCCGCGCACCGTGGCCACGTCCCCCCGGGATATCGGTCCGGTGAGTGACCGCCGGTGCCCCAGTTTCTTGACGTTGTCCAGTGCGCCCTGCACCAGCGGGGTCAACGCTTCCAGGCCCTGCTCCGGGGGTACGCCGGCACCGGCCATCAGGTCGGCACAGAGGCTGGTGAGCGTGACGAGGTAGTTGGAGGCCATCACCGCCGCGGCGTGGTAGAGCACCTTGTTCTGCGGATCGATCATCAGGAAGCGCGACCCGATGTGGCGCACCATGTCCTGCACCAGCGGCAGTGCTTCCTCGTCCCCCTCGATGGAGAAGAATCCGGTGCGCAGGGCGGATACCGCCTCGCGGGGACTGGCCACGGTCTGCAGCGGGTGCACCGAGGCCACCGCCGCCCCCTGGTCGGCCAACGGCTTGAGCACGCCGGAGGTGAGGAAACCGCTGCAGTGCAGCACCAGCCGTGACGCCCAGGAGACCGGTGTCTCGGCCAGCGCCCGGGCCACCGAAGCGATGGAGTCGTCAGGGGTGGTGATCAGTACGATGCGGCTGTCCATCAACACCGCCGTGTTGTCTTCGAAGGGGGCGCCGTCACCGATGAAGCGTACCGCCTTCTCGGCCTCGGCCTGCTGCAGGCAGGAGACCCCGCGAATACGGTAACCAGAACGGGCCAGCAGAAAACCGAGGGTCATCCCCACCCGGCCGCCGCCGATGATCGATACCTTTTCACGGTTGGCTGGTGGCTCTTCCTTCCGCACGGTGTCCGCTCCCGGGGTAGAAGTCAGTGCACGGTGGAATCGTTGTCGTCATCTCCGCCCGGCGGCCGCCGGGGGAATCCTCCGGACGTCCGGTCCTCGCCGTTACCGCCTTCATAGACCTTGTACTTTTTCCTCAGGGACCGCTGCCGGACCCGCTGAATCAGGTAGTGGATGTCGTTGAGAAAGCGCAGACGCCGGATGTAGAAGTACGCGAAAACCATCCCGCCCAGGTGGGCCAGGTGGGCGATCCCGCCGCCGCCCGATGACGAGACCGAACCGAAAAAGGCGATGGCGCCCACGATGAGCACCAGCCACTTGGCCTTGATCGGGGTGAAGACAAAGGGAAAGATCAGCAGCTTTTTGTCGGGGAAGTAGAGCGCAAAGGCCAGCAGGATGCCGTAGGTGGCGCCGGAAGCGCCGATCACCGGCACCATGGAGTTGGGTGAAAAGATCAGGTGCGTCACCCCGGCGGCCAGCCCGGTGAGCAGGTAAAAACGGTAGAACCGGTTCTGGCCGAAAAGCCGCTCGATCTGGCAGCCGAACATC
Organism: uncultured bacterium; assembly: GCA_965531145.1. Lineage (GTDB taxonomy): Bacteria > Acidobacteriota > JAQAZP01 > JAQAZP01 > JAQAZP01 > JAQAZP01. The sequence goes on along the minus strand of CBESOE010000063.1, from coordinate 400 downwards.
CAGAGGGCGAACATGTTGAACAACAGGTGCATGAACCCGCCGTGGAGGAACATGTAGGTCACCAGCTGCCAGAGGTTGAGCTTGCTCCAGGCGAGATAGGGCCTAAGGGCGAACCAGCGGAGAAAGAAATCCGGGGCGAGGCTCTGCAGGATGAAGACCACCCCATTGACGATGAGCAGAAGCTTCACCGCCGGGGTGATTCCCGACCCGAAACCGAACCGTACTCGCTGCTGTTGATACAAAGCCTTCTCTCCTTGAAAACACCAAAGTTACGGCGGTTTCACGGAATTTGTTCCCTTGAAGAAGGATAGCTGAAACATGGGGCACGGTCAACGAACCGGGGGGTTGATCCAGGGTGGTCTTGACCTCGGAGCGCCATGGGGGTCACCATAGATCGGCC